>JAQTYB010000051.1 GCA_028688475.1 Elusimicrobiales bacterium
GGTTGCTCATGGTCAGTAGCTCCATTGTTGGCCCCTCCGCCTTGCGGCGTAAAGAGCCGTTTTAGCACTTCAACCATGACATTTCTATAAAACGCTACCATGACATTTTAAAAAAATCGCGACACGCCCATTTTTAAGATATACTAACGGGCATGAGATACTTCGCCATGTTCGCGTTTGCAGCGACGCTCGCCCTTCCGGGCTTCGCCGCGGAATCAGCCGCCATAAACGGTTTTGACGCTTCGGCGCTGGACCGCGCCGCCGACCCCTGCGACAATTTCTACCAGTTCGCCTGCGGCGGTTGGATAGCGAAAAACGAGATACCGCCCGACCAGCCCCGCTGGGGCCGGTTCGACGAACTGGCGGAGCGCAACCGCCGCGAGCTGCGCGATATCCTCGAAAATTCCGGGGCCGCCGGCGAGGATGGACGCAAAATCCGCGATTTCTACGATTCCTGCATGGACGAGAAAGCCATAGACTCGCTGGGCCTCGCTCCATTGAAACCGTATCTGGACAGGATAGACTCGCTCAAAACCGGCGCGGAAATTTTTTCCGAAATAGCGCTGCTTCAGGCCGAGGGCATGCCGGCGCTATTCCTTTACGGCTCCACCCAGGATTTCAAAGACGCCGAGCAGGTTATCGCCGAGGTTGACCAGGGCGGGCTGGGATTGCCGGACCGCGATTATTACCTCAAAACCGACGCCAAATCCGTGAAACTGCTCGCGCAGTACGGCGAACATATAGGAAAGATGTTCTCGCTGCTCGGCTACGACCAGGCTAAATCATCCGAGGCGGCAAAAACCGTGGTGTCCCTGGAAACGGAGCTGGCCCGTGCGTCGCTGGACAAGGTGTCCCGCCGCGAACCCGCCAATGTCTATCACAAGATGACGGTGGCCGAACTGTCCGCCCTCGCGCCGGATATGGACTGGAAGGAGCTTTTCGCGAAAACGCAGGCGCCCGCGCTGGAATCGCTCAACGTGGCGACTCCCGAGTTTTTCAGGCAGGCAAGCCGCCTGCTGTCGCAGCGGCCGCCCGAAGACTGGAAAACCTATCTGCGGTGGCATACCCTGAGCGGGCATGCCTCGCGGCTTTCTTCCGCCGTGGTGAATGAGGATTTCGACTTCTACGGCAAAACGCTCAAAGGCGCTAAAGAGCTGCGTCCGCGCTGGAAACGCTGCGTCGCGCAGACCGACAACGCGCTGGGCGAAGCTTTGGGCAAACGCTATGCGGAGAAGACTCTGGGCGCGGAGGGAAAAGCGGAAGTTTTGCGGATGATACGCAATATCGAGGACGCGCTGGGCCGTGACATCGGAGAGCTGGGCTGGATGGACGCGCAAACCAAAAAACAGGCGCTGGCCAAGCTCAAAAGCGTGGCCAACAAAATCGGCTATCCCGACAAGTGGCGCGATTACTCGGCTCTCGAGATGAAACGCGGCGACGAGTTCGGCAACGCGGCGCGCGCGGATAGCTTCGAGTTCCGCCGCGAACTGGCCAAAATCGGCAAGCCCGTTGACCGCGCCGAATGGCACATGACGCCGCCCACCGTCAACGCCTATTACAGCGCGCAGCTCAACAGCATCAATTTCCCGGCGGGGATACTCCAGCCGCCGTTTTACGGCGTCAATTCCGACATCGCCGTCAACTACGGCGGCATAGGCGCGGTGATGGGCCACGAGCTGACCCACGGTTTCGACGACAAGGGCCGCAAATTCGACGACAAGGGCAACATGCGCGACTGGTGGAGCCCGCAGGACTCAACGGAATACGAGAAACGCTCCGAGTGTTTCGTGACCGAGTATTCGAGCTTCACGGCGGTGGATGATATCCGCCTAAACGGCAAGCTCACCCTCGGATAAAACACCGCCGACAACGGCGGCCTGCGCCTCGCGCTCATGGCGCTTAACGAACTGGCGGCGGACAAATTGCCTCTGACGCCGGGAAGCTTCACGGCGGCGCAGCGTTTGTTTTTGGGCTACGCGCAGGTCTGGTGCTCAAAGCAGCGGGACGAATATGCGCGCCTGCAAGTCATGACCGACCCGCATTCATTGCCGCAGTGGCGCGTCAACGGCGTGATGGTGAACATGCCGGAGTTCTCGAAGGCGTTTTCCTGCGGCCCCGGCAAAGCCATGTACCACGAGGACCGCTGCCGCGTCTGGTAATCCTCTCGCCGGACCGAAAGTCCCCAAAGAGCATGGGTCTAAAGTCTATGCGAAATTGGCCCTTCCGGCCCTTTTTGAAACCAACAATCTGCGCTAAGCTACTTGTATGAAGGGTTCCTTATGAATCCGCATAGCCGGACTTCCCTTCAAGGAGAATCGAAGAAATGAAAAGGAGACTCGCACTATGAAAAAGTTGATGGTCAAGTTGCTGTATGGCGCCATCGCGGCGGCGATTGGCGTATTGCTGGTGAAATCACCGGCCATCGCAATCCCCGCCGCTTCGGATGTCAAGGCGCTTAATCAGTCTGCTATGACGGTGCCTGCTTTGGCCGCGGAGCCCGTCATTCCGGAAGCCGCGCCCTCTGCGGCGGCGGCATCTGACATTGCCGGGGACGCCGCAGCTTCGGAGGACAAGGCACCCATGATAGAGCGGAGCAACGCATTTGCCGCGGACGCAGCTCTTGAGATTGGCGAACTCGGGGACGCGGCAGCCGATGCCTCCGACGATACTGCATTCAAAACGGACAGCGGCGATGATGAAAACGCCTCTCCCGTTATGGATTTGGCGTCGTCAGACGGCGGGGAAAAGCGCGCCGCTGCCGGACAGAAAATCCAGAAGAAGGACCCCTGCCGCGCTTACGGACAGTATTATGTCGGTATAAACCCGAAAAACGGCAAAACCCTCTGTTGCCACAAAGGAGAACACTTAATCCCCGGCACCGTCATGTGTGCTGGCGGGAGTCATGGGGGCGGCGGTGGAATTGTCCCCCCAGGCAATTGCTACAGCCAGCGGTGCCCTGTCGGTTACTATTGTGACGGCGCACATTGTATTTCCACCAACGGACAATGGCACAAAGGCTGCTACACGGGTGCGGACTGTCAGTCGGGATATAGCTGCGATACCAATAGCGGCAATTGCTACCCGGATCACAACAAATCCGCCGAGGGCGCCGGAAAATCGGCGGAACAGCCCGCCGTGCGACAGGCTCGGGGGAATGAAGACAAGCGAAATATCGGCGACAATGGATACCCCATGCAGTGCGCCGGCTGTTCTTGGGCAGATCCCCGGTGCCGCGGGTGTTATCAGTAATAATCTTTCCCGAAACGGAGGCTGATGCGCAAGAACTCCGCCGCGATAATAGCGGCGGAGTTCTTGCAATTTCCGTCCATCAAATTAGACCTCTTGCATAACCCGTGTCCCCAATTAGTCTTAACTGTGTCATAAACACAACAAAGCCACAGGGCTGCATTTCAGCCACGAAACACACGAAATACACGAAAAATGAGGAGCCTTTTCAACAACATAACTCAGCCGCAGATGAACGCAGATACTCGCAGATTAAAAACAAAACCGCTTTTGTCTGCCTTTATCTGCGAAAATCTGCGTTCATCTGCGGCTAAAACTCCGTTGTTTGTGTTGTTTGTTCCTCTTTCGTGTATTTCGTGTGTTTCGTGGCTCTTATTCGTAAAGAATAGCTGCTTATGACACAGTATGACAGGGCGGCAGGGGTTATGCAAGAGGTCTATTGTTCGGGGCTATTGATGTTTGCATAAATAATGGCAATGCGGTTGTTTTTTCGGTAAACTTTCGGATATGAACCGGCTGGGCATTGTCATTTCTCTGGTTTTATTCTCTGTCCCGAACTGCCGGGCGCGGGAGGCTTCCCTTGAAGCGAAATACCGCGCGCTTTGCGCAAGTCCGGCGGCGCGAAACGCGCAGTGGGCGGTTTATGTCGCCGACGCCGACAGCGGCAAAGTTTTATTTTCTCAAAATCCGCAGAGCCGCCTCATTCCCGCCTCGACGCTCAAGCTTTTTGTGACGGCGGCGGCGTTGTCCCTGCTTGGACCTGATTATAAGTTTAAGACTGAGGTTTATGCCGCCGCGGATGTTTCCGGCGGCATTCTTCACGGCGATATCGCCGTCATCGGCGGGGGGGACCCGTCGCTGGGCTCCACGGTAATCGCCGGCGCGCCGGATTACAACGCCGTCGTCAATTCCTGGGCGGAGGCCGTGGAAAAAGCGGGGATAAAAGAAATAACCGGCGGAGTCGTGGCCGACGTGTCGCTTTTTGAGGGGCTATCCGTGCCGGGCACATGGCCGTATGAGGATTTGGGCAATTATTACGCCGCGCAGGCCGGCGCGCTTTCGATAAACGACAACCTTTATAAGTTGTTTTTCAAGCCCGGCGTGCATGAAGGCGAACCCGCCGCCGCGCTGCGGACAGAGCCGGAAATAAAAGGGCTGACCTGGACCAATTTCATGCTGACCGGCGCGCCCGGCTCCGGCGACAACGGCTATATTTACCGCGCGCCGCGCCAGTACGAGGCGGAACTGCGCGGCACGATTCCGCCGGGCAAGCCGGAGTTTTTCATCAAAGGCTCGATGCCCGACCCCGCGCTTTTTGCCGTTCAGCGGTTTGCGGCGGCGCTGCGCGGACGGGGAATCCGCGTCGGGAAAGACGCCTCGGTGTCTGGCGCTCCGGCGGATAAGCGACGGCTCATTGCGCAGACATTTTCCCGCCCGCTGAAAGAAATCGTGTTCGCCACCAACAAGCGCAGCTTCAATTTCTACGCCGAGATGCTGCTGCGCGCGCTGGCGGTCCACGCCGGCAAAAAAGGTTCGCTGCAAAACGGGCTGGCGGAATTGAGGAATTTTATCGCCGGAACGACCGGCGAAAGCGTGAAGCTGGCGGACGCCTGCGGACTTTCAAAAAACAATCTCGCCAGCGCGCAATCGCTGGCTAAAATGCTGGTTTACATGCGCAAATCCCCGGCTGCGCGCGAGTTCGCCGATTCGCTGCCGGTTCCCGGCGACGAGTTCAGCACGGGGCATATCCGCAATTTCTGCAAGGGCACCGCGGCGGCGGGAAAAATAAGAATCAAATCCGGTTCCCTCAACGGCGTGAGAAGCTACGCCGGCTATATCGCCGCCAAATCCGGCAAGACGCTGGCGTTCGCGTTCATAATCAACGGCTACGCCGCCTCCGGCGAGGACGTGGACGCGCTGCACGAGCAACTCACCGAAACCTGCGCCTTGCTGTGATTTTACAACCACTTGTGTTTTGGGTAGCGGCGGGCGAGATGGGGTTTCAGTTTGGGGTAGCTTTCCTTCCAGAAACTTTTTAGGTCTTTTGTAACCTGCACAGGACGCATTGACGGCGCGAGTATATGCACCAAAAGCGGCGCGCGTCCGGCGGCGATGCGCGGAGTGTCCGTCAGTTGGAATAAATCCTGAATTTTGGCTTCAAGATACGGCTCGCGCCCGCGCGGGTAGCGGATTTTCGCTTTGCGTCCGCCGGGCATTTGCAGCTTTTGCGGCGCGTGCTGTTCTATGAGCCTGTTCTTGTCCCAGCCGAACCAGTTTTGCAGCGCGGGCAGGACGGGCCGCGTTCTGGCTTCCGCCACGCTTTTTGCTCCGGCGCAAATATCCGAGATAACCAGCTTGATGTCTTCTTCCGAGAGGGGTTCGATATCGAAGTCGGGGCAGGTTTTTGATAAAAATTCCACGCGCGCCAGCCATTCCTCCGCTTCCTCGTTCCATTCCTTTAATTTTTGCCGTCCGGCGATGAATTCCTCCGCTATAAGGTCGGAGGAAACCTTGCCGCGCACGGCGGACGATACTTCACGGCGTATGGCGATATCGCGGTAAAGCGTGAGCGTCTCAGTGACGGGCGTGAGCGTGTTTTTATCCAGCGCGGGCTGTGAAACTGTTTTTATCTCGCCGGGAAAAGCCGCGCGGAGCCATTCCTCGCGGATTTCCGCCGCGAAGGAAAGAGTTATGTCCGCCCCCGCCCGCTTGAGGCTTTCAAGAGCCTCGCCCGCGCAGATTAACCCGGCTCCGGCGGCGGCGCTTTTGGGGCTGAGAGTGGCGCGCCGCCCGCCCGGCAACTGGTAGCGGTTCGCGGAAAGCCGCGCGGCGACCCTGTCGGGAAACGCGCGCAGAAAGCATTGCGCGGAAAGCTCTGCCGCCTTCGCGCCGCCCGGCGCGGCGTTTGCGGACAGGCGGCTCGCGGTTTTCCACGCCTCGACAGCGGCGGCCTGCTTCACGCCGGCGCCGCGGCAGGCGGACGGCTCGAAGTTCGACGCGGCGCAAAACTCCAGCGCGCTTATCGCCGCCAGCAGGTCCGAGCGCGCGGCGCAAGCCGTCCCCGCGCCTTTTTCGTCCAGCCAGAGCCCGCGCCCCTGCGCCGCCGCGGCGGCGAGCGCGCATTCATAGACGCAGCCGAGACGCCGCGCCTCGACCATCATGCGGGAATAGCGCGGATGAAGCGGATACTCCGCCATAGCGCGTCCCTCTGCGGTGAGCGCGCCCCGCGCGTCCGCCGCGCCCAACTCGCGCAATAGTTGTTCCGCGCGGGAGACGGCTTTTGCGTCCGGCGTGTCAAGCCAGTCCAGCGCGGCAAAGCCGGCGAAACCGCAGGCTTTAAGGGTCAGCAGCGTTTCGCTCAAATCCAGCCGGGCTATTTCCGGCTCCAGCGAGAGCGGGCGGACCCGGTTTTCGCGCTCTGTCCACAACCGCGCGCATATTCCGGGACCGGTCCTGCCCGCGCGTCCGGCGCGCTGCGCCGCGGAGGGCGCTGCTATTTTTTCCGTGAACAAAGTGTTGATTGCGCGCGCGCCGTCGAAACGGGCGATGCGGGCGAGGCCGCTGTCTATCACGGCGGCGACGCCTTCTATGGTAAGCGAGGTTTCCGCGACGTTCGTGGCGACTATTATCTTGCGGCGGGAGGAGGGCGCCAGCGCGGCGTCCTGCCCGCGCGCAGGCAGCTCGCCGTGCAGAGGGCACACGTCGAACCCGGAAAGCGAGGGTATTTTGGTGAGAGCGGCGATTGTCCTGTTGATTTCAAACACGCCCGACATGAAGATGAGCGCGTGCCCTTCCTTTTGCGCGGGAAGAAGCCGCGCGCAGGTTTCAGCCGCCGCGTCCCAGGGGGGGAGCTTCGCTAAATCTTCCGCGCAATAAGTGATATCCACCGGATGAACGCGGCCCTGCGCCAACACGGTTTGGCAGGGGGACAGGTATTGCGCCAGCGCTTTCTCGTCCAGCGTGGCCGACATCACCGCTATGAGCAGGTCCGGCCTCGGCCCGCGCTGAAGCGCGAGGCAGGCGGCCAGCGTCAGGTCGCCGTGGATATGGCGCTCGTGAAATTCGTCGAGTATTATGGCCGAATAACGCCGCAGTTGCGGGTCCGACACCATTTCGCGCAGCAGAATTCCCTCGGTTTCAAAGACTATGCGGGTTTTGGCGGTCGTTTTGTCCTCGAAGCGGACACGGTGGCCCACTTCTCCGCCCGGCGCGCCGCCGCGCTCGCGCGCCACGCGCGCGGCCAGCATTCTGGCGGCGATACGGCGCGGCTCCAGCACGGCGATGCGGCCCCTGAAGTGTCCGCTGTCGAGCAGCAATTGAGGCACTTTTGTGGATTTGCCGGAACCGGGAGGAGAGGAAATAATCAGCCTGCGGCTATGCTCCGCCGCGTGCAGTATCCGCTCCGCGTTTTGCAGGATGGGCAATTCGGACATGGATTTATCCTATAAAAAAAGCCGCCCCGCGCATTCGCGCGGAGCGGCTTTTCGTCTTTACGTCAGAAATACAGGCAGAGCGCGGCATCCACGAAGAACTGCGGATACTCCAATTGCCGCACAATAACCTTTTGGAAGTTATTGCTCTGGCTGACCCGCACCGTATCGGTGAAATCGGACTTTTTGAAGTTGTAGTTGCCGAACACCGAAAGCCCCAGCCGGCGCTGAATCTTCCATTCAAGTCCCAGCCGCGCCGTCGGAGTGAAGTAATCCTGCTTCTCGCCTCCGTCGTAGTTCACCGTCACCGACCCGTTTCCGGTGCCGCCGTTGCTCATATTTTCCTGATTTATCTTCATGCTCATGATGAGGGCTCCGGCTCCGACGATGGCGCGGAAAGGGCCGAAAAGATGAATCGTCCGGTTAAGCGTCAGGCGCGCCATGGGCCCGTCGCCGCGGATGCTCGCCTGCTGGCCGGGACCGGTGTTGGGGCCTGGCGGCGGCGGGTTTAGGCGGTATTCGACGGCATCCGGCGTAAGTTCCGAATGGACGAAAGCCGTAAGGTCGAACATCCAGTTGCTCCAGGCGAAGTACCTCGCGCCCACTCCGGCGGCCATGAGGTCCGCTCCGGCATTGGTCGGCGTGATGGTATTGCTGCCGAATACGGTTGCGGGGGGGAGATTCTTGACTTTAAGCGGGCCGCCGGCGTAGGTGAGATAGAAGCCGGTGCCCGGCTCGTCGGATTCCGGGGGGGCGTAGCGTGCGGAATCCTGCTCGAGAAGCTGGACGGGGATTTCCGTCACGTCGGTGGCGATTATCTCGCCCGTCTCGGTGTTTATCAGCGCGGTGCTTAAATGATATACGCCTTCAAGTTTTGAGACGCTGCCCGACACGGCCAGCCTTGCGCCCGCGAGCTTGCCCAGCCGCGCCGCGGCG
Organism: Elusimicrobiales bacterium; assembly: GCA_028688475.1. GTDB lineage: Bacteria > Elusimicrobiota > Elusimicrobia > Elusimicrobiales > Elusimicrobiaceae > JAQTYB01. The sequence continues at coordinate 8,613 of JAQTYB010000051.1, forward strand.
GAGGCGGTAATCGCGGAGCCTCCCTTGAGATTTTCCATCGCCGGAGCGAGCTGGCTGCTGTCAAGCACCTTGAAATTCCCATCGGCCATAAACAGCGTGGTCAACTGCTCCGTGCAGGCGGCGTTAATCTTGCGCGAGGAGAGCTTTTTGTCGGCGGAGTATGGAAACACCGCCAGAGCGGTATTGCCCAGCCCCGAATCCGTGGCGGTTTTGGAAAACGCCTTGACCATTTTCAGCAGGCGGATGTCGAAATCGCCCGCCCGCGCGTATGACGACGCCAAAAGCAACACGGCCAATGCCGCGCCCCCAGCAATAATCCTTTTCATGCCTATTCTCCCATGATGGTATTATTTCCCATAGGAATTCTAGATTATGCTTCACCAACAGTCAACACATGTTACTGGGTAAATGGCCGCATGTAAAGAATAAAACATGCTGTCCCGAATACTTTTCGCGGTGATGAGGTTAGTGGTATACTGTAACAGTCGCGTTCCGAAGCCGCCGGCAAGGCGTGAACTTTGGATTGCGCTCAAAATAAGGTGAGGAGAGGTGAACCAATGAAAAGACCTGTTATAGCGTTGCTGGCCGCTCTGACTCTGCCGCCGCAGGCGCTGGCCGACGGGCTTGACGACTTCATAAAGCGGTCCGGCGATATGGAAGTGCCGCCCGCGACGGCGTCCGCCGGTGAGGCCGAAAAAGCCGAAAAGGCACAGGCCGTGGCCGAACTGGATATGGCCTCCATGATGGATGATTTTTTGCTGACCGACACCGCCTTCAAAACCGCCAAAGGGACCGTTGTGCACGTCTCATTCGGCAAGACCACCAATTGCCCCTCAGACCCGGGACTGGGCGTGAGCTGCGACGACAGCAAGTATTTCGCCCTGTTCAAGCCGGAAGGCGGAAAGCTTTACGGCGGCAACCTCTCGAAGATAGCCAACTACGGCATTTTCGCGTCCGGCTCGGAGGATTTCCCTTTCGACGGCTCGGGCGTTCATACCGTCAAACTGATGGTCGAGGACCGCAGCGACGACAATAAAAACATCATCACCGTGGAGAGAGCAGGGCGGCAGGTTTACGCCGCCACGATAGGCCAGATACTGTCCGCGCGCAACAAGCGCGCCCGCAGGGTGACGTTGGACAAGGAGTATATGGTCTTTTTGTCGCAGGGGCTCACTCAAAGCGAAGACAAGGAGCTTTCGGTGAATCCCGCCAAATCCCTGTTCACCTTCATCCCGGTGTCCAATACGGCCAATTTCATTCAGGTGGACGCGGGCAAACTGACCGCCGCCGGCGTTTCCGTTCCGGAGTTGGGCGCGGCTTACAAACTGGCGGTCAAAGACGGTAAACTGCTCATAACCAAATAAGGAATCTTTCTTTCGCGAGTCGAATGATCGTTCAAGACATAAGGGACTATTCGCGCCGCGAGCTTGAGGAACTACTGCCGCCGCTGGGTGAAAAAAGGGCGCATGCCGCGGCGCTGTTTAAATCCCTCCACAGAAACGGCGCGCGGACTATCCGTGACCTGGCGGGAGTGCCGGAAAAGCTCAAGGATAAGCTGTCGCTGCGGTATTCCATAACTCCCGCGCCGGTTGAGGAAAAACAGGTTTCGTGGCTGGACGGCACGATTAAACTGCTGCTGAAATTTCACGACGGAGCGGTTGCCGAAAGCGTCGTGCTGTCCGCCGCAGGCAGGACCGCGGCGTGCCTGTCTTCGCAGTCCGGCTGCGCCTGCGGCTGCGCTTTTTGCGCCACGGCGCGTCTCGGCCTCAAACGCAGCCTCGCCCCGCATGAAATACTGGACCAGTTTTCGGCCTGCCTGCGCGCGGCGGGCGGCAGGCTCGACAGCCTGGTTTTCATGGGCATGGGAGAGCCGTTTCTCAACTGGGCGAACGTGAAAAAAAGCGTCCTGCTGCTTTCCGACGGGCTGGGCCGCAATTTCCCGCAAAGCAAAATGACGGTCTCCACGGTGGGCATAATACCCGTGATAGACGAACTGGCGGACTCCCCGCTGAAAATAAACCTGGCGCTGTCCGTAATAACCGCCGACGCCGGACAAAGGGCGGCGCTCGCGCCGATGGAGAAAAAATATCCCCTGCGCGAAATCCTGAAAGCCGCAGGGCGTTATTGCGCAAAGACGAAGCGGCTTGTTTTTCTGGAGTATATCCTGTTCGGCGGGCTCAACGATTCGCGGGAGGACGCCGAAAAATTCGCCGGATTGATTCGCGGGCTCCCCTGCACGGTCAATCTGATTCCTTATAACCGGTCGGGCGTGGAAGACTTTGTTCCGGCGCAACCGGAAAAAGCGAAGGAATTCAAAAGAACGCTTATGGCGCGAGGCATACGCACTTATCTGCGCGCGGAAAAAGGCTCCGACATCGGCGCCGCCTGCGGCCAGCTAGCTGCCCGTCGGAGCGATTAGTGTGTCATGGAAACAACAAGACCACAGAGGGCTGCATTTTAGCCACGAAATACACGAAATTGACACGAAAATGAGGAGTCTTTTCAATTACAACAACAGCACTCAGCCGCAGATGAACGCAGATACTCGCAGATAAAGGCAGACAAAAGCGGTTTTGTTTTTAATCTGCGAGTATCTGCGTTCATCTGCGGCTAAAACTCCGCTGTTTGTGTTGTTTGTTCCTCTTTCGTGTCAATTTCGTGCATTTCGTGGCTCGTATTCATAAAGAAATAGCCGTTTATGACGCAGATTATAGAGATTCCAGACGCGCCTTTACAGCCGCCAGGTTTTTATGCCCGCTTTTTGCAGCGCGGGCAAGTCGCAGACGCCTTTCACGTCCACGAATATCGGATTATCTTTTTTAAGGAGGCGCCCGAGCGCCGAGGCGTCGAGAGTTTTGTAGGCGCTGTGCGCAACCGCGAGAATGACCGCGTCCGCGGGCGCGAGCTTGTCGAACTCCAGCAGTTCCACGCCGTACTCATGGCGCGCCTCAGCCTTGTCGGCCAGCGGGTCGTGCACCTGCACCGTCATGCCGTAGTCTTTAAGCTCGCGGATGATGTCGTTGACTTTCGAGTTGCGCAAATCGTTGCAGTTCTCCTTGAAAGTGAGGCCCAGCACGGTGATGACGCAGCCCTGCATGCCGTGTCCGGCGCGCACCATTTCCTTGACGGTCCGCTGCGCGATGAACTTGCCCATGCCGTCGTTTATGCGCCTGCCGGATAAAATGACCTGCGGGATATAGCCGAGAGATTCCGCCTTGTGCGTCAGATAATACGGGTCCACGCCGATGCAATGTCCGCCGACGAGGCCGGGGCGGAACTTGAGGAAATTCCACTTTGTTCCGGCGGCTTCCAGCACCTCGGCGGTGTCTATGCCCATGTGGTCGAAAATTATCGCGAGTTCGTTTATGAATGCGATGTTGATATCTCGCTGCGTGTTTTCGATGACCTTGGCTGCCTCGGCTACTTTTATGGAAGACGCCCTGTGCACGCCCGCCGTCACCACCGAACCGTAAACCCGCGCCACCACGTCGAGCGATTCACTATCCATGCCGGAGACCACTTTTTTTATCCTGACGAAAACATGCTCTTTGTCGCCGGGGTTTATGCGCTCGGGGCTGTAGCCGACCTTGAAATCCCTGCCGCATTTCAGGCCGGACTCGCGCTCCAGTATGGGCACGCAGACGTCCTCGGTCACGCCGGGGTAAACCGTTGACTCGTAGACGACAATGGCGCCTTTTTTGAGCGCTTTGCCGGCGGTCTCGCTGGCTTTCACCACCGGGGTCAGGTCGGGAATATTGGCCTTGTCCACCGGCGTGGGCACGGCCACGATATGGAAATCCGCCTGCCGCAGGACATTTATATCGTCGGTATAAACTATGTCCGCCGCTTTGATATCCACGGCGGAAACTTCCTCCGTGCGGTCGAAGCCCTTTTTCAGCTCCGCTATGCGGGTTTTATTGATGTCGAAACCTATCGTCCTGCGCAGCTTGCCGAAAGCTATGGCCACGGGCAGCCCCACGTAGCCCAATCCTATGACGGACACGACTCTCTCTGTGTTTTCAGTCATTGCTGTATGCCTCCGCTGAATTCTGCCGGAAATGCCGCTAAAAACCGCTTGAAAACCGGCGGCAGGATGAGCCGCTCAACCGCGCCGCTTTCGTCCATGTCGGCCTTTGTAGAAACGATATCATATTTTCTTTCCCCAAAAATATGAACCAAACCACGACATCACCCACTTTTTCCGGCAGTGAAAAAAACCATGTTGTTCCGTTTTTATTCAGAAACAGAACACCCCGTCTGGCGACGGGGTGTTCTGCCTAAAACCTGTGTTTACCTGATCCGCGGGTTTGCGTAATTCCGGATTTTACTCTGCATGTCCGGACTCAGTTGTTTGAGCAACTCCGCGTTGGACGGACTGGTACGCCAATCATTGAATATCTGGCTGGCGGCAATGGCGTTGGCGCGTCCTACGGCGGCAAGCGAATCATCAACAATTGGATCGACATTTGTCACATATATCGAGACAGTATCGTCGCTGTTGCGTTCTATATTGAATGTGCGGATTTCCTGTGGGAATTCGCGCAGTGAACTCGTTTCAACTACCCAGAAACCGAGTTCAGGGCGGTTAGGATCGGGGGAGGGCATCGGGGTGATGGTGTTCAGATGCCGGTGTCCGGCTATCCACATAAGCAGGTTGGGATAGGTTTTGAGTTTTGCCAGCAGGGCCGACTCGGTTACGTAGGCCAGCGGGCTCCAGCCTTCCGGCGAGCCGGGCTCGGAAACCCCAATCGGAATATGGGCTGCAATAATCATCAGGACGCCGGCTTTCTGCCCGTCATCCAGCTGTTTTACCAGCCAATCGTAGCGGGTCTTATCAAGAGAGCCGTGTCCCCAATCGGGTCCCTCACGTCCATCTGACGGGTCAGAGTCAGCTTGCGTATCGTCAAGAACAATAACTTTGACCGGCGCTTTCTCTTTCGGCCTGAAGGTGTAGCAGGCGAAACCCGCCTTGATAGTTTCAGTGCTGAAACCGTGGCCCGTGGGACTCGATGAGGTGATGCGGAATTCGTTCATCCACTCAGTGCGATTAAGCTCGCGCCGGTTGGCATCAGCTACCACCGTGGGAGTGGAGGCGAACATCTCCACAGGACCAGCTCCCGCCGGCGTGCCGAACTCGGTGCGTCCGTCAACTGCGCCCATGTAGTAACCGGTACTGGCAGTGCCGAGCGTGCTATTGAAAATATCGCCTATATTAAGCACCTTGGAACCAATCGCGGCGCTACGGGTTTTCGAAGAGCGTGGGAACGAACCCATCCAGAAATGGTCGTGATTGCCCAGCGTGGAATACCACGGGATTTGCCGGTCCAGCCCGGCCGCCTTGTAAGGTTTTTGATAGCCCCACTTGTCGGCTCCTGCGTGCTTACCGGAACTCGGCTCGATTACTTTACCGTCGAGCACGTCTATGAACCAGCGCAGCTCGTTATATTGGGTGCTGTTGGCCGCGTCACCAAGCGAAATGCCGAAATCAAAAGGCTTTTCCTTATGCAGACCGTTGATTGCGCGGACCGCCCCGTCCAGCATATGGGTGGTATACAGCATTGCAGGGGAATAGGCCGATATAATACCACTGCTGGTAAGCCCGAAGAACATGGCCTCGGCAGGTGATTCCTTGTCGGTGATATGGATGTCGGTCATTGCGAAGAAGTGCAGCAACGGCACCGAGTTCCTGGCAGCCGTGGACACATAGGTGGACGACATCAGGTCCAGCCGTTTCGTATACGGCACGCCCGGCTTGTATGACCACAACCCGTAGCCGCAGGCGGAGAACGAAGATATATCAAAAGGCCGCAAGGCGGTCGGAATCGAAATAGCGGAAGGCGCAATCTGCCGTCTAACGGTGGTGGAAACCTTCGCGATAGAACTGACTTCCTGCCGGCTCAGCTCGGACTCTTTGAAATCATCACTGGCCGATACACGGTAGTAATAAGCCTGTCCATAAACCAGTCCTGAATGAATGTAGGGGCTGACAGCTTTTATGTGATTGGATTTTTTTGTAACGCCTTTGGTTTTGCTCCAATAGACGGTGTAAGTTCTCGCGCCAGGACTCGAGGCCCAGCTCACGGTAGTTTGGGCGCCGGTACTGGTTATCAATCCGTAGCCGGAAACCTCCACATGGAGCGGCGGGTAAATAAGACACTTGGGCTTTTTAGCCGCGTCCGGCAACCCGGCGACGGACACGGCGTTCACCGCACATGAGAAACATAAACATGACAACAGAAACAACATCATTTTTTTCATTCATCCCCCTTGTGGAAGCACAGATTACTGAGTCCTGCATAAATAATGGCGTGAGGCAGAAACAAAAAAGCGAGCAGGGTCGGCTCCTCAAAAAGCGCGATGCCGGACTAACAGACAGGACTAACAGACAGATTGCCATTCATCCATGAGTTTGGTACAAGCCCGGAAAGCGCAGTTGATAGCGAGAACCGAGACGAAAAAGGGCGAAGCAGATTCGGTACAAAAAAGTGCGAGCAGGCCCGTAGGCCTGTAAGCGCTTTTTTGTGCCGGAGATGCGAAGCCATTTTTCGTCGAATTCCGCTACTCAACTGCGATTTTAGGGCAAGTGCAACGAGCATATTATAGGTTCCGCCCCGGACCTTGTCAACCGTTCCGTTTGTCTCCGTTCCGTATAGGCGCCTATGCCGGTCATGTGACAAAAGTCGTAGTGCCGGCGGCTCTTTTCGTGCTAATATATTTACATGACCGCTAATCTCAAAAAATATCGCTGGGTAGTTACTTTTTCTGCGGACCTGGCCTCGTTCGGCCTTTCGTACGCATTGGCGTTTCTGCTGCGGTTCGGAGTCATTTTTCCGTTTCCCGACCAGAGTGTCTTTCTCTCGTCGTTTCCGCTGGCATTGATAACCAAAAGCGCGGCGTTCTATTTTTTCGGAGTTTACCGCGGCCTCTGGCGCTACGCCAGCGTCAAGGATATTTTCTGGATAGCCAAAGCGCTTGTCGCCGGTCAGGTAACGTTAGCCGCGATGGTTTTTTTCACCAACCATGAGACATATCCGCGGTCCATCCTTATATTGGATTTTTTCCTGACCGCGCTTTTCGTGCTGTCCACCAGGTTCGCCGTGAGGGCCACCAGGGAATGGCGCTATAAGAGACGCGAAGATGCCAGGCACATGCCCAAAGTTCTCATTTTCGGCGCGGGCGATCTGGGCGAGATGATAGCCAGGGAACTCACCCGCTCGGAGCGTTCCGCCTACGATATAGCGGGATTCATAGATGACGATCCGTCCAAGTGGCATCACTATATCCACGGCATACAGGTGCTCGGCGGCAGGCAGATAATGTCGGGCGTGATAGACGAGAAAGGCATATCCAGCGTCATCATCGCCGTAAACCACTCGCGCGGGCGGCTGATAAAGGATTTGATGGCCCTGCATTCCAGATGCGGCTCCCGCATAAAAGTGGAATTCAAGACCGTGCCCACGATAGAGGAAACTCTGACGCCGAAAACCAGCGCCTCGCATATCCGCCGTGTGGAGTTGTCGGACCTTTTGCAGCGCAAGCCTGTAAGGCTCGACATGCAGGCCGTCATAGGAACGCTGACGGGCAAGACAGTGCTGGTTACCGGCGCGGGCGGCACCATCGGCGGCGAGCTTTGCAGGCAGGTGCTGAAATACAAGCCGAAAAAGCTGCTGATGCTCGAAAACCACAACACCGCACTGTTTTACATTGACAGGGAAGTGCGCGAATTGCCGGGCGGCGATGTGGCTGTCGCCATCGCGGGAGACGTGCGCGACGAGAATACTCTTGACAATCTGTTCTCTCAGCACGCGCCGGACGTTGTTTTCCACGCTGCGGCGCACAAACACGTGCCACTGATGGAAGACAATCCGCAGGAAGCCGTCAAAAACAACACGCTGGGCACGCTGCTGCTGGTGGAAACCGCGGTAAAATACAAGGCGGAACGCTTTTTGTACATTTCCACGGACAAGGCTGTTCGTCCTTCCAGCGTCATGGGCGCGTCAAAACGCCTTGGCGAAATGGTGATACGCGCCTCCGCCGGAAACGGCACCAAGGTAATGTCGGTGCGGTTCGGCAACGTGCTGGGAAGTTCAGGCAGCGTGGTGAAGCTGTTTCAGGAGCAGATTGCGAACGGCGGCCCCATCACCGTTACCGACCCGCACGTTACCCGCTATTTCATGACCACCGGCGAGGCCATCCAGTTGATTTTGCAGGCTTGCTCGATGGGGCACGGGGGCGAGATATTCGTGCTCAACATGGGCGAGCCGGGTAAGGTGGTGGACCTGGCAAAAAACCTTATTGTGCTTAACGGACTTGAGCCGGGCGCCGATATCGAAATAAAGTATACCGGCCTGCGCCCCGGCGAGAAAATGTATGAGGA
>JAQTYB010000052.1 GCA_028688475.1 Elusimicrobiales bacterium
CTCTATTTTTACGCCGGCCTCGCCCGCCGCGCACAGAAGCGGCGTCAACACCGCCGTGGATTTGCCCGCTCGCGGGAACACCCGCCCGCCTTCCTCCAGCGCCGTGAGCACGCCGAGGCTTTCAAAAAATTCGACGGCCTGCTTTCCGCTCAGCCGGTCAAGCGCGGCGCGGACCAGCGCGCCGCCGCCGAGATAATCGTCCGGCGCGGCGTTGCTATTGGTGAGATTGCAGCGGCCGTTTCCGCTGGCGAGAATCTTGCGTCCGGCGGACGGACCCGCTTCCAGAACCAGCGCGCGCGCCCCGCGCCGTGCGGCGGCGAGCGCGGCGCAAAGTCCCGACGCGCCCGCGCCTATTACAACCGCGTCGAAGCTTGCGGAGGAGGTCATCGCGCCGCCTCCGGCGGCGGATTTTCAGCGGAACCGGGCGCCCGCGCCGCGCGGCTCCGGCGCGAGGCTTTGGCTTTGCGCATGCGCTCGTATCGCGCCAGCCGCGCGGACGTTTCCGGCGAGATTTTCATCTCCACGCGGTCCGCCAGCTCGCGCAGCGCGAGAAAACGGTTGAGCGCCAGGCCGCGCTCGCGCTGGCAGCGTATGATTATGCCGTGTTCGGGATACCTGAGCTGGACGCAGTTTTTCGAGCGGTTTATTTTCTGTCCGCCCTTGCCGCCGCCCGCCGTGAATTTCTCCTCCACGGCGTTGAGGTCCATGCCCAGCCGCGCTATGCGCGCGCGCAGTTCGTCCAGTTTTTGCGGGTTTACGCCCGCGCCTTCCGGAAATTTCATGTCAAACAAGATGCGCCTGAAAAAACCACGCCAGCCCCAGGAAAGCGAATATGCCGATGACGTCCGTTATAGTGGTGACCACTATGCCGGAGGAATGCGCGGGGTCTATGCCGAGGCGTCTCATCAGGAGCGGCACTCCCGCGCCCGCCGCGCCCGCAGCCACCATGGTTATGGTCATGGACAGACCCGCCACGAAACCGAACCACGCGTTGCGCCTCCACAACCACGCGCCGATGCCCGTCACCACCCCCACCGCCGCGCCGTTTACGAGGCCGGCCAGCATTTCGGCGGCCACGAGACGCCCCGCGCCGCCCGCTGAAACCTCGCGCATGATGATGCCGCGCAGCACCACCGAAAGCGACTGCACCCCCGCGTTTCCGCCTTGCCCCAGCACCACGGGCAGGAAAACCGCCAGCGCCGCGATTTTGCCGATGAGCCCCTCAAACAGCAGCACGATGGCGCCCGCGAGGCAGGCCGTGAGCAGGTTTATCTGCAGCCAGGGCAGGCGGCGGGTTATTTTGAACGAAAGCGGGGACCAGACGCGCTCGTCGGCGTCGGCGCCGAAAAGCAGTTGCATGTCGTCGCCGGCTTTTTCGCCGGCGGTTTCTATGAGGCTGTCGGGGGCCACCACGCCGATTATGCGGCCGTCTTCGTCGGTGACGGGCAGCACCAGAAAATGGCGCACCGAAAAAAGCTCCGTCAGCAGGTCCCGTCCGGCGCAGGGGCTCACGTGCGTGACATCGGGACGCATTATGGATTTCAAAACGGCGGAAGGCTCGCACAGCACCATATCGCGCATGTTTATCACGCCGGCGAGCCTGTCCTGCGAATCCACGACGTAGCAATAGCCGATATTTATGCCGTTTTTTGCCATCGCGCGCAGCCGGGCGGCGGCGTGCTCCACGGTGATATCCGTGCGAAAGGCGGTGTAGTCCGGGCGCATGAGGCGGCCCGCGCTGTCGGGCGGCCAGGCGCAGATTTTGCGCAGTTTTTCGGCGGCGGCGGGCGCGAGGGCGGCCGCTATTTCCCCGCGCTTGTTTTCGGGGATGCGCCGGACGATATCGGCCGCCGCGTGGCTGCCGAGCCCGCTTAAAAGGGAGGCGCAGTCCCGCGGCGGCACATGTTCGAGAAAACGGGCGGAGGTTTTGTGCTGCAGCCGCGCGAGGCAGAGCGCGGCGCCGGCTTTGGGCAGGCTGCGCAGCACGCCCGCGCCTTCCTCGGGCGAAAGGGATTCTATGGCGAGCGCCGCCCTGTCCGGGTCGGTCTCAATGAAACGGGTTATGATATCAAGCAGCGTTGCCGGGGAAACCATGACTGATTGTATAAAAAGAAGAGCCGCGGCGGGATGATTCCGCGCGCGAAAAACTGTAATTTACTGTGTCACAAACACAACAAAGCCACAGGGCTGCATTTTTAGCCACGAAACACACGAAATACACGAAAAATGAGGAGCCTTTTCAATTACAACAACAGCACTCAGCCGCAGATGAACGCAGATATTCGCAGATAACGGCAGACAAAAACAGCTTTTGTTTTTAATCTGCGAGTATCTGCGTTCATCTGCGGCTAAAACTCCGTTGTTGGTGTTGTTTGTTTCGTGTTATTTCGTGTGTTTCGTGGCTCGCATTCATTAGATAAGTAGTTGCTTATGATGCAGATTACTGCCAAAAATGCGTTTTGCGCGAGAATACGCCGGAGAGTTCGCCTTCGGCGATTATATGGCCTTTCATGGCGGCGTCGAGTTTTGTCCTGTCCGCGTCTTTGGGCAATGACAACATGCAATCCAGCGCGTAAACGCGGATGTTGTAGCGGTGCGCGCCGCCCGGCGGGCAGGGGCCGCCGTAACTTTCGCTTCCGAAGTCGTTTCTGCCGGCGAGCGCGCCGGCAGGGATGGAGTTTTCAGCGATAGCCGCGGTCGCGGGAGGGATGTTGAACAGCACCCAGTGCGTCCAGACTTTCGCCGGAGCGTCAGGGTCGTTCATTACAAGCGCCAGCGATTTGGCGTTTCCCGGCACGCCGGAAAATTTGAGCGGTGGGCTGGCGTTTTGCCCGGAACAGGTATACCTGGCCGGTATCGCCGCGCCGGGCGCCCAGGCGCTTTCCAGCTTGATGGCCGGCTTCGGGTTTCTCACGGAGGAAGCCGGCAGAGGCCCCGCGGACAACAGAAGCAGCGGTATGACGGCCGTCATGCGGAATAAACTATTTTGGCGAGCGTGAACTCCTTTTCGCCCTTCGGGAGAGCTATCTTGAACGTTTCCCCCGCCTTTTTGCCCAGCACGCCGCGCGCCATCGGCGAGTTGACGGAAATTTTGCCCTGCGCCGGGTCCGAATCCGTGGCGCCGGACAGAGTGTAGACCGATTCGGTGCCGTCCTTGCATTTGAGCGTCACGGTGGCGCCGATGCGGGCTTCGCTTTTGTTCACTTTCAAATCGTCTATAAGCTCCGCGCGGCGCAGGCGCTGCTCGAGCTCGCCTATGCGCATAAGCGTCTGCGTCTGTTTTTCCTTCGAGTAGGTGTAGGCCGCGTTCTCGCTCAAATCGCCCTGCGAGGCGGCTTCGCCGATTTCGGCGGAGAGTTCCGCTTTCAGCTTGCGCAAAGCGTCAAGCTCGTCGCGCAGCTTTTCATAGCCTTCCCTCGTGATGTATACTGTATCCATTGCTGTTCCCCCCGTGGCTCAAAAAACAAACCCGCCGGACAAGGCCTGCGGGCCTGTGTGCGTATCACGGAATAAATTCTACCATGAAAAACGAAAAAATTCCAAACAGGAAACCGAAGTTTACGAAGAGATTTCTGCTTCTGGCGGCGCTGCTGGCGGCGCGTCCGGGTTTCTGCGGGGATTTTCCGGCGCCGTCCCTGCCGGAGTTGTGGCGCAACACGGTCAAAACAGTTTCCGCCCCCGCGCGGTTTACGGCGCGGGATTGGCTCTTCGCGTCCGTTTTCGCGGGCGGGCTGGCGGCGGTTTACTTGAATGATGCAGCGCTGCGCGACGCGGCGCAGCATGCGCGGACCGGCGGAACGAACTCGCTGGCCTCCGCCGTCAAGCCGCTTGGCGACGGCAAGTACATCCTGCCGGCGCTGGGCGCGGTTTATTTTTTCGCCGCCGCGGCTAAAAACAACGAACTCGGGCGCACGATGCTGCTTTCGGCTGAGAGCTTTTTAATCGCGGGCGCGATAGCCAACGCGGTGAAATTCGGCGCTCATCGCGCGCGGCCCGGCGATTCCTCGACCCCTTATGAATGGCGCGGGCCCGCGCTGGACGGGGACGGTTTGTCCTTTCCCTCCGGTCATTCGGCGGCGGCGTTTTCCGTCGCGGGCGTTATCGCAAGACGGTACAAAAATCACGCGTTCGCGCCGGCAATCGCTTATACCGCCGCCGGACTGTGCGCCTGGTCGCGCGTGAACGATAACGCGCACTGGGCGTCGGATGCGGCAGCCGGTTCGGCGATAGGGCTTTTCACCGCCTGGCAGGTGGCGGGCGCGGAGGAGGGCAAAACCGCGTTCATCACTGCGTCCGCTTCGGGCGCCGCGCTTGCCGTGCGGTTTTGATAATCCGTTGGCGTAGTCCCAATCAGAATCTTTCGTATATGAAATCCGGCAGGTTTTGCAGCAGGCAGGCCGCCAGCCGCCAGCGGCGCGTCACATAGGCGCATTTTTTCTTTTTCAGGAGCGCGGTGTAAATCTGGCGCGCGGCCTCGTCCGGCTCGGACATCCAGAAGACGTTTTTGAGCGGTTTTGTCATCGCGGTGCGGACAAAGCCGGGCCGGACATCGGTAACGGTTATCGGCAATCCGAGATACGCCGCGTGGAAACGCAGCCCCTCCAGGTAATTCGAGACGAAAGCTTTGGACGCGCTGTAGGCCGGCGCGCGGCTGCTGCCGCGCAATCCGGCGACGGAGGAAATGCCGGCGATATGCCCCCCGCCTTTGTCCGCGAAATACTTGTAGGCGGCCAGGGCAGTGGCGGCGAAACCGAGCGTGTTCGTCTCGATAACCTTGCGCTCCTCGTCCCAGTCCAGCCGCGGGTTCAGGCGGCCAGCGCCGGCGTTTAGCACGATTATATCCGCGCCGCCCATCCGCTTGACCAGTTCCAGCAACTGAAGCCGGGCGCGTCCGCAGTCCGTGACGTCCATTTCGGCGGTTTCGATTTTGCCGCCGGAGGCGGCCCTGATTTCCTCCAGCAGTTCCCCGCGCCGTCCGGTTACGCCGGTTTTGTGCCCCTTGCGGACGCAGAGCTCGGCGAGGGCGCGGCCTATGCCCGATGTGCCGCCGGTGACGACTATATTCATATCAGTACCGCATTGTAACGCCGGTGTAAAAACCGCGGCGGACTGAACTGGCGCTGTCGAGCCTGATGACGCTCGCCGAGCCGTCCGCCGCGAAAAATCTGGCGAGGCCGCTGCGGCTTTCGTAATCCACCGCGCGCCATCCGGCGTCCACCGTGACGTACTTGTACGGCAGCCACGAGAGGCCGATGGAATAGTCCAGCACCTGCCCGTCCGCCTCGTGGACGAAGCTGGGCAGCCCCTGCCGCAGGTCGGAGCGCAGGTTCCAGAAACCCTCGCCTCTGTACTTTACGCCGGGCCACCAGGCCAGCCTGCCGGTGAGAGCCCATTTTTTGGACAGCGTCACCGTTTCGCGCAACCCGACCTGGCAGCCTTCCCAGTGAAAATGATACTGCGAGTTCAGCCCCGCAAACGGTCCCGGCGGCGGCAGGCCGAGTCCCAGCCCCAGGTCTTCGGAAAGCAGTTGCACGCCGTTGGTCATCATGAAGCGGTCGTCGTAGGCGCCGTAGCCCGCCAGAATGTCGAAGCCGCCGATGGCCGGCGCGCCGGTTGTGGCTATGCTGTGGTTGAAAACCCGGTAGTACACCGCCCCCGAAACCATTTTTGCGCTGCCGGCCAGGTCGGATTTGGACAGCGAAAAGTCGCGGTGGTCCGGGCTGGACCATTGGGCGCCGCTGGGAAAGTAAATATTGGCGGAGGAGTCCACCCAGTCGTGGTCCAAGCCGGTGCCGCTGTCTATATAGCTGGAGGCGTACTCTATTTCCGCGGAAATGCCGCCGGCGATTTTGCCTTCGGCGGAAAAAATCCACATGGGGCTGGCTTCATTGTCGAACTCCAGCGTGGAGCCGACGGTAGCCGTATTGGGCGAGGAGGGCGTGAGCGGCGTGGCGGCTATTACCTGCGATGTGCGCCAATAACCTGCGCCGCTTGTAAACCACGGATGCAGGCTTATTTTCACGTAATCGTTTTCGAACCCGGGATACAGCTTCGGAGGCTCCGGCTTCCAGAATTCAACGGCCCCGGCGGGAAAGGCGAAAAACAGAAACAGCAAAGCAGCCGTCCCGATTGCCGCAGACAACCGCGGTATTTTTTTCATCACGGTCATTATACTTAAAAATCGTTATCGCGGAGTCAGGCGGCGGATTATCGCTGTTTTCAGCGGGACCGGCAGTTCGGGATGGCGGGCTATATATTTTTTGAACCAGGCGTAGGTCTGGTTGACGGCTTCGGCCTGCGTGATGGCGCCGGCGGAGAGTTGTTGATAAAGGGTATTTTCCAATTTATCCTTGCCGTCGCTTTCCTCACCGCCGCGCGGTTGGGGCCAGAGATTGTCCGTTGAACTGTTGCCGCCTATGCCCAGCGCAATGAGATGGTCGAATTCATATTTGGGCCAATCGCTTTGCGGGATGCCGCCGTAATCCCTGGCGACCTGAAGCTTCATTTCGCGCGTTACATGGCGGTTGCAGTATGGTATGTGTTCGGGGTAGCGGTATTCCTTGAAATTGGCGTCGTCAGGCGTGCAGAGTTTCCCTGGCGTTACGTTCCAGTCAGGCTGCGCGGTGCGGTCGGGCGCCGCCTGAACGGGAGCGGACGCCGCAGGCGACGGCGCGGCTGGAACCGGCAGGGATTCCAACGCGGACCTGCCCAGGGTAAAGCCTGTGTTCGCGAGCCGGAGCGATTCATATGACGTTCCAGCAAACGCCGCGGATGCGGTAACGAGAAGAGAACCCAGCGCGACAACAGCGGAACGGCTTGACATGAAAATAGTCTATCGCCTGAACAATAAACCGCATGGGCCAAAAGACCCACGCCAATGTACCCTAAAGACCTATATCCAAACAGGGTCCTTTGGGTAATCTGTCGCTTGCGCGGCTCCGGTAGTTTATCAGGCTGCTTTTTCTATTTCCGCGACGAATTTTTTTATCTCCTCAAGATTTTCGAGAATCAGGCGGGCTTTGCCCACACCGAAGGAAAACGGATATTTGTCTTCTTCGTTACGCTTGAGAACGATGAGGGGGTTGCCTTTGTATTCGGTCCTTTCCACGGGCATTTTAGTTTCTCCTTTGAATTATCAGATTCCCTTTATTATACTAAACCCCCTGCGTTTTTGCGCATGACAAAAAGATTCACGCTTGCGGGAGGATGTTTTGAGCGGGAGATGTGCCTGCACAATCCGGGTATAGGTCTATCGGCCCTTCAGGAAGGGCCGAAAGCCTCACGCGGGTTTTCCGGTTTTTTTGTAAGCTGTATTTATCCGGTGCGTCCTGTCGAAACTGAAAGGAGGTTTCTGAATGAAAAAATTTGCGGGATTGTTGTTGTGCCTTCTGTCCGCTTTCGTCCGCGCTCAGGGCGCGGCGCAAACGCCGCCGCTGGCCCGCGCCGGTTCGTCCGACTCCGCCAAAAAAACCTCTTCCGCCATAACCGCCTCCATGCTGGAATCGGGTTCCCTCCCCGGCGCGGCGGATATGACCGCACTAGGCGCGTTCGGACCGTTTGGCGCTTACGGACCGTTGGGAACGCTGGGCCCCATCGGCAATAATAGTTGGAATTCCTCCTCGTGGATGAACATGGCGGGCAAATGGAGTTCCACTGCGTCATTGCTCGCAAAGCCCGGCGGTCCGCTAAGCGACAAGGGACCATTGGGACGCGGTGGTCCGCTCGGCGACAGTTATTCCTCTTTTCCTGAGAACTATAAAGCGGGCGGCGCCTGGGCCGTGTTCGGACCCGCCGGCCCGCTGGGCGCGCTGGGGCCTCTCGGTCCGCTGGGCCCGCTGGGCGCGCACGGATTCAAGGCCGGCGCGGACGGCGGCTATTACGACGGCGAAAAATCCGTGGCGCAAGTCAGCGTGCCTTACGGGAATGGTTCGGCACGGACGTTCGGATTGGTCGAGGTGGTTACAGCCTCCTCGGCAAAAAAGGCCGTCAACGACACGTCGGTGATGATACTTGGAGAACTGGACCGCACAGGCGGCATGGACTCCTTCAAATTCATCTCGCGTGAAAACCAGTATGTTTCGGTAGTTGCCGTGCCGGAGAAGCAGTTGGACGGTTTCCAGTTGAAAGTGACCCAATCCGGCCAGACTCTGGCGGTTTCGGATTCCGCCACGCTGGTCAACTGGGCGCATTTCTTCATACCCGCGAACGCTCAGTTCACCGTTACCGTTCGTCTCGGCTCCACGGCGCAAATGCTCAGCCACACCTACCGGCTGGCGGTCACAGGCTCCACCAGCTACGTGTTGAAATAACAGCCAATAAAAAAAACCGCACGGCTTTTTAGCGCCGCGCGGTTTTTTGTTTTTGAAATATCGCTCAGCTTACCATTTTACATCCGCGGCTTGCGGCATTCCTGAGAGTTTGTCCGCGAATTTGTCCGCCAGCGCCTTGCTGCCGTCAAGCGCCCGCTCGGATTGGGACGCGGCGGCGGTTTTCGCCTGCCCATGGTTTAGATAGGGAAGGAATTCGGAAACCACCTGCGGGTCCTTTATTATGCGCTCATGCCCGGTGAGGGACATTCCCAGGCTGAAAGCTTTGTTGATGTTTGCGCCCTTCAAGGCCCCGGTGTTGGCGTGCTGCTGGTCCACGAAATCGCCGCTGGCCCAGAACGCCACATAGGCGACTTGGTTGTTATCCAGCGCAGTCACGCCTTTGAAGTCGCCCTTTTCGTCATCTTCCTTGCTGGGACCATAGGGAGTGGGGTCTATCACGTTGTCCACGTTGTTAAGGCCCCTGAGAAAATCGCTTCCGGTCTTGAACTCGTCCATTGAGTACGGACCGAGCCCGTCGTTGGCGCCGCTGAGGGAAACGAGGGTGGACACCGAATCGAACCTGCGGGCATTCGGGTCGAATTTCCCTGAACGCTGAAATCCCGTCATGTACGCCCGCGCCATGGTGGCGCCGAGCGAATGGGAGACTATGTCAACTTTCTGCACTCCGAGATAGCTTTTGACCGCTTCGATGAAATTGCGCACGTCGTCTATATGATTTTTGTGGACGCCGTAAAGCTCCACGCCGCCGTTCAAATAGGAAGGCGCCCATACTTCGGACGGATTATAGCCCGCCTTGTAAAGCATGTCGCGCATCGTGGTCATGCCCCACTGTTTGTGGGTGGCGCTGCCGCCGTTGCCGTGCAGCAGAATGACGGGAATGTGCTTGAGTTTAGCGCGGTTGGCGGACTGGTCGAGAGTGTCATCTCCGCCGAAACCGGAAAAATTCTGGAAATCCTTCGGGAACGCATACGCGCTGGAGGCAGCTCCGGCCAGCAGAACCACCGCTGTCAGAGCGCCGAACAAACCGACTTTGAGCACCGAAACAATGTCTTCTTTGGCTTTGCACATGCCGCATTCCTCCGGTATGTTAGTCTCGCGAGCCGTTTTTCAGGCTTAGGCGAACTATAACACAAATCAGGGAATTTGGCAATGACGCGCGGCAACGGACAAATGCCTTATGCGCCCGCCGCGCGACAGCGGCGGGCGCATAAAAGCCAGTCAACCTTTACCGTTCGTAATTCAGGAAAGCCTTGTCAAACGGACTCTACGCATATCGCGATGCCCATGCCGCCGCCTATGCACAGCGTGGCCAGGCCCTTTTTCGCGCCGCGTTTTTTCATCTCGTGGAGCAGCGTGACGATGATGCGCGCGCCGCTGGAGCCGACGGGATGTCCCAGCGCGATGGCGCCGCCGTTGACGTTTACCTTGCTCATGTCGAACTTGAGCTCTTTTGCCACCGCGAGAGCCTGCGCGGCGAAAGCTTCATTGGCCTCGATGAGGTCCACGTCGGAGAGCTGCCAGCCGGCTTTCGCCAGCGCGTTGCGCACGGCCTGCGCAGGGCCGATGCCCATTATCGCGGGGTCTGTTCCCGCATAAGCGTAAGAGGCGATGCGC
This sequence comes from Elusimicrobiales bacterium, assembly GCA_028688475.1. Classification (GTDB taxonomy): domain Bacteria; phylum Elusimicrobiota; class Elusimicrobia; order Elusimicrobiales; family Elusimicrobiaceae; genus JAQTYB01. The sequence continues at coordinate 9,945 of JAQTYB010000052.1, forward strand.
GCCATCGGCTTGAAACCGTGCTTTTTAACCGCGTCCTCGGACGCCACGACGAGGCAAGCCGCGCCGTCGTTGATGCCGGAGGAATTGGCGGCGGTCACGGTGCCGTCTTTTTTAAACGCGGGGCGCAGTTTCGCCAGCTTGTCGAGCGTCGTGCCCGATTTGGGATACTCGTCCGCGGCGAAAACCACCGGGTCGCCCTTGCGCTGCGGAATGGAAACCGTGGCGATTTCGTCTTTGAACCGTCCGTCTTTTATCGCCTTCTCGGCCTTGTTCTGGGATTCGACGGCGAGCTTGTCCTGCTCCTCGCGGGTGAGGCCGTATTTGGCGGCGAGATTTTCGGCGGTGATGCCCATGTGGTAGTTGTTGAAAATATCGGTCAGCCCGTCGTAAACCATGGAGTCTATTAGTTCGCCGTTGCCCATCCGGTAGCCGGAGCGCGCTTTTTTGAGCAGATAGGGCGCGTTGGTCATGCTCTCCGTTCCGCCCGCGAGAACGACATCCGCGTCGCCGGCGACGATGGCCTGCGCGGCGAGCGTGACGGCGCGCATCCCGGAGCCGCAGACCATGTTGACTGTCGCGGCGGTTTTTTCCTGCGGAATGCCCGAGCGGATGGCCACCTGCCGCGCGACGTTTTGCCCTTGTCCCGCCTGGCAGATGCAGCCCAGAAGCACTTCGTCAACGTCCGCCGGATTGACGTTTGCGCGCTTCATCACCGCGCTCGCGGCGGTGACGCCCAACTCGACCGCGCTGACTTCCGCCAGCGCTCCCGAAAAACTGCCTATCGCCGTGCGCATTCCGTCAACTATAAAAACGTTCTTCATTTTGAATCTCCTCTTTATTTGATTTAGATGTAGCCCAGTTTTCTTGCCTCGCCGCGCAGTTGTTCCCTGAAATCGGGATGCGCCACGGCGATGAGATTGAGCGTCCTTTCCTTTACCGTGCGGCCCCGCATGTAAGCGATGCCGTGTTCCGTCACGATATGGTCGCAGTTGCTTCTGTGCAGCGTGACCGCCGTTCCCGCCGGCAGCACGGGCACTATGGTGCTCACCGTTCCGCCTTTGGCCGACGAGTAGCAGGCGATTACGGATTTGCCCAGCCCGTCGTAGGCTTCCTTCGCGCCCACCGCCGTGTCCGTCTGTCCGCCGGTGCCGGAGTACTGGTTCGTGCCCAGCGATTCGCTGGCCACCTGTCCCGTGAAATCCACCATGAGGCAGGTGTTGATGGACACCATGCGCGTGTTCTGCCGGATTATCGCGGGGTCGTTGACCCACGCGCCGCGCCGGAATTCCACGGCGGGATTGTCGTCGAGCCAGTCGTAGAGCTTGCGCGAGCCCATGGCGAAAGTGCATATGAACTTGTCGCGGCAGAAGCCTTTTTTCCGGTTGGTGACGACGCCCGCTTCGTAGAGCTCCATCATGGAGTCCACCATCATTTCAGTGTGGACGCCGAGATTTTTTTTGCCCTTGAGGGCCAGCGCGGCGGCGTTGGGGATTGAGCCTATGCCGAGCTGAAGCGTGGATTCGTCGGCCACCAGTTCGGCGATATGCCCGCCGATGGCGGTGTCTTTTTCGCCGAGGACGGGCGCGGGCAGCGCGGGCACGGTCTGAGTATGCTCCACGAAAAAATCTACGTCGCGCACGTGCATGGCGGTGTCGCCGAAGGTGCGGGGCAGGTTTTCGTTCACCTCGAGCACGACGATGTCCGCCGCGTCTATGATGTCTTTTTCATAAGTCACGCCCAGCGAGAGCGAGACGAAGCCTCTCGAATCCGGCGGCGTGCAGGTGCCGAAGAATATGTCAGGCTTGCGCACCTGAATGCGGTCAAGCGCGGCGCGGTGGAGCATGTTGGGGACGTAGGTCACCGTTCCCGCCCCCGCCGCGATGGCCTGGCGCGAGCCGGGCGCGTGAAACCAGCTGCACAGCTCGAAATGGCCTTTCATTTCGGGTTTCATGTAGAAGTCGTACGGGTTGAGCGTGAGGACGGAGAACACCCGCACGTTTTCCACGCGGTCTTTCACCAGATGGAAAGCGGCCATGCAGCCCTGCGGCTCGGAGGCGCACTGCGCGACGATAACGTCATCGCCGGATTTTATTTTTTCCGCCGCTTCCTTCGCCGTGATGAGCTTATCGCGGTAAAGCGCGGACCATTTGCCTGTCTGCGGCGTGATAACGCTTGTATTAGCCATAAATCCTCAGTAAATGAAAGTCATGCAGGCCATGGAGTAGCCGCCGCCGGAGGCGCACAGCACGACGCGCTGGCCCTTTTTGAGCTTGCCCTGCTGCACCGCGTCATGAAACGCCATGGGGATGCAGCCGGAGCCGGTGTAGCCCCACTTTTCCATTATGGTATGGGTCTTCTCCATCGGCAACCCGAATTTCGCCATGACGTCCACGATGGTGACCTTGCGTATCTGGGTGAAAATGAACATGTCCGCGTCTTTGGGAGTCAGGCCGATTTTAGCCAGAGTTTTTTCCACGAGCGGCGGCCATTCCTCGGCATTGAGCGTGGCGGGGAATTTTTTCGGGATTTTAACGGTGTGCTTTTTTTCCTCAAGCACTTTGGCGGTGGTCGGCAGCCGCGAGCCGCCGCCGTAAATGCCCATATAGTCCCAGAACTGCCCGTCGGCTTTGAGGGAAGAGGCGAAGCCGTCCCGGCTCTGGTTGCCCGCGGTGATGACGAACGCGCCCGCGCCGTCGCCGAAAAGCGGGGTCGCCGCGGAGTCGTCGGGGTCGAGAAACTTACTCATGGCGTAGGTGCCGATGACGAGCGCGGTCTTGTAGTCCTTGCCGTCGAGATAGCGGGCGGCGATATCAAGCGCGGTCACGAAACCGGCGCAGGCGCAGTTCACGTCGAAAGTTCCGGCGTTTTTGGCTCCCAGCCGGTGCTGCACCTCCGCCGAGGTGGCGGGAGAAAGCTGGGCCGGGGTGTCGGTTGCGACGATGAGCAGGTTGATGTCCTCGGGCTTTATTCCGGCGGCTTTTATGGCGTCAGTCGCGGCGTTGACCGCGAGGTCGGCTGAGCATTCGTCGGCGGCGCTGTAGTAGCGCGCGCCGTGGCCGATGCGCCCGAGTATTTTTTCCAGCGGATCGCGCCCGAATTTTTTGAACAGGTCCTCGTTTGTGACCAGATTTTTGGGAAGATACATTCCCGTTCCGATTACGTTTAGCATATCGCCTCTCTCCCTTGCGGTATCCCGAAGAATACCTGCGAAACTATTTTACCGAACAGCTCCTCGTCCGGCGCCTCACTGCCGTACAAAACGTAGCGCATCCCCAGCATGTGGCCGGCGCCCATGAGCGCCAGCGACATATTCGGATAATCCTCCGTGAAAAATTCCCCTTTTGCGGCGGCGCGGCGCATGCTTTTGACATATTCCGCCTGGAGGACGCCGTAATAATTGCGCGCCACGCGCGGATGCACAAACTCCATCTCGCGGATAATCCTGTAGCCCATGCCATGCGCGCGAACGAAACTGAAAAACGCGGCGAAAGACCGCAGTTCCGTCTCCGTCCGGCTCGCGGAGCCGCCGGCGGATTCGTAGTTGCGGCGGAGCAGGTCCGCGCCCAGCATGGAGGTAAGCTCCCGGAAAGCGGCGTCTTTCGACTCGAAATGCAGGTAAAAAGAGCCCACCGCCACTCCGGCGCGGCGGCAGATATCGGCCACCGCCGCGTTGGCGAACCCCGCCTTTCCGAAAACCTCCTCAGCCGCGCGCAACAGCCTGCCGCGGGTGTCCCGCGCCGGCGGGAGTCTGGACTGCCCGTCCGCCCGGACCAGCGCTTTTTGAGCCAGCGCCGCAAAACCGGGAACTTTCCGCCCCGCTATTCCGCCCGCGCACAATCTGCCCAGCAGCGCGCAGGTTGCCGGCGAAACGCCGCGCCTTTCCCAGACGATGTTTTTGACGGCGAAAAACTCCTGCACGCCCATGAAAACCTGCGCGAATATTTCAGCCTCTTGCGTTTCAGGGGCGTCGAAAAAACATTCCGCCAGCAGTTTCGCCCAGGTGTCCCGGAAATTGCGCGCGGGCGCGGCGGCCACGAATTCGGATTGCCTGAGGGTCTGGAACAGGTCGGCGTTTTCGCGGAAGAAAACGAAAAAGCGTTCCAGCACCGCCGCCGCTTTTTCCTCAGGCGCCGCGCCGGCGCATTCCCCGAATCCCGCCGCCAGCAGCCTTTCCTTTAATATAAGGGGGATTTCCAGCAGCACTTCCTCCAGTCCTGAAAAATGGCGGTAATAACCGCCGGTGGCTATGCCGGCCTCGGAGCAGATGTCCGAAATATCGGTGTCCTGAAATCCCCGGGCGGCAAACAGACGGGCCGCGCCGTGCGCTATGCGCAGCCGCGTCTGTCTGCCTTTTTCTGTCCGGGGAATCGGCATTAGATTACAAGACCGCCGTCAACCGCCAGCACGTTTCCGGTCACATAGGCGGCTTCGTCGGACGCGAGGAAAAAATACGCGTTGGCGATGTCTTCCGGCTTGCCGAGGCGCCGCAGCGGGGTTTTTTCGCTGATGGCGGTGAGGATTTTTTCCGGCACGGTGCCGAGCATCTCGGTCATCGTGTAGCCGGGGGCCACGGCGTTTACGCGCACGCCGTCCTTGCCCAGTTCCTTCGCCCAGGTCTTTGTCAGGCCGATGATGCCGAATTTGGAGGCGGCGTAGTTGCTCTGTCCGATGTTGCCGTAAAGGCCGACCACGGAGGAGGTGTTGATAATGGTGCCGCTTTTCTTTTCCTTCATGTGCGGGATGACCGCCTGCGCGCAGAGGAACGCGCCTTTGAGATTGACCGCCAGCACCATGTCCCAGTCCGACTCCTGCATTTTATAGACCATGGCGTCGCGGGTGATGCCGGCGTTGTTGATGAGGCTGTCAACCTTGCTGAATTTCTCGAAAACCTTCGCAAAACCGTCTTTCACGGACTGCGCCGAGGTGATGTCAACCTTCACGGCGAGCACGTTTTCCGCGCCGTATTTTTCGCCGAGTTCTTTGCCGGCCTTTGCCAGCAGTTCGTCGTTAACGTCGAAAATCGCCACTTTCCAACTGCCGGACGAAAGAAATCTTTCCGCGCCCGCCCGCCCCAGCCCGCGCGCCGCGCCCGTTATAACCGCAGTCTTTTTGTCCATTGTCCTCTCCTTGTTTTATGCCCGCCGCAAAAGCGAGCAATGATTCAGTGCTCACATTATTGCACAAAGCGCGCGGGCTGTCAACAGTATTTTATCCGGCGCGATTTCACGCCGGCAGTCATTGATTTATTCGGCGGCTTGTGGTACATTTGTTCTGTCTTAAAATTCCCAGCGGGACTCAGTTTTGGAGAACAGCTATCTATGAAAAAAAGCGTGGCGCTGTGCCTGGCGTTGTTTTTATCGGGCGGCGCGGCCGCTTTGGCCGCCGATACCCCTCTGTATAAGGATTCCTCCGCCTCCGCGCGGGCGCGGGCGGAAGATTTGCTCAAGCGGATGACCACCGAGGAAAAATTCGCGCAGTTGCGCCAGTCGGACGGCTTGTGGGACGACGGCGCGTATACCAAAGAGCAGTTCGAACTCGCCGGCAGGGGACTGCTGGGCTCCACGCTCAACGTCCGCCGCGCAAAAAACGTCAACGAACTCCAGAAAATTGCCGTGGAAGGCTCGCGGCTGGGCATACCGGTACTGTTCGCTTTCGACGTAATCCACGGCTACCGGACCATTTTCCCCGTGCCGCTGGGCGAGGCCGCGCAATGGGACGCCGAATCGGTGGAGAAAGCGGCGGCGTTAGCGGCCAGGGAAGCCGCCTCCACGGGACTCAAATGGACTTTCGCCCCCATGGTGGACATAGCGCGCGACCCCCGCTGGGGTCGCATAGTCGAAGGCTCGGGCGAGGACCCGTATCTCGGCTCCGCGCTGGCGGCGGCGCGCGTGCGCGGATTTCAGGGAGATGATTTTTCCAAGCCGGACAAGTTGCTCGCCTGCGCCAAGCACTGGGTGGGCTACGGCGCGGCGGAAGGCGGACGCGATTACAACACTACGGATATTTCGGACTTCATGCTGCAAAACATTTATTACCCCCCCTTCAAGGCCGCCGTTGACGCGGGAGTGGCGACATTCATGAGCGCGTTCAACGACCTCAACGGAGTGCCGGCGTCCGGCAACAGGCATACGATGCAGGATATACTGCGCGGCGCCTGGAAATTCAACGGCTTCGTGGTCAGCGACTACACATCGGTGCAGGAACTGGTGGCCCACGAGTACGCCGCCGACGGCGAGGACGCGGTGGTGAAAGCCCTCGGCGCCGGCGTGGATATGGAAATGGTCAGCACCCTCTATACCGACAAGGGCCCCGGCCTGCTGGCCAAAAACCGGCTGTCGCTTGAAACGCTCGACGCGGCGGTGCGGCGCGTGCTGGAAATGAAATTCAAAGCGGGCATATTCGAACATCCTTATGTGGACCCCACGCGCGAAGCGGCGGAGCTCCTCAAGCCAGAGAACCGCAAAGCCGCCGAGGAAGCCGCGGCGAAATCA
>JAQTYB010000053.1 GCA_028688475.1 Elusimicrobiales bacterium
GGAGGCCTGCCTTTGGCCGCGGACGTCGTTGCTCCTCCTTGGCGTGCATACAGCACGCCGCGTCGTCGCGCCTAGTCTGCGGCTCAAACTCAGGCCTCCGGATAGGGCATTATTTATGCAGGACTCAGTAAGAGGCAGGCGGATGATTAAATTTTTCTACGTCGCCGTTGGCGGAGCCGCGGGTTCCGTGCTGCGGTACGCGCTGAGCGGAGCCGTGCAATCGCGCTTCGCGCAGCTATTTCCGTTCGGCACGCTGGCCGTGAACCTGGCGGGCGCGTTCGCGGCGGGGTTTTTATGGTATTTCTGCGAGCGCACGGCCGTGCCGCCGGAGGCGCGCGCGCTGATGTTTGTGGGCGTGCTGGGCGGGTTCACCACGTTTTCAGCCTTCGCGCTGGAGAATTTTCACCTGCTGCGCGACGGTGAAGCCGGACTCATGCTGGCCAACCTGCTGGCCACCAACGCCGCAGGCGTGGCGCTGGTTTTCGCGGGATTCTGGACCGCTCAGTATTTGCTGAAGGGGGCGTCATGAAACTGCCTGAAGAGGGAACGCTGGTCAGGATTTTTATAGGCGAAGGCGACCGCTGGAAGGGCCGTCCGCTTTACGAGCAGATAGTGCTCAAAGCGCGCGAGCTGAATATGGCGGGAGCCACCGTCACGCGCGGAGTGCTGGGTTTCGGCGCCGACAGCCGGCTGCACGCCGAAAAAATACTGCGCCTGTCCGAAGACCTGCCCATGATTATTGAAATCGTTGACAAGCAGGAACGCATAGACCTAATAATGCCATTTCTCGACGAAGCGGTAACCGAGGGTCTCATCACAATGGAACCCGTCCGTGTGGTGAAATACCGGCACAGTTGAGTCCTTTCAAAAAGGGCCGCGCCGGAGTCAAACTTCCGGCGCAGTTTTATTTTCGCTGAAATCCGTCACTCTATGCAGCAATCCACCGCCTTTTTCACCAGCGCGCCGAGCTTGCCCATGAAACCTTTTTTCTCGTCGTCTTTTTTGTCCAGAGCGCTGTCGTCAATCTTCGTCACACCCGCGGCGGAGATGACGTTCATGTTCAGCCCCCAGAAAAGCGAGTAGAGAGCATAGGCTTTCTCGAAAAGCTCGCGCGCGTCTTCCTTTCTGCCGAGGCTTTGCTGCTTGGTGCCCACTTCCATGAGACGCATGGAGGCCGCCAGCAGGTGTTTTGAGATGCACCACACCTCGCCTTCCGGGTCTTTGACCAGTTTTTTGAGCAGTTGCTTGCGCATCTCGCGCGTTTCGTTTACCAAATCGTAATATTCCGTCTTGCCGGTTTTGGCGCCGCTGAAAATAAAATGCTCCTCGATGCTGATGAGGTTCATCACCGCTATGCTCAAATCCTGGTCGGAGGAGAGGTCCATCTTCTCCTGTTTTTTCATGTGGTCGGCTTTTTCGATAAGCTCGGTCACTTTTTTCAGCGCTTCGGATACCCTATCCACTGCCCCCCTGTCGCAAGCCGGAATATTACGCGCAAAAGCAGCAGCGGCGCTATCGGCCTGGCGACTTTCTGGAACGGAAACCACGCATGCCCGCCATGCCGCGCTTTTATGCGCTCGTACCATTTGCCCGAAAAGTAGGACGCCGCCGCGCCCGCGAACATGCCCAGCAACGTTTTGTCCAGCCCCCACAGCAGGCTGACGGGCGTTACGATGAGCCCGCCGGCGTAGAGCGGAACTATCACCATCAGCCAGTACAGCAATGTCACCGAGGCCGCGCGCGCGAAAAATCTTATGCCCCTGCGCTCAAGATAATCTATAGTCCACACCGCCATCACGGTGAGAAGCCCGCCCAGCCATACGCCGGTTATGGTGTCGTCCACGCCCAGCCTGCGCGCTATGCCCAGGCCCGCGCCCGCCGCCACCGCGCAAAGCGGGCAGAAGGCGTATGCCGCCGCCGGAACAGCCGCAGCCGTCAACGAAAGGAATAAAACGTCACTTGCTTTGCGCATCTTTGGTCTTAAGAGCCTGTTTAGAATCTTTCTTTCGTAGCGAAAGCGGCGATTTTGCCCCTGAGACGTAGCGGGCTGAGGCGAGCAGGCCAGTAGGCCTGTAAGCCGAAGACCGCGAAGTATCAGGGGCAAAAGCGGCGCTTGCAGCAGAATACGAAGATTCTAAACAGGCTCTAAGATACTCGATGAGCGCGGTTTCGCCGGCGACGCAGCGCCCGGCATCCCATAAAAAAGGGATTTGCAGGGAACCAAGGTCCTGCCCGCACGACAGGGCGCGCTCGGACATTGAAATCATGTTGCGCGGTTTTTTTTGCACCTCGGCGCGGAACACGCCCAGCCGCCCGCCCAGCCCGGTCTCATCCATGAATTTTTCGACATTGGCGCAGTGGGGACAGTTGTAACCGTAATAAAACACCGTCCGGCGGCGCGCCAGCCGCATATCCGCCGCTATGTAGCAGGCCAGCGCGGACAGCAGCGCGATATCCGTTACGTATATAGCCAGCGGCAGGATTCTCTTCATAATGTTGACGCTTCATAGTTTACAAAAAAACACGCGGTATTTCCGCAAGGGGCAAAATAAACTTGCGCGCTTGCTGAAAGCGGCGCGAAAATTGATATAATCGTATTAATGGGCCTGTAGCTCAGCTGGGAGAGCGCCTGCATGGCATGCAGGAGGTCAGCGGTTCGATCCCGCTCAGGTCCACCAGATTTGCTAAACAAAAACCCCCGCGAGGGGGTTTTTGACTTTATAGCGGTTCTGGCGCATTTTCGCGCGGGTCAGATGGTCGTCTTTTGCAATTTGCGCGCTGCTATTTCCTTGAAATATCTGCCGCGGTGCTCGAAATCCGTGAACTGGTCGAAGGAGGCGCAGGCGGGAGAAAAAAGCAGGATGTCGCCCGCTTTTGCGCTCGCCAGACATTCAGCCAGCGCCTTGTCCAGCGTGCCGCATGGGATGAACTGTGCCGCGCCGGCGAGTTCGGCTTCTATTTTCGGCGCTTCCGCGCCTATGGTCAATATTGTTTTTACGCTTTTTTCGATATACGGCTTGAGCGGCGCGTAGGGCGCGCCTTTGCCGAGGCCGCCGAGAATCAGCCAGATATTTTTTTGCGCGCCCAGCGCTTTGAGCGCTACAAGCGTCGAATCCACATTGGTGGCTTTGGAATCGTTTATGCAGCGCACGCCGTTTATCGTGCCGCAGTCCTCCAGCCGGTGCTCCACGCTTTTGAACGCCGCGAAGGCGCTGAGGACCGCCCCGGCGGATACGCCCCGGCCCAGAGTCATAAGCCCCGCCGCCATGGCGTTTTCCATGTTATGCAGCCCCGGCAGATTCGGCGGCGTGATGGAATGCCGCGCGCCGTCAATTTCAAAAACCAGTTTTCCGCCGTCGAGCCATGCGTTGAGAGCAATGCCGCCCGGCGCTTTTGCGCTGGCGAAAAACAACGGCTTTGACGGACAATCACGCGAAAGTTTCACGCAGTTTTCATCCAGCGCGTTGAACGCGCATATCCCGCCTGAATCCTGTTGCGCGAAAATTTTTCTTTTGGCGGCGAGATAATTTTCCATCCCGCCGTGATGGTCCAGATGGTCCGGCGTGACGTTAAGCACGCAGGCCGAATCGGGACGCAGGAAAGCGCTGTCCTCCAACTGATAGCTGGACACCTCAAGCGTCACGAAATCCCCCCGCTTCACTTTTCCCGCCAGCGCGGAAAGTGGCACGCCGATATTGCCGCCGGCATAAGCCGCGCCGCACCCGCGGAGACGGACTTCCTCCCGCAATATGCCGTCCACAAGCGCGGTGGCGGTGGTTTTGCCGTTGGTGCCGGTAACGGCGAAAATTTCACACTCCGGCAGAAACGAGAGCGCTACCTCCATTTCGCTGAAAACCGGTATTTTCGACGCGCGCAATTTTCGCAGCGCCGCCGCTTGCGGGAACAGCCCTGGACTTTTGACCGCGAACGCGCAGGAAAAAATCCTGTCCGTATGCCCGCCGAATTCGGCCTCTATAAGCGGATGCGAAAACTCCGGCGCATATTTGAGTTCGGCGCGTTTTTTTTCCTCGCTGACAAGCACGCGCATCCCGCGCGCCGCCAGCAGCCTGGCCGACTCAACGCCTGATTTTCCGCAGCCCAGCACGCAGGCCGTTTTGCCGCCGTAATTTCTGATATCGAACGCCATGATTATTTCAGCGCCTTCAGCGCCTGACGCGCGGTTTCGTAATCGCTGTAGGAAACCGGGCCGTCGTGGAGAATCTGCACGGTCTCGTGGCCTTTTCCGGCGAGCAGCACGATGTCGCCCTTGCGGGCGGACGCTATCGCTCTGAAAACGGCCTCCTTGCGGTCGGGTATCACAGTATAGTTTGAAAGCCCCGCCGCCGCAAGGCCGGACTCGATATCCCCGAAAATGCGCTCCAGCGGCTCGCGGCGCGGGTTGTCCGCCGTGATGAAGGCGTGCGCGCTTTTGGAGCAGGCCGCCGTTCCCATCGGGCCGCGCTTTCCACGGTCGCGCTCGCCGCCGCAGCCGAACACCGTATATATCCTGTCGTGCGGAAATCCGGAAAGCGCGGTCAGCACCTCGCCAAGCGCGCTGTCGGTATGCGCGAAATCCACGAACACGTGGAAATCCTGCCCTTCGCGCACAGCCTCCATGCGGCCCGGCACGCGCTCCAGCGCGCATACGCCTTCAAGCGCGGTCTCCATAGCTATCCCGCGCCCGCGCGCGCAGGCCACGGCGGACAGCGCGTTGCGCGCGTTATACGGCCCCCACAGTTTGAGGCTGACATCGAATTTCCCCTCCGGCGCAACCAGCGTGAAATCCACGCCTTCCAGCCGGGGGACTATATTTTCCGCGCGGAAATCGTTTTTTTCGCCCAGGCCGCAAGTGTAAACCTTCACGTCCCGGGACAGCGTCTGGCGTATCTGCGCGCAACGCGCGTCGTCGCCGTTGAGGACTGCGAGGCGGTTTTTTTTTGGATTTTCCCGCGAGGAGAGCATCTCGAAAAGCTTGCGCTTGGCGAGAAAATACTCGTCCGGCGTGGAATGGAAGTCCAGATGGTCGCGGGTGAGGTTGGTGAAAACCGCGGCGTCAAAAAGTATTCCGTCCACGCGCTTGAGCGCCAGCGAATGCGAGGACACCTCCATCAGCGCGCTTTGTGAGCCGCCCTCAGCCATGCTGTTTAAAAGCTGCTGCAGCAGCAAAGCGTGCGGCGTGGTGTTCACGGAGCCCGACACCGTCTCGCCGTTTATGCGGTAGTTTATCGTGCCTATGACGCCGGGCCGCCGGCCCGCCAGGCTCCATACCGACTCCATCAGGTAGGACGTGGTGGTCTTGCCGTTTGTGCCGGTGACGCCCACCATTTCCAGCCGCGCCGACGGGCAGTTGTAAAACGCGTTCACGCAGACGGCCAGCGAGGCGTGTATGTCTTTTACCTTTATGAAAGGCAGCCGCTCGCTGCCGTAGCCTTCGCAGTCCCGCTCGGTCACCACGGCGCGCGCGCCCCTGGCGATGGCGTCGGCTATATAGAGATGCCCGTCGGTATGCGCGCCCGCTATGGCGAAAAACAAATCCCCCGGTTTCACCAAGCGCGAGTCCACCGCCAGCCCGGACACCTCGACGCCGCCCGGCGCCCCGCCGGAGTCTGCGCCGCTGAAAATCTCTTTCAGTTTCATAATCATCCCCTCCGCCGCCAAACGCGGCCATCCGCTTACATTATAGCGTTTCGCGGGCGGAAATAATGCCTCTTGCGGAGCGGAGTATTATCAGGTATACTGATACTGGTATACCGGTTATCAACTATGAAGACATTGCTTAAAATCTCGGACGCGGCGGCGATTGCGATACACGCCTGCGTGCTGCTGGGAGAAAATCCCGGCAAGCCGGTTCCGGCGCCGGAGATAGCAAAAACATTCAGGGTTTCCCCCGCGCACGCCGCCAAAGTGCTCCAGCGGCTCGAAAAAGCCGGCGTGATAAAAGCGGTGCGCGGCCCCGCCGGCGGATTTCTGCTGCGCGGAGACCCGCGCAAAATCCGGCTGCGACGCGTACTTGAGGCCATCGAGGGCCCGCTCGAGCCCGCCGACTGCCTTTTGGGACGGACGCTGTGCCTGCGCTCGTGCTGCATGCTGGGCGATTTCCTCGCCGGCACGCGGCGCGAGTTCGCGAAAATGCTCTGGCTGACGCTGCATGAGGCGTCGCTCAAATCTTATGGCAAAGACCATTGAATTCAAACGCGCGCTGGAAAGCGTTTACCGGCGCTACAACCGCCGCGAATTCGTTCATCCGGACCCGCTGGAGTTCCTTTACCGCTATCCCGCGGCGCAAGACAGGGAGATAGCGGGACTGGTGGCGTCGTCTCTGGCCTATGGGAATGTCAAACAGATTCTGAGGGCGGCTGGCGCGGCGCTGGACGTGCTGGGTCCTTCCCCCCGCCGGTACCTTGAAACCGCCGGAGAGAAAAAAGTAAACGCGGATTTCAGCGCCTTCAAATACCGCTTTACGCAAGGCTGCCAGCTTGCGGCGCTGCTGCTGGCGGCGCGCAAAATAATAAAGGAATACGGCGGGCTGGGCGAATGCGCGTCGCAGGCAGGCCGGGCACCCGCGCAGACCGCGCCGCAGGCGCAGCGTTTTTTGGCCGGAGAACTGCGGAGGCTGGCCCCCGCGCCGGTTTCAACGCTGATACCGGCGGCGGAAGGCGCCAGCGCGCTCAAGCGCATGAACCTCTACTTCCGCTGGATGTGCAGGCGGGACGCCGTGGACCCCGGCGGCTGGCAATTATCCCCGGCTGCGCTGGTGGTGCCGCTGGACACGCACATGGGCAAAATAGCGCGCGAACTGCGCCTCACAAAACGCGCGGACGCGGGGATGAAAACCGCGCTGGAGATAACCGCCGGTTTCGCCGCCGTATCGCCGGAGGACCCGGTCAAGTACGATTTTTGCCTGACGCGCTTCGGCATCCGCGACGAACTGGATTTGCCGGAGTTGAGGAAATGCTTTGCGCGGGCCGCATAGTTAAGGCTAGAATGTCGGTACAATCAAAGGCATACACAGGAGGGCGGACATGGGGTGCATAAAAGGGACACAGACCGAAAAGAATCTGATAACCGCGTTCGCGGGAGAGTCGCAGGCGCGCAACCGCTACACCTATTTCGCCGGACAAGCGAGAAAAGACGGCTTCGTCCAGATAGCGGAAATATTCACGGAAACCGCCGAGCAGGAAAAAGAGCACGCGAAGCGCTTTTTCAAATTCCTCGAAGGCGGCGAGGCGGAGGTGAGCGCCCTTTTCCCGGCGGGCATGATAAAATCCACCGCCGAGAATCTAGCGGCCGCCGCGGCGGGAGAAAACTACGAATGGGGGCACATGTACCCCACTTTCGCGGCAACCGCGCGCAAGGAAGGCTTTGAGGCGGTGGCGGCGGTCTTCGATTATATCGCCGTGGCGGAAAAACAGCACGCCAAACGCTACGCCGCGCTGCTGGAAAACGTCAAGGCCGGAAAAGTCTTCAAGCGCGATTCCAAAGTCGTGTGGCGCTGCCTCAACTGCGGCTATCTCCACGAGGGAACGGAGGCGCCCGACTCCTGCCCGGCCTGCGCGCATCCGCGGGATTATTACGAGATTCTAGGGGAGAACTGGTAACGCCGCGGCATCTTTTATCCGGCGGCAAAGACTGTTTAGAGCTTATCCGTAAATAAGCTCAGTAGACGAAATTTCGGATTTTGAGCCGAGCCGAAGCGGGCTGAGGCGAGCAGGCCAATAGGCCTGTAAGCCGAAGACCGCGAAGGCGCAGGCCAATGGTGACGTTGCCATTTTGTCATTTGCGGCTCACAGCCCCAAAACCACAATACATACCGCCTCTGAAGGCTCCAATCACACTTGGCGACCATATCCGCAATCGCCGGTTGACGCTTGGCCTCACACAAGATGAAGCCGCCCAAAAAATCGGCGTAGTCAGACATACCATTGTGGAATGGGAAGCCAATCGCCCCATCCTGACTGGTTTCGCGCCCAAGATATATGACTTTCTTGGCTATGCTCCTTACCAAGAGCGTAGCAATTCTTTCCACCAGAAAGTCAAGTTTTTACGCGAATCTCTGGGGTTATCGCAGTTAAGGCTGGGGCAGACTTTGGGGGCTACAAAACAGGCGGTCTCAAGCTGGGAAACCGAAACATTCCAACCCACGGAGGATTCCGTAAAGCGCTTGGAGGCATTTTTTGCCGAAAGCTTTGGTCATCCGGTAAAGCTATGAGAAGCTTATGGCAAAAGTATCCTTTGAGTTTCCGGCCCATGTTTCGTTCGGAGCATATGGGCAATGGGGCAAAAAGACTTTTGACACGGGCTTATTGGAGTAATCAGAACTTGTGGCACTTTGCGGAACACAACTCTTTGCGATATTGCGCGATGGAGCGGCGGGAAAGTTTTACACCGTGGCGGAATTCTATTTCATGGCGCAATTGTTCATCGGTATAATCGGGGTTTGCTTCAATGATATGGTAAAGCAATTCCCGGTTTATCTGTTTGGCGCTGGGGATAAGCGCAGAAAGCGGGGCTTCCAATCCCCACGGCAGTTGCACGGATTTATTGGAGACCAAGCGGTTTAACACACTGGCGTCAACGCAGATGTCGCGGGATAATTCGCGCTGCGTCAATGGTTTGCGTTTTGACGGCTCGCCGGAAACGAGATAGGCTTCCTGCTCTTTAAGCAAAATTTCCAAAAGACGATAAAGCGTGGTTTTACGCCGTTTCATAAATTCCAGTTTGCCAATCATTCTTTCCGCCTTGTCAGCCTCGTGGGAGGACACCATATGCAGATATTCAGCCAATTTTTGTTGATTTACCGCATATTGCCCCTTCCAGATTTCGCGGTGAAAAAATGACAATACGGGTTTGCCGTTTTCAATACTGATTCCAGCCACCGCACTCAACACCTGTTCCGAAGGGGTCGACGGCTCACTGCCAGTTTGCTCAAATTCGGACTGAATGTAGACTTTGTCAACAAAGTCGCGCAGTTTGTGGATTTCATCCAACGTCAAATCGCAATCTTTTGCGACTTCAACTTCAGAAGACTCGGATTTCAGAAACCAAGCTTCAAACTTTTTCTGACCGATGCGCTGGATAATCTGAATTAGTTCGCCGTTGCCGTCTATCAAACCGCCAATCCCACTTACGGAAGTTTTCAAGCCATAGCCGGCAAATTGTTTCGCCGCAAAACGCGCATGCGGAAATTCAGACAAACGGATAATGCCGGCTGTTTTCAAAAGCGAGAACAACCGCGAATTTTCAAGCTCGGCCTGCGCGACGGCGAACTCTGACTCCGACATCGTCATCATCCGCGCCAGCTTAATCTGGCCGAGCAGCAGTTGATTTGGCTTAAGCGAATTACGCATTATACTGCCTTAATTATTCTTTATGTGCCGCTGCTTTCATATAACCTTCTCATTAGCTCATTGAAAATAATGGTGGACAAGGCCAGTGAGGATGCTGTTGCGAGCACAATCCAAACCGCGCATTCAACCTGTTTATCGGCGATGAAAAGGGCTGGCCAATAACCGCATGCTGCCAGAGGCACGATGGATGATACTATTGCTCGCAGCCAACCCGGATAAATCGTGCTCGGAAATCTGGCGAACACACGTATATCCATCACAACCAACCCCAAATTGCCTTGAGTTTGAGACCACAGGCTCAACGAGGAAAGCGTCAGCGATATCGAGAAAAAAATGAGAGCGCCGCAAAACGCGATTAAGCTGGCACAACACCATTCACTCACAGACGTCGGCCCTGCGCCCAAGTTGGCGGCCAGGGCTACTGTTGCAATGGCCACCGCCAAGCCGCCCCAGCCGTCTTCATCGAAACCGTCCAGAATGATTTGTATCACGGGGTTCATCGGGCGCAGAAGAAAGCGATCCATTTGGCCTTCCCGAACGTAGGAGCCGATTGATAAGCTATTGATAAAAAAACAATGCCATAGCGCAAACGCCAATTCAGTGAGACCGAACATCAGAATTACATGACCCCGATCATAACCTGCAATCAGCGGCACTTTCGCCAGCAGGAAATTCAGGAGCAAATAGCTAACCACTGTTTCCAACCCTTTGACACCAATGGCTGCGAGAAAATCCCAACGATATATTATCCTGGATTTAAAGTTTAACATGGCGCTGATAAAAATGGTCCGAATCATCAGCCCCCCTGCGTGTGCAGCTTACGCAGGCCTGTATTCCAAAAAATCATCGCCAGCCAACATGCCGCCGCTGCGAATAGCAATTGCCAGAAAGTGACGGATAAAAGAGTTCGGCCTGAATCCAATCCAAGCGCGCCTCGCGCAACATGGTAGTATGCGATTGCGAAGGGGTTCTTGTCCAGGCTTGCGGCCAGCCAATTCGGATAGAATTCCAAAGGCAAGAGTCTGCCGGTGAGAAGCATCAACAACAGACTTTTCAGTGATGCCACGCCCCAGTAAGCATTAGTGCGAAAGCATGCGCTACCAAGGCAGAACTCCATAGCAACCCAGAAAACATACGACAGTGTCATAACTGGCATGACCGCCAATATTCGTGATGGAGACAATGAAAAACCGTACAGCAAGGCCAAGCCGGCCATTACCGGCAATCCGCCTATCAAAAGTCTGTGGAGATTTGCGCTCAATTGCTCAAAAGGAACAAAAAACAGAGGATTTTGAGGTTTCAACATATCCAAGACTATGTCGCCATTAATGATTCTCCGGCTCAACCAAATGTCGCAACCCGGGGACAATACGATACCCAGCAAATACATCATGGTAAAGTAGGCTGTGGACGAATGTTTGCTGTAGCCTCCTAGACTGCCGTCTTTCGTCAAGAACGCCCACACCGCAAGTTGCAGCGCCAGAGCCAGAATTGCTCCAATCAGGCTCAGGAGGGTGTTGCGCCGGTATATCCAAGACTGCTTCCACCCTATCCGCCAGTAAGACAAAGCTGTATCAGCAAAAACCATCCAACGCAAAGAAATTTTTTTAGGCGCTATCATAGAGTCGTTTGACCAGTTGCTTGAGATCGTTTTCAAACACCTGAATGTCAATGATATGGTTGTCTGCCGTCAGGTGATTTATCAGCGAGGGCAACATCCTGGAATTTCGCAACGCGAACTCCGCATTGTGCGGTTCGGCGGAAAGGAGACGGATGTCATTTGCATCGAATTGCGTCGCGTCAAAAACGATATTTTCGTTGCCGAATTCAAACACGGCTCTTCCCGGAGTTCCCAGTTTTGCGGCAAGCGTTTCCCTGCAGCCATCAAATAATATCTTCCCGTTGTTGAGGACGACGACACGGGCGCAGACCTCCTCAATATCTGATATATCGTGACTCGTCATCAATATGGTTTTGTCGCAATTTTTGAGAAATGTCCAAATACGTTCTTTAGCCATCATGTCCAAACCCAGCGTTGGTTCGTCAAGAATCACGATGTCCGGGTTATGCAGGAAGGCGGATGCTAACTCGCTACGCATCTTTTGGCCCAGACTGAGGGAACGGACGGGTTGATGAATGAAATCACGCAGCCCAAGGAGTTCGACGAGCCTGTCAATGCTTTCTTGGCAATCATTCCGACTTATCCCATACATCGCCGCAAGCAGCCGGTACGACTCCATCGGAGAGAGGTCCCACCGGAGTTGACACCGTTGACCGAATACGACTCCTATGCGCGCATTGTTGTGTTGCCGATATCTGTAAGAGTCCTGGCCAAACAGGAACGATTTTCCAGACGTGGGACGCAGTATTCCCGTCAAGCATTTGACTAGCGTGGATTTTCCAGCTCCATTGAGGCCTATCAACCCAACCTTCTCCCCGTGATGGATATTAAGAGTGACACAGTCAAGCGCCCGAATGATCTTCTCGCCAGTAGATTTGCCAACCAAATAGGAAAGGTATTGACGCCATCCCTGCAAATGGTTGACTTTGAATTCCCGGCTTAAGTTTTCCAGCCGGATGACGGTTTCTTGGCTCATATTCATGCAGAACTCTTCATGCAAACATCCCCAAGTACTGCATTTGACGCTTGTAAAAATTGGGTCTTGGTGTCTGCATTTCCGCAAGTTCAGATATTGTAGCAATTCCGTGTTTGCTCCAATCAGGGTCATGCAGACAGCGAAATCTGATTTCTTGATTCACATCATCATAATATGCGGAAAATACCCAATCTCCATGTATCCGGTATGCGCATTGGTCAACACGCAACCGCAAGGTAGTCGCACTCCGTGAACACGGATGGCTGTCCAAATCGCCCACGTAGCGGCGCAGCAAAGCAGTGTCCGCCGTAATTTCGCTCCGCGTCCAGGCGTGTCACAACCAGTATTCATCCTAGCTAATCTTATCGAACATAAATTCCGGCATACAGGCTCTGTTTAGATGCGGATATTTGCCTGCAAATTCGACTGCGGACAACTCCGATCTCGCGCATGCTCCCAACACAAGATGCTCTGGAACGTTCTGTGTGCAATGTTCGTTGTCACCTTTCATAATAAGGCAATCCTGATGCGAGCCTATCATTCGATGGCATACTTGTCTGCCGGTCTTTGGATTCAGAAACAGGTACATGGAACCCTTTCGGAATCGAACGGACTTTCGCAAGGATACCATGTCTCCGTCAGAGAGGTGGGGAAACATACTTTGCCCCCTCACAACGAGGTGCAAAATATTATAGGACGCAAGAAGCTGTTTGAACAAGTCCGCTTTAATTGAAAGACATTTCAGAAACATTGCCTTCTCCGTGGTATCGGTATTCTATGAGCATTCGCGCAATGGCATCAAAATCGGGACAGAGTGGCGCATATATATCCTTGTGTATCAGGGATGCCTTGTAGGCACAGCCTCCGGCGCAAAGGAACGCATATTTGCAATCCATACACTTGGGTAACTTTTCCAGAGTCCGCCCCCGCCAATAACCATCACGCGCAGCGTCTATTCCTCCCGCAGATAAGTCGCCGACCATGTTGTCATTATTTCCGATTGCCCACCAGCACTTGTAGACTCGGCTGTCCGGCCCGAAAACATATTGATTTCCATTGGCCGCGCAGAAGTGTCTTCGCATCTTGAATCTTTTTCCACAAATGATATCCCAAAGTGAAAAGCTTCCGGGGAAATCAATCTCAATTGGTTCCATACTGCCGCCGGTATTGACTCGGCTAATCATGTCTAGGCAGCTTTTCAGCAGTATAACTTCCTTTGCGCGGATGGACTCCAGCCCTGCGCAAGAGCCATCCGCACCCTTGACGGTGATAGGATAGATATAGGGCCGGATGCTCTGCGGAAACCGGGACCTGCAACGCGCTACCGTCTCCAGCAGTGTTGGCAAAGAGTTCAGGTTTTCCTCATAAATATGGATGCGCAGGCAAACAACAAACTCCTTGGCCAGTTTGGGCAAAGTACTCATTATCGCGTCAAAACCGGATTTCCCGATACAGTTTGGCCGTAATCGGTCATGAACCTCGCGAGGACCATCCAATGTCAACTGGATGGATTTCACCACATCGGAATATTGGCAAAGCCCGTCACAAAGTTCGTCTATCTCTACGCCGTTGCTTACCAATTGTGTGTTTTTTGTTCCGCTCAAGGATCGGATTTTCTGTAGCAGCATGGAAAGAGGTTCCCAATACTTCGTTTGAAGAATCTCTCCTCCCAGTATGGCAAACGAAAGCGCCTGATTAGGCTGCGAATCTTTCACGACACGGACTGTATCAATAACTTTATCCATCTCTGCCTCGGTCCAGAAGGAGGTCATCCCTGAATTTTTTGATTCGTAACAGTAATGGCATCGGGAGTTGCAGTCAAAGGTGGGCATCATGGCAAAGTGCAATTTACGCTTGCCAGCAACTTTGCTGATATTTTCCAACAGATTCGCCATCAAGTCGCTTTCATTCCGTGATTCCTCCGGTGCAAAAAAGCCGCGCTTGTGCAATTCGTCAATATGCTTGTTAATCTCATCGCGTCTTCCGTCCAGAGTGTGAGCTTCGCATGGCAACACAATACTAGTGTTGTGAAGAAAGTTGAGGCCAACTATCCTTTTATCATTGTAATAGAATGAGCAATACTTCGAGAGTTTCCCAAAAGCTGGCATCACCTGCCTCCTTCGATATGAATGTTCTGTTACGACCTTCGCATTCTACAGGGGCCTGTATAGGGCTATACAGGCCCCTGTAGTTGCAATTCGGTTTATGCGGGGTTGAGTGAACCGTAGAGGCAAGCGCCATCCGCGCAAATGTTCGACAACTCTTCCGCCGACATGTTCATGATGGATTCCATTATTTCCTCCTGTCTTTGGTTTATTTGACTGGCGATAGACTATGCTGTTTTTCTCATCTACGCATTGTCATGTCCAGCCTTCACGCTTACATGGAGCAATTTTTGTGCCAAAGACAAAGAATGCTGTAACTGGCGGGAAAATTGTCGCGTTGAAATGGCAAGTTTAAGACGGGAAAATGCTCTTTGGGTGGAAATACTTTGTCTGGCGGGATTTGATTGAAATGAAGGACGCGTCGTTTGCTTCAATAGTTCCGTTTCGGGATTTTGTTTCACTCAGGTTCGTTTGTATAGTAAAATAAAAAAGCTGATTTATTCCGTTTTGAAATGGTTTTGATTACAGGGGGACTATGGACAAACTCAAAATACTGGTGATTGAAGACGACAAACTTGCACAATCTGTTATGGCGCGACATTTGTTGGGGCATGAAATTGATTTTGCCGGTGATAAAGCTTCCGCCGAAAAAAA
Organism: Elusimicrobiales bacterium; assembly: GCA_028688475.1. Lineage (GTDB taxonomy): Bacteria > Elusimicrobiota > Elusimicrobia > Elusimicrobiales > Elusimicrobiaceae > JAQTYB01. Next base: position 14,704 of record JAQTYB010000053.1, read on the forward strand.
GCTCAACTCCGGCGGGTATAATCTTTGCTTTGTGGATTTGAAACTGGGGAAAGACGATGATTGCTCCGGACTGAAACTGCTGCCTGTTGCAAAAAAGTGCGGCGTCTACGCCGTGGTGATGTCCAGCAGCGACGACGAGGAAACAGTCAACCGCGCCCACGCGCTGGGCTGCTGCGATTTCTATGTCAAAGGCAACGAAGCGGAAAATATCGCCGCCATCATCACAAAATATATTCAAACCACCACGCTGAAAGGTTCCGTCGACATTTTCACCGGCCAATTCATCACCGAAGACGCTCAAACCCGCGAAGTCGTCCGCGAAGCGCTTAAATACGCGCCAATAGATATCCCCATCCTAATTCTGGGACCGTCGGGGACGGGCAAAACTTGCCTTGCGAAAATCCTGCACGACCATTCCTGGCGTGAAGGCGAATTTGTCGCCATCAACTGCTCGGCATACACTGAAGAATTGCTGGAGGCAGAGCTTTTCGGCTACAAAAAAGGCGCGTTCACCGGCGCGTATGAAAACCGCAAAGGCAAACTTTCGCAAGCCGACAAAGGCACGCTGTTTCTGGACGAAATTGGCGCGATGAGCGTCAACATGCAGACGAAACTTTTAAAAGCGATTGAGGAGCGCACATTCTATCCCGTAGGTTCGGACAGACCGGAACATTCGGATTTTCGCATCATCAGCGCGACGCTGGAGGATTTGCAGCAGTTGCTGGAACAGCAAAAACTGCGTTTTGATTTTTTTCAGCGCATTCACGGATTCACGGTGAAATTAAAGCCGCTTTCACAACGCAAATGCGACATATTGCCGCTTGTGGCGGCGTTCACGCTGGGACGAAAGCAGCTCTCATTTGAACAGGATGCAAAAACATTTCTGTTAAACCACAGTTGGCCGGGCAATATCCGCGAACTCAAAACATTTGTGGAGCTTGTCTCCGCCACCGACGGGATGGTAACGCTGGATACAGTTCAGCGGCACATCGCGCAGACGATACGCGCGGAGCAACGCCAGAGCGCAAAAGACGGGTTTTTGACCGACGAGCAATACGATTACGCCGTCGCAAAAGGGCTTTGCGAAGCGTTGGACAGGACTGCTTATGAGGCGATAAAACGCAGCCTGCGCGAGAACCGAAACAAAAGAGTTAAAACGCGCGCGCAAATGAAAATATCGGCGAGAATGCTCTACTCGTCATTGCGGAAATTTGGAGGCGGAAATGGACGCAAATACTGAGACAAAAAAACTGATTCACGAGTTGGAATCCAAGACGGCAAGTCTCAAAAGCGCGGCGAATTTGCTGCGGGAATTCACGACGCCGGAAAAGCGCAAAATGATTGCGCTGATGCGCGACGCGACGAAAGAGATTCAACAATATCTGGCAGAGTTGGAAAAAAGTCTGGATTATTAACCCGCTCCTCAAATACATTACCGTGAGTACCGAACCAATGGTGCGTCAAAAAACGCCCGCACCAGCAGCGGGCGTTTTTGAACTGAGCGCATGAACGATAAAACGCGAGCCTTGAGCAC
>JAQTYB010000054.1 GCA_028688475.1 Elusimicrobiales bacterium
CCATCCCTGCTGCGGCGGGATGCTCAAAACCGGAAAAGGTTTCCGCGTTTCGGGCAAACTGGAAAATAGCGATTTCATCGTCGCCAGCACTTTCTGGGTGGGCGTCTACCCCGGCATGGACAGGCCCCGGCTTGATTACATGGCGGATGCGATAACCGGATTCGTGCGGAGCAAAGCGGAGTGAAAAAGATCCTTGTCACCGGCGGCACCGGGTTCATCGGGCGGAATGTCGTCGAGGCGTTCGCGGATATATATGACGTTTCCGCGCCTTCCCATGCGGAGCTTGAGCTTGCCGACGCGCGCGCCGTGCGCGGGTATTTCAGGGGCAAAAGTTTCGACGCCATAATCCATTGCGCCATAAAACCGGGACACAGAAACGCCAAAGACGCGGCGGGGCTTTTGTATTCCAACACGCGCCAGTTTTTCAATCTGGCGGACTGCGCGGATTCATGGGAAAAAATGGTGTTCCTCACTTCGGGGCTGGTGTATAACCAGAACAAATATTCGCCGAAAATGAGAGAGGACTATTTCGGCGAATATCCGCCGGAGGATGAAGTCGGTTTCGCCAAGTATCTCTGCGCCGGATACGCGGAAAAATGCGGCGGGGAAATAACGGAGCTGCGCCCGTTCGGCGTGTACGGAAAATACGAGGATTACGCCATCCGCTTCATTTCAAACGCGTTGTGCAAAACGCTTTTCGACATGCCCGTCACCATAAAGCAGAACCGGCGTTTTGATTACGTCCACGTCTCGGATTTGGTCGCGGCAATCCGCCATTTCGTGGAAACTCCGGCGCGGCATGCCGCCTATAACGTCACGCCGGATAAAAGCGCGGAACTCGCGCAAATCGCCGCGCTGGCGCTCGAGATTTCCGGCAAGGAACTTCCGGTGATAATCAAGACCCCCGGCATGGGCGCTGAATATAGCGGCGATAATTCCCGCCTTAAAGCGGAGTTCCCGGATTTTCCGCGCACCGGGCTGAAAGAGGGGATGCTGTCGCTTTACCAATGGTACGCCGCGCGCAAAAACTCGCTGGACAAGTCGCTTCTTCTAGAGGACAAATGAAAGTCTCCGATTTCGTGGCAAAGCGCCTGGCCGAACACGGCGTCCGCACGGTTTTCATGATAACCGGCGGCGGGGCCATGCATTTGAACATTTCCATCGGGCGCGAGAAAAAACTCCGCTGCGTCTACAACCATCATGAGCAGGCCGGCGCAATGGCGGCTGAAAGCTACGCCCGCCTGACGGGCAGGCTGCCCGCCGTCTGCGTTACCAGCGGCCCCGGCGGAATCAACGCGCTCAACGGCGTGCTGGGCGCGTGGCTGGACTCGATACCGATGCTGGTTGTTTCAGGGCAGGTACGCTACGAAAATACCGTCCGCGCCACGGGATTGCCGCTCAGGCAGTTCGGCGATCAGGAATTCGATATCGTGCGCACCGTGCCAGCGATGACCAAGTATGCGGTGATGGTCACAAAACCGGAAGACATCGGCTATCATCTCGACCGCGCGATATATTTGGCGCTGCACGGCAGGCCGGGCCCCGCGTGGATTGACGTGCCGCTTGACGTGCAGGGCGCGCGGATAGACGAAAAAAAACTGCGCCGCTATGACCCGCGCGAGGACAAAAGCCAGTTTGTTCCCGCTGTGAAGCCCGCCAAAATCCGCGCCGTTTTGCAAAAACTGAAAGCATCCAAACGCCCCGTTATTTTGGCGGGAACGGGCATCCGCATCGCGGGGGCGCAGAAAGATTTTCTCGGATTAATCGAAAGGCTCGGCGTACCAGTGCTGACGGCGTGGAACGCGCACGACCTCGTGCCGACCGCGCACAGTCTTTGCATGGGCCGTCCCGCCACCATCGGCGACCGTGCCGGAAATTTCATCCTTCAGAACGCGGACCTGATTCTGGCGATAGGCTGCCGGATGAATCTTCGCCAAATCGGCTACAGTTGGGATACTTTCGCGAGGGCGGCGTATAAAATAATCGTGGATGTTGACCCCGTGGAGCTGCAAAAACCGTCCATAAAACCGGACCTCCCCGTAACGGCGGACGCCGGCGATTTCGTGCGGGCGCTGCGCTCCGCCGCGAAAAGTCCGCTGCCGGCGGATAAAAACTGGCTGGATTATTGCCTTTGCCTCAAACGTGCGTACCCGGCGGTGAAACCGGAATACTGGAAAAAACCGAAACCGGTGAATCCCTATTGCTTCATGCAGGCGCTCTCGGACCGGCTCAAAAAAAACGATATCGTCGTTTGCGGCAACGGCACCGCCTGCGTAGCCGCTTTTCAGGCGGTGGCGGTGAAGCCGGGAATGCGGATGTACGCCAATTCCGGCTGCGCCTCGATGGGCTACGACCTACCAGCCGCGATAGGGGCCGCCGTGGCGGCTGGAAAACCGGTGGTCTGTCTCGCCGGGGACGGCAGCATACAGATGAATCTTCAGGAGTTGCAGACAATCTTGCATAACCGGCTGCCGGTCAAGATTTTCTGGCTCAACAATTCCGGCTATCATTCCATCCGCCAGACGCAGCGCGCTTTTTTCGGACGAGCCGACGTCGGCTGCGACGCGCGGAGCGGCGTCAGTTTCCCCGATGCGCGCAAAATCGCGCGGGCCTACGGCATCCCGTTTGCGTGTTGCGCCGCGCACGCGGGGCTTGGCGCGGCTATTGACGCCGCGTTGTCCGCCAAAGGTCCTTTCCTGTGCGAGATAGTGCTGGACCCTGAACAGGGTTTCGAGCCGCGCAGCGCCTCCAGGGCGCTTCCCGACGGGCGGATAGTGTCGCCGCCGTTTGAGGATATGTATCCCTTTTTGCCGCGCGGGGAATTCCGCGCCGACATGCTGATAGAACCGGTAGAGGAAAAGTGACTATGGCTGAAGAGAAAACGGTGCTTCTTTTGGGCGGTTCCGGCGGCATAGGCTCCGCGCTGGCAGACGGACTCAGGGCGGCGGGCTGGAAAGTCGCCGCGCCCGGACGCGCGGAACTCGATTTGGAAAAGCCGGCTTCCATAGAGGCGTTTTTCGCCAAAAATCCGGCGGGATTTTACGCCGTGGTACAATGCGCCGGATTCAACAATCCCAAGCCGTTTGAAGCTCTCACGCGGGCGGATGTTTCCAGGACGATGGAAATAAACGTCATGGGTTTTTTCGACGTGCTGCGGCGCGCCGTGCCGCTTATGAAGCAAAACGGCGGGGGCGGGCGGATACTTGCCGTCAGTTCGATTTACGGCTCGTTTTCGCGCGCAGGGCGGCTCGCTTATTCCATGAGCAAGCACGCGCTCAACGGCATGGTCAAAACGCTGGCGCTGGAACTGGCTCCACACGGGATAACAGTCAATTCTCTCGCGCCCGGCTTCGTGGCGACGGAGATGACCACCCGCAACAATCCGCCGGAAGTCGTAAAAGAACTGGAAAGCCATATCCCCGTGGGACGGCTGGCGCGGCCCGAAGAAATCGCCGCGACCGCGCTTTTTCTGCTCGGCCCCGCCGCTTCCTATATTAACGGCGCGGTCATCACCGCCGACGGCGGCTACAGCGCCGGAGGATTCCAGAAATGAAACCGTTTTCCTTCCGCGTGGACGGGAGAGTTTTTACCGCGCGTCCCGGCCTCGCGGAAAAAACGCTGCCGATAGCCTCTGTGCCTTTTCCGTACGAGGTTTCTTTTCCCGGCGCAGGCGCAGGGCCTCAAGCCATATCGCGCCTCCTGGCGGAAAACCCGGCCTCGGTTCTGCTTATAGACGAAAAAGTGCTCGCGCTGTACGAGCGCGCGATAAAAGCGCCGCCGGAGCGCGTGTTCGCCCTGCCGGCGACGGAGCGGTATAAAACGCTGTCCGGCGTAAAGAAGGTTCTTGATTTCATGAAGCGCCGCTCTCTCGGAAAGGGGGCGAGCGCGGTGGTCACCGGCGGCGGGATAACCCAGGATATATGCGGCTTCGCCTGCGCGGTATACAAACGCGGCGTGGACTGGACGTTTTTCCCGACGACGCTGCTTTCGATGTGCGACAGCTGCATCGGTGCCAAAACCGGCGTCAACTACGGCGGCGCAAAAAACCAGATCGGCCTTTTCGCGTCTCCGCGCGGCGTGGTGATAGACCCCGCTTTTCTTAAAACGCTTGAGGCGCAGCAGATAAAATCAGGACTGGGCGAAATACTAAAACTCGCCATTCTGGGCGGCGAGATTCCGCTGGAATTTGCCGGGGCGGGGCTTGAAGCCGCCCTCAAGGGCGACACGGCTGTTCTTGAAAAACTCATACGCGTTTCGCTGGCGATTAAAAAAAGCGTCATAGAGGCCGACGAGTTTGAGCGCGGTTCCCGCCGCGCCCTCAACTACGGCCACACCGCCGGACACGCGATAGAAGCCTTTACCCGCTACCGCATACCGCACGGCGAAGGGGTGGCTATGGGCATAATCGTGGCCGACGCGCTTAGCGCGGCGCACGGGCTTATGCGCGAGGCCGAAAGGCTGCGTAACGAAATTTTCTGCCGCCGCATTATCGGACACAAGCTTTCGCCCCGCGTACCGGCGGCGCTGCTGTCGGCTTTGGTGAAAAACGACAAGAAAACCAGCGGCGGCTTCATCTCGTTTGTGATGCTGCGCAAACCCGGCGACTGCGTATTCGTAAAAACGCAAGCGGGGCCTGCGCTGGCGGCGGAAATGAAGGGCATCATCCGCAAATATCTTTGCTGAATATTGTCGGGAGGGAGTATGAACGCTCTTGAACGCACGATGGTTGAAACCTTAAAGGAACTCAAGGCCGGGCATTCGGTTATCGGCGTGAAGGCGGAGTTCGAGGCCGAAGGCACTCGCATGGAGGAGGCGCTCCGGTTAAAGGACGTGGTCTCCTCGGCGGGACTCGGGCTGACGATTAAAATCGGCGGCTGCGAGGCGTTAAAGGACATGTATGACTCGCGCTCCATTGGCGTACGGCGCATAGTTGCGCCGATGATTGAATCTTCCTACGCGCTCAAGAAATTCATCCTGTCAACCAAGGCCGCCTTCCCGGAGGACGAGTGCAGCGAAATCGAGTTCGCCATAAACGTTGAGACCAATAATACCTGCGAGCGGCTTGACGAAATACTCGCCAGCCCGTCGGCGCGTGCACTGCATTCGGTCATAGTCGGGCGCGTGGACCTCAGCGGTTCCTGCGGCCTTGACCGCGACAGCATAAACTCGAAACAGATTTTCGACATGACCAAAACTATCGCCGAAAAATCCAAAAAAGCCGGCCTGTGCGTCGGCGTCGGCGGCGGCGTGTCGGCGGATTCGAGGGAATTTTTCCGCGGGCTCTACGGCCTGCTGGATTTTTACGAAACCCGCAAAGTCATTTTCGACGCGCCCAAAGCGCTCGCTGGCGACTTCGGCGCGGGCATACTCAAAGCCGTCGGTTTCGAGTTGATGTGGCTCAAGAACAAAACTAGGTATTACGGCTCAATCCACCACGAAGACGACGAGCGCATCAGAATGCTGGAACTGCGCTACAGCAAGATGATTGAAGCCGTAGGTGGAAAGCACTGAAAACATGAAACTGATAAGCGTCGTCACCGCCTGTTACAATGAGGAAGACAACGTCGAGAAGCTGTATCTCCGCGTGCGCGAAATCATGTCCCGGCTGGCGGACTATGACTACGAGCATATATTCATAGACAATTCCTCCGCGGACCGCACTCAGGAAATACTGCGACGGTTGGCGGGGGCGGACAAAAAAGTCAAAGTCATCATCAATACCCGCAATTTCGGGCACATCCGCTCGCCCAGCCACGCGCTTATGCAGGCGCACGGCGACGCGGTTATCTCCCTTGTCGCCGATTTTCAGGACCCGCCGGAGTTGATTCACGAATTCGTCAAGAAATGGGAACAGGGCGCTAAAATCGTGGCGGGGATAAAAAAAGCCAGCCGGGAATCCTGGCCGATGTCCGCCGTGCGGCGGTTTTACTACAGAATAATAAACCGTCTTTCGGAATCGGAACAGATAGAGAATTTCACCGGTTTCGGCCTTTATGACAGGCGCGTGATGGACCTTTTCCGGCAGGCAAACGACCCGTACCCGTATTTCCGCGGCTTCGTGGCGGACACGGGTTTTGAAGTGGCGCGCGTCGAATACTCGCAGCCCGCGCGCGCGGGGGGGATAACAAAAAATAATTTTTACACGCTTTACGACATGGCGATGCTCGGCATCACCAGCCATTCCAAACTGCCGCTGCGGCTGGCCGCGTATACCGGCTTCATCCTCGCGCTGGCAAGTCTGTTTGTGGCGGTGTGCTATTTCGTCTACAAGCTGATTTTCTGGAACAACTTCTCGGTGGGAACCGCGCCGCTGGTGATAGGCCTTTTCTTTTTCGCCTCCGTGCAGCTTTTCTTCATCGGCATAATCGGTGAATATGTCGGCGTCATACACACCCACGTGCTCAAGCGTCCGCTGGTGGTGGAAAAAGAGCGGCTTAATTTTTAATCCATAAAATCTTTCGGAAAAAAATAACCAGCGCGGCAATCGCCGCCAGCAGGGCGGAGATAGCAAGCCCTATTATCAGGAACGGGTTGCTGTAGTAAAGCGTCAACTCGCGGCTTTGCGCTTGCGGGCACAACAATGCGCGGTTTGCCATGTCCGGCGAGACGGGGATGTCCCGGCCGGTTTCGTCGCGGGCTTTGAAAAACTTGCTATAAAGCACGTTTGCCCGTACGCATTGCGTCAGGCCGGAGGTCTGTATCCGCATAGAGTCGCCGGGGAACGCGACCTCCAACGGTTTGCCTCCGGCTTCCGCCAGAGGGCTCGCTGCCGGGTCTTTGTAGATGACCCGCTCGGCGTCTTCAAACGCCGGAGTAATGCCGGCGGCGCGCAGCGCTTTTGCATAACGGTATTCTGACGGTTTTGCCACCACATACCACTTCACCCCCCAGCCGCGCAGCCGCGCGATGGTTTCCCCGTCCAGTCTGCTGTTAAACGATGCGGTATAGTTGAGGCCCATTATTTCCTTCGCGTTGGCCTGCGGCACAAGCTGCCCGTATCCGGCGAAATGGTTCAACCCGAACAAAGTAGCGTAATTAAATCCCAGCGAGGCGGCGTTGCGCGGCCCCGGCGTCACAAAGCCGACGGTGAAAATTCTTCCGTCTGATAACTCGCGCCGTAAAGGTTTGACCAGCGGCGCCGGGTCCGAAAAAGTGTTGAAGGTCACTCGCGGCCCCAGCAGGTAAAGCGCCCCGAAATTGAGCGCGCAAACCGCCGTCAGCAGGAAAACGACTTTTTTCCGCTGCTCCCCGTCAAATTTTCCCAGGAGAAAATCCAGTCCCGCCGCCGCAATCAGTATCAGATAAAAATTCAGGAACAATCCCAGCTTGAAATGCCACCGGAAACGGTTAAGCACCGGGATATATTGCTCTACCGGATTGAACACCCCCAGTGTCCATAAAAATATAATCAAGGTGACGGAGGCAAAGGCTTTCAGATGAAAACCGTCCGTCTCAGTGCCGCGCCTTTTTAGCAGCCGCCATATTGTGACGGACGCAAACGCCAGCGGCACATAGCCGATGTGCGAAAGCTGCACCATGTGGGGCCAGCCGGAATAATATTTCAGCAGGTCCCGGCTGTAAGGATAAAAAAGTCCCGCAAGCCAGCTTAGCAGGCTGTAGTTGAGATAGCTGAAATCATGCCAGCCCAGCGGTCCGTTTCTGCCGCAAGAGCCGGCAAGCGAGGCCGCTATCGCAATCAGGAGCGGCAGGCAGGCTATGACGGTGAAGACATGGCTGAGCAGATAAAATTTAACGGCGCGGCTGACTGGAGCAGGCTGTTCCGCTTCGGCGGAGCGATACAGCAGCACCGCCGCGAAACTCATAATTTCAACCATGACCGCGTAAACGAAATACTGATGGTGCGCTACGGTAAACATCAACGTCCTCAGCGCGGCGAGCAGCAGCGCTTTTTTCAGCGAAGGGCGGGCCAATATGCCGAGCGCGAGCAGTACCGCCCACGGAAACCACGCCGCAACCGCCGTGATGAACCAGGAGGACGTGGAGGAAAAAATCAAAAACCCGTTGAGCGCCCAGGCGAGCGAGCATATCCCCGCCGCGCCGGCTCCGCAGCCCAAAAAAACCAGCAGGGCGAAAAATCCCCACAGAGACAGCAAAAGATGCCCGAATACGATGATGTCCACCGCCGCGAAAATACTGCCCGTTGAAAGCTTGCTCAGGAGAACGCTGGCATAGACCGGCGGATAAAAAACCGGCGTTTCCTGAAACACCGGCACGCTGAGCGATTGATGAAAATTGAACAACGCCGGACGGCCCGTTTGCGCCAATGTTTCGTATGTGTGCGCGAAAGCGGGAAGGGAAAAGGTCCGGTTATCGTCTTGTAAAAAGTAGTACGGGCTTTTGTGCTCGAAGATACCGAAAAAAACCAGCAGGGCGGCGGTGCACAATGCGAGCGTCCGCCAGTTTTGCTTTATCATCATAAATTCGCGCGAAAAAATTTTAGCCTTCATATTATACATACATATCCGCTGACAGGGGGAAGCCGGGTTTCAAGTGGGTTTCAAGTTTTAATATACTTAACCAATGGAAGAAAAAGCGGACTCCCCTGATAAAATGCTGCGCTGGTGCGCGGGGTTCATGGCGCTTGTCTTCGCCGCGCTCAGCGAGTATGCGCTTTGCGCCGCCATCCGGTTTTTATATCATCCGGTCCTGCCTAAGCTCAGTGATTTCGAGGCGATATTCGTCGTTCCAGCCTCCGCTTTCATGCCTGAGCCCGTCGAGCGGCTGCAATATGTGTGCGCCGTGCTGGCGCTGCCGTTTGCGCTTTACGGCTGGTATTTGTTTTTCCGCAGGATAATTCCGCGCGGTGGAACGGCGCTCAGAGCCTGTTCACAATCTCCGTATTCTGCTGCAAGCGCCGCTTTTACCCCTGATACTTCGCGGTCCTCGGCTTACAGGCCTACAGGCCTGCTCGCCTCAGCCCGCTGCGTCTCAGGGGCAAAATCGTCGCTTTCGCTACGAAAGAGAGATTGTGAACAGGCTCTCAGGGACTTCTCCGCCAGGCTGGCATGGGCGGCTCTGGTTATCGGCGCGGCGTGGGTGCTTGCGTTGGCAATCACTTCGCCGTACGCGTTTTATAACAATATTCTGGTATCCACTTTGTGGTTTGGCCCGGCGTCGGGTTCCGTATTTTACGGCCTCCTGAACCCGCTGACAGGTCTCGTGCTTGGCGTTGCGGCGGCGATTTATTTTTACCGGCATGACGCGGTTTTTGAAAAGCGCGCGGCGCGGCTTGCGGCTTATGCGGCTTTCGGCCTGATACTGGCCTCGCTGCCTGCGCTGGAAATATTCGGACCGCAGATGCTTGACAACAGTTCGCATTACGGCATGCATTTCGAAGCGGCGTTCCACGCCGTGTGCGCGGTTTATTCGGGCAAAAAATTGCTGGCGGATTTCGTAAGCCAGTACGGGCTTTATCCTGTTTTTCTCAATTTCATTTTCAAGCTGGCCGGGCTGAGCGTGCTCAAATTCACCGCGCTGATGGCGCTGCTGTCCATAGCGGCATATCTGGCGGTTTTCGCCGCGCTGCGGCTGCTTCTCGACTCAAAAACCATTGCCGCCATGACGGCGTGCGCGGTTGCGTACTTTACGCAGCTGCATTTCACGCTTTACAGTACCGAACATTATTTTCAGGGCGTGCCGCTGCGTTTTCTGATGCCGGCGCTCGCCGTGTCGCTGGCATTTCTCCACTTTTTCAGAAAATCCCGCGCGGCCTATTATGGCTGCGGGCTGCTGTCCGCCGCCGCCGTGCTGTGGAATTTTGACACCGGATTTGTGGTGCTGGCTTCCTGGTCGCTGTCGTTGATTTATTCAGAAGCGCTTGAGCTCGGCTGCCGGCGCGCGGTTGCGCCCGCGCTGGCGCATTTGGCGCTCAATGCCGCGTTTCTGGCGTCGGCGCTGGCGGTTTTTTCGGCATACACGAAAATCGCTGCCGGACGATGGCCGGATTTCGCGGGCTTCTTTGCCTATCTCGGCTATTTCTACGGCTACGGCTTCAACATGTACCCGATGAAGCTTTTCCATACCTGGAATATTGTGGCGCTGATTTACGCGGCAGGATTGCTTTACGCCGCGCAAAAACTTCATGCGGGCGAGGCCGGGCCGCGCGCGAAGGCGGTGTTTTTTCTCTCGGTGCTGGGCTGCGGGCTGTTCGCTTATTTCCAGGGAAGAAGCTTTACCCCGAATCTGCTGTTTGTGGCCTGGCCTTCGGTGATGATTGCCGCGCTGGGTTTCGAGCGGCTGCTTGCGTTCGGGCGCGGACATGGAGAGGCCGTTCACGCGCGGATTGCGGCGGCGATTGCCGCCGTCGCGCTGGCTTCCTGCGCTGTCAGCGCGCTGCAAATAGTGCCGTTTGCCGCTCATCAGGCCGCGCGCCGCGCGCTGCCCGCGCTGCGCGGAACGGCAAGCGCGGCGACGGTGAAAATGGATTTCATAAAGGAGAACACCAAACCCGGCGATACCGTGCTGATACTTTCCTACAATCGCGGGCCGTTTCATGTTTATGCCGGCACGAAAGACCCGCTCAATCTTCCCGGCCTTGCGGAGCTATATCTGACCAGCGAAATAGACGAAATCGCGCGCATGGCGGAGTCCCGGCAATATCCGGTGTTCGTTGACAACGGCGTTTTCAAAAACCACACCGTTTACACCGCGAAAATTTTCAGGGCGGTGGAGGACAATTACGATATTTTGGTTGAATCACCCGCCGGCCTGTCGCTGTGGCTGCCGAAACGGGATGCCGCTGCATCAGGCAGGCGTTTTATTTGGCCGCAGGCGTCGTCGCTCCTCTCTGGCGTGCATACGACACATAGCGTCGCCCCGCCTGGTCTGCGGCTCAAACTCAGGCCTTCGGACAGGACATTATTTATGCAGGACTCAGCAGGCGCCGGCAAGCCATGAAATACCGTTATACGAAAGCGCGGGACAGATATGCCGCGAGCGTGATTGATATTTTAGGCGCGTTGTATGCGCGCCTGCGCGGCGCGCGGACGGTTTCGCCGGCGGAGATAAGAACGGTATGTTTCGTGCAGTTGGCGCATATAGGGGACCTTGTTCTCACCATGCCGGTCCTGAACGCTTTCAAGAAAAACAGCGGCAGAAAGGTGCATCTGGCGGTGAATCCGGAAAACGCGCAGTGGGCGCGGCGGCTGTCTTTCGTGGACAAGGTTTTTGTTGTCGAGCAGCCGGGACTGCGCAGGGGCGGCTCCTGCGCCGGCGGCGTGCGCAGACAGTTTGCAGACATGGAAGCCGACCTTGTTTTCGAGCTGCGGGGGGACATGCGCATATTGCCGCTGTTGAAACTTTTTTCGAGACACAAATATCTCGCGGGCTACGCTGCAGGCGGCGGTGGTTTTTTGCTGGATATTGTTTTGCCCTATCCCTTCGGCGAGCATATAATGAAAACCTATCAGGGTCTTTTCGGCTTGTTCGGCATTCCCGAAGGGGATATGCAATGGGACCCGCAACTGCTGCCGTGCGATCCTTTCGATTGCGGCTTGAAAGACTATGTCTGTCTGAGCGTGGGTTCCGGAACGCAGGCCAAAGACTGGGGCGCCGAAAATTTCGCGGCTCTTGCTAAAATGCTTGCTGGGCGGGCAAGCGTTGTGCTCATAGGCAGGCTGGCGCCGGGGCAGATGCGCGAGTATGAGTCCGGCCTTGCCTCATGCGGCAATGTGCGCAATCTGATAAACAAAACCACGCTTCTGGAATCGGCGGGGGTAGTGAAGGGCGCGCGGCTTTTCGTCGGACTGGACAGTGGTTTCACGCATGTATCTGCGTTGCTGGGGAAGAAAACTGTCGCGCTATACAGTGGCACCAATCCCGCCGGCGTATGGGACCCCGTCGAGTTGTTCCCAGGACAGATAAGCGTGATACGCAAGGAGCACGGCTGCGGCGGCTGCGGCAAAACTTACTGTCACGACAATGTCTGCATGCGCTCCATCACCGTTGAGGAGGTTTATATGAAGGCGCTGGAAATGGCGGGACAGTGATGCCGCGAAATTAAATAGAATATCCACATCTCCTGAGAAGGGACCAATATATGCGAATAGCGGTGAATGCCTGTTTGCTGGATTGCGCGCCGAGAGGGCTCGGAGTTTACACCGTCAACGTCCTTGCCGGGCTCGACCGCGCGCTTGCCGCGGGAGACAATATGCTGGTTTATTCGTCGGTGGAGGCGGTTTTGGCGCCGCAGCGCTCCGAAAACCGCTTCGCGCCCGCGCTGACCCGGCCTGAATACGGGAAGAAAGGCGGCATCGCCCGCTTCTTCTGGGGACAGACGTTGTTTCCGCTCGCGGCCCGCGCCGCCGGAGCGGATATCATTTATTCCACCACGCATCACGGCACTTTTTTTCCCGGCGGGCCGCAGGTGATTACGCTGCACGACATGCTGCCGCTCAGGTTTCCCGCGCAGCACCGGCTTGAGCATTGCTATTTCGCCTATATTCTGCCGCGCATGCTGGAGAAATGCGCCGCCGTAATCACGGATTCCCAAAGCACCAAAAACGACATAATAGCGGATTACGGTTTTCCGATGGAAAAGATACATGTCTGCTATTGCTCGGTGGATAACTCTCTTTTCCGCCCGCGCCCGCAGGCGCAGATAGACGCCGTCAAAAACAAATACGGTCTCGAGCGCTATTTTCTCATGGTGGGCGCCAGCTACCCGCACAAGAACGTGGAGCGCGCCATACTCGCTTTCGCGGAAATGCGGGACAGTTTCAGGGGAGGCCAGCTTGTCATCGCCGGCGGACGGGGCGAGTACCGGCAGGTTCTCAGGCGCTTCGCCGCAAAGACCGGCGTGGCGGACGCCGTTGTGTTCCTCGATTATGTCGGGGCGGAGGCGTTGTCCGCGCTTTACGGCGGCGCGGCGGCGCTGGTTTTCCCGTCGCTCTACGAGGGATTCGGGCTGCCGCCGCTTGAGGCAATGTCCTGCGGCTGTCCGGTCATTTGCTCCAACACGTCTTCGCTGCCGGAGGTATGCGGCGGCGCGGCGTGTTACGTCAACCCCGAACGCGCCGACGAAATAGCCGACGCGATGCGCGCCTTCGCCGCGGACGGCGCGCTCCGCCGGCAGCTCGCCGAAAAAGGGCTGGCAAGGGCGCCGGAATTTTCGTGGGAGAAAACGGCGGGCGGTGTAAAGCGCGTTCTTGAAACCATTCTCGCATAACGATTCGAGGTCAAACTTATGGCAAAAAGTTTTCATTTTTCAAAAGCGTCTGTGCTGGTAACCGGCGGCGCCGGTTTTATCGGCTCCAATTTCATACATCATATCCTCGCGCGTCGCGGTTTTTCGGGAAAGGTGGTGAACCTGGACAAGCTCACTTACGCCGGCAATCCCGGGAACCTCGCCGGCGCGCGGAAGTATGGAAGGCGCTATGCCTTCGTCAGGGGCGATATCTGCGACCCCGGCTGCGTCAAAGCGGCCATGAAGCGCCACGGCGTCAACTGCATAGTCAATTTCGCGGCGGAGTCGCATGTGGATCGCTCCATACATGGTCCCGCGGAATTCATCAATACCAACATAAACGGCGCGTTCGTCCTGCTCGAAGCCGCGCGGGAGCTTTGGAAAGCCGATGCCGCTACGCGCTTTCACCACGTCAGCACGGACGAGGTGTACGGCTCGCTCGGCCCGAAAGGCAGGTTCACCGAGAAAACACCCTACGACCCCAGAAGCCCGTACTCCGCGTCAAAAGCCTCGTCGGACCATCTGGTTAGCGCCTACAGCCACACTTACGGGCTGCAAGTTACAATCTCGAATTGCTCCAATAATTACGGCCCGCGCCAGTTTCCCGAAAAGCTCATCCCGCTGATGATACTCAACGCGCTGGAAGGCAAGCCTCTGCCGGTGTACGGCGACGGCAAGAACGTGCGCGACTGGCTGTATGTCGAAGACCATTGCGACGCTATCCGGCTGCTGCTGGAAAAAGGCCGCCCCGGCGAAACCTACAACATCGGCGGCGGCTGCGAGAAGCGCAATATAGACCTGGTGAAAAACCTTTGCTCGGCGCTGGAGAGTCTCGCTCCGTCCGCCGCGAATGCCGCGTTGCGTGGCAGGAAATATTCGGAGCTGATAACTTATGTAAAAGACCGTCCCGGCCATGACAGGCGCTACGCGATAGACTATTCCAAAATCCACCGCGAGCTTGGCTGGAATCCCGCGCACACTTTCGCGGAGGGGCTTGCGCGAACCGTGGAATGGTACCTCGGCAACTCTGAATGGATTGCGAACATCAAAAACGGCTCCTATCGCAAATGGCTGGAAAAAAACTACGCGCGGCGTTAGCCGAAATGGCCTTGACATGGCGGCGCAATACCCTGAATCCGTATTCTGTCGCAGATGCGCAACTGCGCCAAAACGGCTGTTTCGCCGGATAATATCTGATTTCGTCCATTGTCCGCCGTCATCGCGTTGCCTCAAGTAAAAATCTATACGAAATGCTAATCGTTGCCTCAACTGAAAATCTACACGAAATCAAGTGCTAGATTACCTTCCGGCGTGTCCGGGAGGCACAGATGAGGCTGACGATGAAAGAACGCAAATCGGTAGTGCGCGTAACAGCGCGGCGTTACCGCTCCGCGCGCAAGAAGCGGAAAAACGAGATTCTCGACGAATTCATCCAAACAACAGGCTATAACCGCTGCTACGCCTCGTACCTGTTGCGCAATCATGGCCGTGTGATGGTGCTGCATGGGCAGTCCGTGCGTCTGGACGCCACAAAATCCCGTCGTCGGCCCAAGCGCGGCAAATACTACGACCGCGAGGTATACACAGCCCTGCGCCGGATATGGGTCATCATGGACTGCATCTGCGGCAAGCGGCTAAAGCCGGTTCTGGGCGAAATAGTAAGCAAGCTCGAAGAGCATAACGAAGCGCGGTTTCGCGCCGCAGTGCGGCGCAAGCTGCTGCGCATAAGCGCGGCCACGATAGACCGTATGCTGTCCGGCGACCGCAAGCGGTTTGAGCTTAAAGGCCGCAGCCATACCAAACCGGGCACGCTGCTCAAACACCAAATCCCGATACGCACATTCGCCGACTGGAACGAAAAGCGCCCCGGTTTCACCGAGATAGACCTGGTAGGCCACGAGGGCGGCAATCCGCGCGGCGATTTTATCCAGACGCTTGACGCCACCGATATGTGCAGCGGCTGGACGGAAACGGAGGCGGTGATAAACAAGGCGCAGGTGCATGTGTTTGCCGGACTGAAAGCCATAAAAGCCAGACTGCCGTTTCCGCTGCTGGGAATAGATTCCGACAACGGTTCCGAATTCATCAATGGCCACTTGTACGACTTCTGTGCCGGCAACAAAATAACTTTCACGCGCGGACGCTCGTCGCGTAAAAACGACAACTGTTACGTGGAGCAGAAGAACTATTCCGTGGTGCGCCGCGCCGTCGGCTACGCGCGTTATGACACCGACGAGGAATTAGCGGCGCTGAACGCGCTTTATCGGCGGTTGCGGTTGTACACGAACTACTTCCAGCCGGTGATGAAGCTGCTGGAACGCAGCCGCGAGGGCAGCAAGGTGTACAAAAAGCATGACGAGGCAAAAACACCTTATGCAAGACTGCTGGCAACCCCCGATTTGGAGTAACCGCGCAAAGACGCGCTGAAGGAGGAATATGCTACATTAAATCCGGCGCAGCTTAAGCGCGAGATAATAAAGCTGCAAGACAAGCTTTTGGCGATAAACAGACGCAAAAAGCGGGAGAATTTCGTATAGATTCCCAATTTGAGGCAACGATACACTTTCGTGTAGATTTTACATGAGGCAATTCCCAATCCTCAGGTAAGGTGTAGTTGAGCGGGCAGTAGGTGGTTATTTCCGTTTTTTAGGCACTATTTTTCTTGCAACGCATTTTATAAGGCTGTTTTGTCGCGCGTTTTGTGTGTTTTGACGCATT
>JAQTYB010000055.1 GCA_028688475.1 Elusimicrobiales bacterium
GGGCGCGCGCCTGCATAGCGCGCGCGAACCGCCATCTTGAAAAAACGCGCCTGCCTTCCAAACGACTGGAGCCGCTCCGCGCGCTGGCGCGTTTCATACTGGAAAGGACCTGCTGACATGACGCACCAACTGCTCGAAAAAATAACCTCCCCCTCGCAGCTGCGCCGGCTGGACGCCGACGCTCTGCCGCAGGTCTGCTCGGAAATCCGGGAGACCATCGTCAACACGATAAGCAAAAACGGCGGGCACCTGGGCTCGAGCCTGGGCGCGACGGATTTGATAGTGGCGCTGCATTACGTTTTCGACACGCCGCGCGACCGCATCGTTTTCGACACCGGCCACCAGGCCTACGCGCACAAGCTGCTGACTGGCCGTTATGAGAAATTCGCGACCGTCCGGCAGAAGGGCGGAATTTCCGGCTTTCTGCGCCGCGACGAATCGGAGTACGACGCTTTCGGCGCGGGCCACGCCTCCACGGCGCTTTCCGCCGCGCTGGGCATGGCCGCCGCGCGCGATATCAAGCGCGAAAACCGCAAGGTGGTGGCCGTGGTCTCCGACGGCTGCATGACCGGCGGCATGGCCTACGAGGCGCTGCAAAACGCGGGGCACCTGGGCACCGACCTGCTGGTCATCCTAAACGACAACCAGATGTTCATCTCCCACCGTGTGGGTCAGTTGGGCGCGTTCCTGACCAAGCTCATGTCCATGGGCACGGTGAAGAACGCCGAGCAGAAAGTGGAGAATTTCCTCAACCGCTTCGACTTCTGGGGAGCCAGCATCCTGCGCGTCGCCAAACGCACGAAGGTGCTGCTGTTTCCGGGAATGCTTTTCGAGGAGATGGGATTCGCCTATCTCGGCCCCGTGGACGGACACGATGTCAAAAAGCTGGCGGAAATCCTCTCCCGCGTAAAAGAGATGGAAGGCCCCGTAGTGCTGCACGTGGCGACCACGAAGGGCAAAGGCTACCCCCCCGCCGAGCGGCGGCCCATAGCCTACCACGGCCTCGGCATATTCGACAAAATCACCGGCAGCCCCGAACCCGCTCCGGCGAACGCCGCGCCGACGTTCACGAAGGTTTTCTCCAGCACCCTGGTGAAACTCGCCGAAACCGACCCGCGCATAACCGCCATAACCGCCGCCATGCCCGAAGGCACCGGCCTTGACGCGTTCCGCGACCGCATCCCCGAGCGTTTTTACGACGTGGGCATAGCCGAGGAGCACGCGGTGACTTTCGCCGCCGGACAGGCCTGCGAGGGGCTAAAACCGGTGGTGGCGCTCTATTCCTCCTTCGCGCAGCGCGCGTGGGACCAGGTTTTTCACGACGTCTGCCTGCAAAAACTGCCCGTCGTGCTGGCGCTCGACCGCGCCGGCGTCGTCGGCGAGGACGGCCCCACGCACCACGGCGTCTTCGACCTCAGCCTTTTCCGCAGCATACCGGGCCTTACCGTGCTCGCTCCGGCGGATGAAAACGAGCTCCAGCACGCGCTTAAAACCGCTCTGGACCTCAACGCTCCGTGCGTGGTGCGCTATCCCAGAGGCTCCGGCTTTGGCACGCCGCTTGACGCCGAACCCGCCGCGCTGCCTTACGGAAAAGGCGTCTGGCTAAAGCGCGGACGCGATTTGACGATTATCGCCGCCGGAAACCGCGCGCATCCAGCCGTCAAGGCCGCACACCTGCTGGAAACGAAAGGCATTTCCTGCGGCGTCATAAACGCGCGCTTTGTGAAGCCGCTCGACGCCGATATCATCGCCGAGGCCGCCGGGACCGGCAAAATCGTCACCGTGGAGGATAACGCGCTGACAGGAGGCTTCGGCTCCGCCGTGCTGGAAGCGCTAAACGGGCGCGGCATAAGCTGCAAAACATTGCGGCTCGGCATACCGGATGTTTTCGTGATGCACGCCAAGCCGCGCGAACTCTACGAGGATTTGGGTCTCACCCCGGAAAAAATCGCCGCCCGCGTCCACGACTGGTTTCGCGGAGAGAATTAATGAGAAAAGTGTTCGGCTATATCGGCAGCCCGGCGAAAGCGAATTCCAACACGCTCAAAGTCGCGCAAATGCTGGGGGAAGAGCTTCTCCTCAGGGACCGGAAAATATCCTGCGAGTTCCTTACGGCGGGCGACGTTCCGCTCAAACCGTGCTCCGGCTGCTGGGACTGCATGACAAAAGGGATTTGCCCGCTGGACAAAACCGACGGCATGGGCCTGCTCAGGCAAAAAATGCTCGACGCGGATTTTCTGGTATGGGGCTCTCCGGTCTACGCCATGACCGTAAGCGGGCAGATGAAAATTTTTCTGGACAGGCTTTGCGCTTTCTATCACACCCTGCGTTTTGCGGGAAAGCCGGGGCTGACCGTAGCCACTACCGCCCGTACGGGACTCAGGCAAACGCATGAGCTTCTGGCGATGCTGATGTGCGCCGCCGGCGCGCACTCCGTGGCAAAGCTGGAGGCCTACGGCTACATGTCTGGCCACCTGACGGATGAAAAAGACGCCCGCAAAGCCGCGCGGGAAACCGCGGACAAAGTATATCCGTATGTCACGGGGGAACGGCTGGTTGAATCCACGCCGAAGATGGAAAAAATATTTCCCGCGATACGCGACGGCATCGCCACGCAGTTTCTCGAAGGCGATTATCAGTATTGGAAGGAAAACGGCATGCTTGACTGCAAAAGCTACGCCGAACTGCTGGCGCTGGTGCGCAGGCGCAAGTCTGCGGCAAAGAATTGAATTCATTTATGGCGGTGAATGCCGCGGCGGCGGTCGCGCTTTCGCTGTTCGCGCCGGGGGCGGGACAGTTTTACAACGGCGATTACGTCAAGGCGGCGGTTTTCGCGGCAGTGTTTTCCTGCGGGCTGACCGTGCTGGCTCCTCTGGCGGCCAGAGCGCTGCGCAGCCGCGGCGCGCGGCCCGTTTTGCTTGCCGCCCGCGCCGCCAACACGGTGTACGCCTCGTTTGCCGTAGTCTCGGTGGCGGATGCGGGCTGGCGGGCATGGCGCGCGCAAACCTGCGGAATAGACTGGCGGCAGCTCGTTTTCACGGCGCTTTTCGGGGTTATAATAGCGGGATTGGCGCGCAACCTCAAAGCGCCCGCGCTTGTGAATATGATAGCCGGAATGGAAGGATTTTCAGATATGGTGCTGGGAGGTTCCCAGGAAAAAAAATGAACAGAGTGCGTGACCGGTTTTCAACCTGTGCCGCGCTGTGCGCCGCGGCGTGCGTACTGCTGTTGCTGGCGCAGGCATACCAGTTATGGCGTTACGGCCCGGGACTTCTGACCGCGGCCACAACCGCCGCCGTGGCGGCGTTTGTCGTCGCTTTGGAAATGTTCCGCCGCCATGCCGCCGCCATGGAAAAGCTGAACCGCTACATTATGGCGCTTGTGATGCACGATATCAAGAATCCGCTCGCCTCGATACTGATGTCCGTCACCTCCGCCGAACAGGACGAGAGAAACAGCCCCTCCACCAGAGAACTGCTTTCGATGGCCAGGAAGAGCTCGCTATTCCAGCAGCGGGTCATCGAATCCCTGCAAACGATAGTCTGCATCGAAGCCGGCGATTGCCGGCTGTCGCCGCATCCGATACGCCTGACCGATTTGCTTGACGATTGCCTGACGCAGACGCAAGCCCTGAGCTACGGCAGGCACATCCGCATTGAAATAAAAAAGAGCGATAAATTTCCGTCCATCATCCGCGCTGATGTTGAAATGCTGCGCAGCGTGCTGGTGAATCTGCTGCTTGATTCCATAAAATACACGCCCAAGACCGGCGCTATAACGATTACGGCGGAGGCGGAAAACAAAACCGTGTCCATTGAAATCGCCGATACCGGACACGGCGTGGACCCCGCGTATCTCAAGACGTTTTTCCTGAAATACACCGACGTGAACGCGCGCAGAAAATCCGCCCGCAAGGGCATCGGGCTCAACCTGTATTTCTGCCGCCTCGCGGTGGAAGCCCACGGCGGCAAAATAAGCGCCGCCAATCTGCCGGGCGGTTTCGCCGTGCGATTCACGCTGCCGCAGGCGGAGTGATTATGGAGTTCACGTCGCATTTCAGCGCGGCGGCGCTGGCGGTTCTGGGCCTGCTGGTTTTTCTGGCGGGATTTGTGGACGCTCTGGCGGGAGGCGGCGGTTTTATTGCTCTGCCCGCCTATCTGGCGGCGGGCATTGACCCTAAATTCCTGCTGGGCACGAACAAATTGTCTTCCATGCTGGGCACGTCGGCGGCCTGCCTGAAATACAACAACCATGTAAAACTGTCGTTTGAAAAACT
This sequence comes from Elusimicrobiales bacterium, assembly GCA_028688475.1. Lineage (GTDB taxonomy): Bacteria > Elusimicrobiota > Elusimicrobia > Elusimicrobiales > Elusimicrobiaceae > JAQTYB01. The sequence continues at coordinate 4,277 of JAQTYB010000055.1, forward strand.
GCCTTTGTACATCTTGTGCACGCTCGGCGGCGCCGGGTTGGGGGCGTATGCCGCCACCCTATTCAATCCCGGCTTTGTGCGGTACATATTGGTGATTGGCCTGCCGCCGGTAGTATGGTTCATATTGACCAACAGGGATTTCGGCGCGGCCCCGGCAAAACATATACCTGCCGCAAAGCAGATTTCAAGACTCTGCGGCATCACCGCTGCGGTGGGATTTTACGACGGATTCTTCGGCCCCGGAACCGGCACGCTGCTGGCGATAGCTTTCACGCGGTTTGCCGGACTGGAACTGGTGCCCGCCACCGTGCTGAGCAAGTATATAAATCTCAGTTCCAACATCGCCGCACTGGCGTGGTTTTTATACGCCGGGCGGGTGGACGTGAAGCTCGGATTGCTGACCGGCGTTTGCGGCGTGGCGGGCAACTGGCTTGGCGCCCACGCCGGAATAAAACAAGGCCGGCGGCTGATACGTCCCATGCTGGCCATAGTCTGCGCCGGTCTGCTGCTGAAAATAATCTGGGACGGTTGGATAAAGCGATAGTTAGACTTGTCCCCAAATAATTTTATGGGCAAAAATCACGGCTTTTGGCTTGCAGCTTAGCAGTCTTCGGCTTACACACCCCGTCGGAGTGTGCTCGCCTCAGTCCGCTTCGCTGCAAGCCAAAATCCTGTCTTTTTGCCTCATAACCTTATTTGGGGACAAGTCTATTCAACCCGGATTGTGCAATAGAATAGCGGGATAGTGCTTTGGAGATGCCGGTGGATACGGATAACTATATTGTGTTATAAAGGGTTGCCCGACGGTACTGGTTTGTTCACGAGAGCTTACAATATATGCTGTACTTTAGCGAAAAACATTGCGGCAAAAAGCTCTTGCGCGGAAAACAAAAATAGGCAACAATATTGTTGCGCCGGCAGGAAAATGCGGTTGCCGCCGGCTTGCCGGCCCGGCGGGCGCGTGAAATAGGTATTGCATGAAAAGCATACACTCGGGACATCATAAACGCCTGGTTTCCAAGCTGATAACGGCGCGCAAGGAGGCCGGATTGCTCCAGCGCGAGGCGGCGCGGCTTCTCCATACCACACAGTCCTATCTTTCCAAAATCGAATCGGGGCAGGTCCGGCTGGATATAATCCAGTTGAAAAAATTTGCCGCGATTTATCACAAGCCGCTCGAGTTTTTCCTTGAGGCGCCGCCCGTCTCCATAGGCGGCAAAGGCGCGGCGGCGGGCTATGTCATAAACGTCAAGACTCCCAAGTCGTTCGCCGCAGGTCAGGACAAGCCGGTTTCCTACGACGACGTCATCATCTGGGAAATGGAGAAAGACGGGGTGCTGACCTATGTCAGTCCGTCGGTGCAGTCCCTCCTCGGCTATGAGATAGGCGACATGATAGGCGTCGAAATACAGTCTTTTTTTCCGAAGGAATACCGCGCGGAGCAGGAAAAATTCCTGGCGTCGGTCCTCAAAAACGGGCAGGCGTTCTACCAGTTCAAGCGCCCGCTGCTGCGCAAGGACGGGCGCACTATCTGGATGGAAACTCACGCGATTCCGTTTTTCGCCAAAAACGGAAAGCTTGCCGGCTACCGCGGGATAGACAAGCTGCCCGAACCCATGGGCGACCCGCTTTGCGAGCGTTACGCCGCGCTGGTGGAATGCTCCACGGTGGGAATGCTGATAATACGCAACTGGCGCGTGGAATTCGCCAATCAGGCGTTGCAGCGCCTCCTGGGCTATATGCCGCCGGAATTCATCGGCATGGAGATGCTGCGGTTCATGCCGTCGGGCGAGCAGGAGGTCACCGCGCGCCGTCATGCCGCGCGGTTGCGGGGCGAATACATACCGCCCGATTATGAAACGAAGCTGCTCACCCGCGACGGGCGGACCATAGACGTGGAAATAACGGTCGTGCCGCTGCGTTACAGCGGCGACAACGCTTTCATGGCGATAGTCCGCGATATAAGCGGCTGCCAGCTCAAAAAGCAGGCCATGTACGACAGGCTCGAGCAGTCCGATACGGCCAGCCGCATAAAAACCCGCTATCTGGCCGAGATGTCGCATGAAATACGCACCCCCCTCAACGCGCTCAAGGGTTTTTCGGAACTGCTGTCGGCGACGCGGCTCGACGAGACTCAGCGCGATTATCTCGGCATAGTGCGCGAAAGCGCCGACACCCTCGCCGTCCTGCTGGGCGATATCCTCGACGTTTCCAAGATAGAGCTCGGCAAGGTGGAGTTCGAGGAGATAGAGTTCAGCCTGCGCGAGCTGGCGGAAAGCTCCATGAAGCTTTCCCAGTCTCTGGCGGAGGGCAAGAACATCGCGCTGGTGCTGGACATGCCGCCCGCGGAGCGCTCCTCTTTCCGCGGCGACCCTACCCGCATACGCCAGATACTCATCAATCTGCTTTCCAACGCCGTCAAGTTCACGCGGGAAGGCAGCGTGACGCTTGCGGTTTCCAGCGAAGCCGCGCAGCCCGGGCAGAAAACGCGCGTGCGCATCTCGGTCAAAGACACCGGCATAGGCATAGAGCCGGAAAAGAAGGAGAAAATATTCGAGGCTTTCTGCCAGGCCGACGCTTCCACCGCGCGCAAGTTCGGCGGCACCGGGCTGGGACTGGCCATAGTCCGCATGCTGGCCGAGAAGATGGACGGCGGCGTGGAAGTGGAATCCAGGCCCGGCGAAGGCAGCACTTTCACGGTGACGCTCCTGCTCACCGCCTCCGCCGCGCAGCCCGCTCCGGCGCGCGCGCCCGCGCTCGTTTTCGACCGGCCCGACAAGCCTTTCCCCGGCGTGAAAATTCTCGTGGCGGAGGACAATCCCGTCAATCTGCGGCTGGTGAAAATCCTGCTGGAGAACATGGGCTGCCTGGTTAACACCGCCGCCGACGGCAGGCAGGCCGTGGAGAAGGCCCGCTCGGGAAAATACGCCGCGATAATTCTGGATATGATAATGCCGGAGATAACAGGGCTTGAAGCCGCCAGAATCATGCGCAAGGAACTGGCGCTTTCCACGCCGATTATCGCCCTCACCGCCGCCGCGCTGAAGGAAGACCGCGACACCGCGCTCGCGGGCGGCATAAACGATTACATAACCAAGCCGGTAAACCCCGCCGACCTCGAAGAGAAACTCGCCCGCCATCTCAACAGCTATAAATAAGGGGATGCCAGACTGCGCCTGCCGTGTTCAAGTCTTTTTGAACAGGAATTCGTTGCAGCCGGTGTTGAAGGGGTGGAACCTGTCGAGGAATGAGGCTTTTCCCGCCGGTTTCGAGTAAAGCCTGGTAACTTCTTTCTCTAACTTAGCGCCATGACTTTCGACGAATTCCCGCACCTCGTCGAACGAGGCGCATTCAAAGGGCCAGCCGCCTATCCAGTCCACAGCGTCGTGGAAAACGTGCATCCCGCGCTCTCGTCTCAGGCTGAGCGTGCCGCGCCGCGCCATATACGCCGCGCAGGCCATCGCGCCCCAGCCCAGTTCCAGCGCCGGACGCAGCAGGGGATGATAATTGTAGAACCTCTTCGCGCGCGTCCAGAACGGCGAAGCGGGGGTGCGGTTGTAAATCGCCAGCGCAAAAAATCCGCCGGGATTCACGAGCGAAAGCGCGTTTTTCACGGCTTGGCGCATTTGACCGGTATGGTGCACCACGCCCCAACTGTAAACTATATCTCCCCGCGCGCGGCCCGATACGATGAACTCAGGGTCCAAAACGTCGCCGGAAAATATCTCCCAGCGCGCGGCCTGTTCCCCCCCGAATTTTTCGCGCACATATTCTGAAGCTTCCAGGCTTTGCGGGTCCAGGTCGAAACCGAGCGCCTTTTTCGCGCCCAGCCGCAGCGCGGCGAGCGAGAATATTCCGCTGCCGCAGCCCGCGTCCACGAAAATTTTCCCTTCTATTTCTTTTCGCGGCAGAAAACGCAGCAGGCTTTGCGCGGCTTCGGAAATGACTGTTTCATCCACCGCGCTTTTGGCGTAGTTGAGCCAGTTCCTGCCGAAGGAAAAATGCGGTTCCATCAGAGTTCCCGCGCCAAAGCCTGCGCGGCCTTTATGAACGGCTCCGGCGGAGCGGCGGACACGCCGGCGCCTATCTGGCCTATGCCGGATTCCCTGTGCGCCGCGCCGGTGTGCATGACCGGCAGTATGCCCTTTTCGATTGCCCGCAGAATATCAATGCCAGCGGGCGTGCCGCCGAATTCCAACTGCGGAATTTTCCAGTCGGGGTTTTCCCCCGCGCAGATTTCTCGCATTTCCAGCGTGCGGCTTATCATCGCAGCCGCCGTGCCGCCGATGAATTGGACCGTCGCGGGCGCCGCCGCCGCGGCGAATGCGCCGAGGCCGCAGGTTTCGGCGATAGCGCTGTCGCCTATATCGGGGTTTGCGTCCGCCCTGCCGTAGCCGCCGGAAAATTTCGCGTCGGGGACAGGCGACGGGCCGGTGAACCATTGTTCCCCTGTGCCGGCCAGTTGTATGCCCATATCCACGCCGTTTTTCGCCATCGCCACGACGATGGAGCTTTTCTCCGTCCCGCGCGCGGCGTCCATGACCGCTTTTTGCGCCGACATGGCGATTGGCGAGAAGAACTGGTCGTTGCCGTTTATGAATTCCAGCGCGCAGGCGGCGGTTTCAGGGACGCATGTCCTTATAATGGAGGGCGCGAGCGCGCGGTACAAAAGCGAAGTCGCCGCGCGGTGGCGGGAGTGCAACTCATCGCCCATTTGCAGCGCCTGCGCGATTATGGCCTTGAGGTCCAGCGGGCCCGAAAGCGCCAGGGCGGCTTTCAGCGCGGGATAGAGAGTTTTTTCCAGCCAACGCAGGCGTTCCAGAACGTCCGGCGCATATACTCCGTAACGCAGCGTTTTGCCCGGCCCCTCGCTTTGCGCGGCGAAGCATTTGCGGCCCGTCTCCAGGTTTTCGACGATGAAGACCGGCATGGAGAAGGAAATTATGCCGGCCACCGGCCCCGCCGCGCCATGCGCATGGCAGGGCGAAAACTCCACCGCGCCGGAAGCGGCCAGCGCCTGCACCTCTTCGGCGTTTTTGGCCAGCCCCTCGTAAATCAGCGCGCCTGTCGCCGCGCCGCGCATCGGGCCGCACATTTTTTCCCATGCCACCGGCGGGCCCGCGTGCAGCAGCAGGTTTTTTCTCATCCCCGGAATGGTTTCGCCCGCGAGGTCCATGCCGGTCAGAAAAGGTCTGGCGCGCAGCATTTTTTCAAGCGCGGCTTTGTTTGCCGCCGCTATTTCGGCGCGGCGCTCGCGCAGCTTTGACATGGCCTGCGGGTCCGCGTCCAGCGGCGGACGCCACGCGACCGAAACGGTTTCCACCCCCGCTGCAGCCAGATTCTCCGCGAAAGCTGAGTGTCCGACGCTTACAACCTTCAACTGCGATTTGAAAAGGTCGGCGACGCTCATATCCCCCCCGAAATGCGGATTATGTGCCCCGCCAGCGAGGCCGCCTGCGCGTTGCTGGGCATTACGATAACGCCCGCCTCCCGCAATCCGGCGATAACCGCGGCGCGGTTCTGCGGGTCCTGCGCCGTGCCGGTTACCGAGGTTATGAACAGGATATCGCGCTCCTCGCACCGCGCGGTTTCGCGCGCGCGCTTCACGGCGGGCAGCAAATCCTCCAGCGGATGCGGGTTCGCTCCCGGCCCCAGCCTCAGGTCGAACAGGATTACCGCGGCGGCGGGGTCTCTGGCCTCTTCGGCGATGCGGCGCAGGCGCGCCGAAAAATCAATCGCCGGGTGCGGCTTGTCCCCGCCGGGGGCGCCCGCTCCCATGTCCAGCGCCGTGTTTTCCTGCGAGCGCAGCGGGTCTTTCATTCTGAACGCCGGGCTGACCGGCGCGTTGGACCAGACTCCGCCCAGCAGCGGCTCCAGCAGCAACTGCGCCTCGCGGCAGAACGCGCCGCCGCTGTAGAGTCCGCGCAGGTATTTCTGGTATTTATGCAGCTTGCGCGCTTCGTCGAAGGCGATGCGTTTTATCTCGGTCTGGGCTTGCCGCAGCCTTTCGCCTGCGGCGGAAAGGGCCATCATGTAGCGGTTGGCCTCGCGCGCGAGGGCCAGCGATTTGCCGTCGTGGTTTTCGGGCGCGGCGGCGGCCTGATAACGCGCCAGCGCCGCGGCTTTCAGCGCGGCCTCTTCCAGCGTCGCGGCGGCATGTATGCCTTCCTCTTCTAGCGCGTCCGCGTCCCCGCCTGGGAAAACGGCCACTATCGGCTTTGCCGCCTCGCGCGCCTGCTCCAGTACCGCTTCTAGAACTTCGCCCTGCGGCGGCTTTGAAACCAGCACTATCACGGCGGTCCGCTCATCCTGCGCCAGCGCCCGCAAGCCTGCCGCGAACATCTTCCCGCCGGCTTCGCGCGTCATGTCGCGCCCGCCGGAGCAGAGGGCCTGCGATATTCCCTGGCCCTCGTTGGATATTATTGAGGCGATTTCCTGAAGTCCGCTCGCGGAGGAGGAGACGATGCCGACCGAGCCGCGCGAGACCGCGTTCGCCAGACCGAGCGGCGAGCCGTTTATCACCGCCGCGCCGCACTCCGGCCCCATCAGGAGAAGGCCCTTGTCCAGCGCCTTGCGCTTGAGCGCTGTTTCATCGGACAGGCTTACTCCGCCGGAAAACAGCATGACATGCAAACCGTTGTCCAGCGCGGAATCCGCCGCGGCGGCGGCAAACCGTCCCGGAACGGCTATCAGCGCGAGGTTTGCGCCGGACAGCTTCGCGACCGCCCCTTCCAGGCTGAACGCGGACGCGGCAGCGCCGCCGCAGCCGGCGGGTTTTGCGTCAGTTTCACTTGCCATAAGGACTCCCCAAAGCGAAGATGAATCCTGCGGCCATATCCGCCCGCCCCGCCGCGCGGATTTCTTCCAAAACTTTTTTTTCCGCGCCCGTGCCGCCCCGCGACATGGCGTCGAAAAGGCCGCGCAGCCGCGCGGGTATCCTGGCGTCGCGCGCGCACTCGAGCGGCGCGCGGGACAAAATATCCGTTCCGCAGCACGCCGCGAAAATCGCCTGCCTGATGTTATTAAAATTTTTTCCGCGCGCTTTTTCAAGGACGCCGAGACCGTAAAGGAAGCCCGCCAGAAAATCGGCGTTCGCTCCGCCGAGGCTTGCGAGCCTGCGCGCGCCTTCGCCGCAGCGGCCTTCGCGAAGCAGCGCGAGCCCGCCGTTTGCGGCGCGCGAAAATTCGGACGCCAGTCCCTCTCCCTGCGCGCCGCCGCGCTTTGTGGCAATAAATGAGGCGAAGCTTTCCGGTCCGGCTTGCGCGGATACGGCATCGGCGCAGCGCGGAGCGGCTTTAACGGCCAGCAGCGAATCGCTCACGCCGGGGGCGAATTTCGAGCTGTAAACCGCGGCGCCCTCAAGGGGATATGAAGCGCCGGCGGCGGTCATGTCCTTTGAGGAGATGGTCAGCGTGTCCGCGAATTGCGCTGGCGAAAAGTCCGCAAAAAGCGCATTGAGCGGTCCCTCGCCTTCCTCCGGGGCGCCGATGCGCAGCAGCCGCCCGCCCGATTCGTAGTTTATCACGCGCGCGAAACGCGAGTGCAGGCGGTATGTTCCGCGAGCAACGCAATCTCCGATGGAAATCAGCTTGAGCATCAGAGTGATTATCGCTTATTTTGCGTGCACGGCATATTGCAAATCATGCGCGGGTGCGGCGGGAAATTTGTAGAATGACCGGGATTTCAAAGCCTGCCTTCGGGCGCACGGGAGATTTCAAGACATGCCTAAAACCGCTTCAGGAAACGGGGAAATGGACGCCAACCGCATAGCGCGCTGGCTCGGAAAACCGCCGGAGTCGTTCACCAAAAAAGACCTGCTGAGATTCATCGCGGGCAATAATATAGAAGTGCTCAATTTCCGCTATGTGGGCGGCGACGGCAGGTTAAAGACGCTGGGATTTGTCGTCTCCGATTTGCGGCACGCAGACCGGCTGCTTTCCACCGGCGAGCGGGTGGACGGCTCCAGCCTTTTTTCCTCGATAGACGCCGCCTCGTCGGACCTCTACGTCGTGCCGCGCTACAAAACTGCCTACGTCAACCCTTTCGCCGAAGTGCCTACGGTGGACATGCTCTGCTCCTATTACAACAACATGGGCGAGCGGCTGTCCGGCTCGCCGGAGAACGTCATTCGCAACGCGCAGGACGAGCTTAAAAGAGCGACCGGCATGGCGCTGGAGGCCATGGGCGAGCTGGAGTATTACGTTCTCTCCGGCAGCGAGCCGCACTATCCCGTGACGGCGCAGAAAGGCTATCACGAGTCCATGCCATTTTCCAAATGGGAGCGGCTGCGCGTGGACGCGATGCGCGCCATAGCGCAGGCGGGCGGAAAAATAAAGTACGCGCACGCCGAGGTGGGCCATATCCGCGCCGACGGCGCGGAAATGTCCCAGCACGAGATAGAGTTCCTCCCCGTCCCCGCCGAGGACGCCGCCGACCAGTTGGCGGTGGCCAAATGGGTTTTGCAGATGACGGGGCACAAATACGGCGTGGCGGTCTCGTTCGCGCCGAAAATTTCGGCGGGCCACGCCGGAAGCGGGCTGCACATACACACGCGCCTCGTCAAAAACGGCAGGAACATGATGATTGACGGCAAGGGGATTTCCGACGCCGCGCGCAGGGTAATCGCGGGATACCTGGCGCTGGCCCCGTCGCTTACCGCTTTCGGCAACACGGTGCCGACTTCTTATCTGCGCCTGGTGCCGCATCAGGAGGCGCCCACCAACATCTGCTGGGGAGACCGCAACCGCTCCGTTCTCGTGCGCGTGCCGCTGGGCTGGCGCGGCGCGGGCAACATGGCCGCCGACGCTAATCCGCAGGACCCCTCCGTGCGCGGCGCGGGCGCCGATTCGCAGACGGTGGAATTTCGCTGCGCCGACGGCTCGGCGCAGGCGCACTTTTTAATTGCCGGCCTGGCCGTGGCGGCGCGGCATGGCTTGGAAATGCCCGACGCGCTGGACGTGGCCAAACGGCTTTATGTTGACGTGAATATTTTCAAGGCGGAGCATCGCGGCGTACGCGAGAAACTGCCGCACCTGCCGGTTTCCTGCCGGGAATCGGCGGAGAAGCTGGAGAGCGACCGCGATATTTACGAGAAGAGCGGCGTATTCTCGCCGGTGGTGATAGACAGCACGGTTGCGCGGCTGAAAAACTACAACGACCGCGACTTGAGCCAGCGGCTTTTCGGCAAGGAAGAGGAAATCAAGAAACTCGTCAGCGAGTATTTGTACTGCTGACCCCGTTTCCGGCCCATGAAAAACGCCCGCGCGAGCGGGCGTTTTTCGTCACAAAACGGCTGTTTTATTTCTGACTTGCGAACCAGTCTATGAACTCGTCCCAGCGGCTTTCTTTGGCGAACGACAGGTCGGAATACTTGTTGTCTATCTCGATGAGCTTGCCCGGCTCGCCTGGAATATCTATGGAGAGCCCGCGGCAGGCCGAGTAATCCTTGCCGGCCCTGTCCCTGCTGAACCCGGTTTGCGCGATTGACAGCTCCGAACCGAGGTACGCGGAGATATCGAGCGACAATTGTTTGAGCTCAGCCGCCAGCGGCGAGGCGGAAGTCATGCCTGACGCGAAAATTTCCATGAAATTGCCGAGGTCGGCGTAGAACGAAATCAGCTTTTTGGGGTCGCTGGTTTCGTCGCCTATTTCCATGCGCACCACGCCCGTTTTGGCGGCTTTTAGCGCGGCGGCGTCATTTACGGACATGGCAAGCTCCGCCCAGCGGTCTAGCTTGGCGCGCAGTCCGTCCAGCTTGCCGGCGCGGATGGCGGAAAGCTGCACGCCGTATTTGGTTTGCGCAAGCTGGTCCAGCATTTCAGGGGTGGAATAGAGGCTCTTGAAACTTTCCACCATCATGCCGCCCAGTTCTTCGGGGCCGGCTTCGGGAGCGGCTTCAAGCCGCCGGAGAATGTCGGCGAAATCGAAACTGGCGAGTTGGATGACTTCTTCGGAGCCTACAATCACTTTCGCGTTATTTTTGAGTTCCCACACCACCTCCGCCATCTGCATAAAGCAGGCCATGCTGGCGTAAACGTCCACGCCGCCCGCTTCCTTGAGCATCGGCCCAAACTGCGTTGTGCGGATGTAGGATTTGTTCTCGAAATCGTGCGAGACGGAGCGGGCTTGCGGCTTGGCGAACACGGCGGCTTTCGGGTCCAGCCAGCCCCAGCCGTGATCCCAAACTAGCAGCATGTAGCGTTTCGCGGGAAAATTTTTCTTCGACCATTGCACGAAATCCGCCGCGCGGCGATAGTCGCCCATGTCCGCTTTCGGGGTTTCCAGCAGGACGGGGGACGTGATATGTTCGGTGTCGGTGTCGCGGACCACGTAATAGCGGCGCGAGCCGGTCCAGTCGCCGTCGGAATCGGTGTCGTTGCTCTGGCCCTTCATCCTGCCGAGTTCGACGACCACGTTGACTTTGTCCGACGAACCCGCCGCCTCGAGCTTGTTCATGTCGGCGAGGGCGAACTGCTCCACGTTGCTCTTGCCGTTGATGAAAAACATCAGCGTCCATTCGCGCACGGGCGTTTCCGGCGACGGCGCGGCGGGAGCTTCCGCCGGAGCGGGGGCGGCCTTGATAGCTTTCAGGCTGAGCTTCTCAAATCCGGCGGGCGCGCCGGCAAAAGAGCAGGGAACCCCGAAAACAAACGCAAGCAGCGGCAAAACAGTTTTTAGCACGGCAACTCCTCGCCTGGAAATATGGCAACGGCTGAAACAACTATATCATGCGCGCGCGGAAAAAACAATGACGCGCCGGAAATAAGGGAGCCTTCCCGGAAACATCAGGGAAGGCTCCCGCAATCGCGTTACGGTGGCCGGCGGCTTATTTTTCCGCCAGCAGACCCTCCATCTCGTCCATGGTGGCGTTCATCTCTTTTATGGCCGAGTTGAACGGGACCGAGGTCGTCAGGTCCACTCCCACGCCTTTTAGCAGGTCAATGGGATAGAGGGAAGAGCCCGACGAGAGCATCTTAAGATACGCGTCCCGCGTGGCGGCGGGCTTGCCCGCGGCGGCTTCGGCGCGCATCTCGGCGGCGATGGTGGCGGAGGCCATGATGCTGGTGGCGTACTGGTAGACGTAGAAGTCGTAGTAGAAGTGCGGAATGTAGGCCCATTCTATGCCGTAGAGGTCGTCTATCTTGCATACGCCTTCGGCGTCGCCGTAGTACTGCTTGAGCAGGCTCAGATAAAGCGCGCTCAGCTTCTCGCCGGTAAGGGCGTCGCCCTTTTCGGCCATCTCGTGTATGCGCAGCTCGAACTCCGCGAAAAGCGTCTGGCGGAACAGCGTGGTGCGCAGCCCGTCGAGATAGCTGCCCAACAGGAACAGTTTCGTGTCGCGGTCTTTGGTTTGTCCCAGCACGCGGTGCAGCAGCAGGTTCTCGTTGAGCGTGGAAGCCACTTCGGCCACGAATATCTTGTAGTCGTGGGTGGCGTACGGCTGGTTTTTGTCCGACAGGAAGGTATGCATCGAGTGGCCCGATTCATGGGCCAGTGTCGAAACCTCTTCATAGGTTCCGGTGAAGTTCTGGAGCTGGTAGGGATGCAATCCGTAGACGCCGGTGCTGTACGCTCCGGATTTTTTGCAGGTGGTGGGCGTGAAATCAACCCCACGGTTG
>JAQTYB010000056.1 GCA_028688475.1 Elusimicrobiales bacterium
AATCACCTCACGGGTGAAAAGTTACAGCTTTTCACGTCCGCCCAAAGGCGGATAGTCCTTCGTCGGGACCGTGAGGCTATTTTATGTTTCTTGGAAGTTACTGCGCCCGCTTGCCTGAGGATTGGGGAGCCAACATGTTAAGGAATTGTGTGAAGCTCAGTAGATTGGCTCTTAGGGAATTTTGTATCATGGCTTCATGCCCTTTTTAGAAAAAAACGGCTGCAAATTTTATTATGAAATCCACGGCGCGGGCGCGCCGCTGGTCCTGTTGCACGGGTTATGCGCGGACGGCTATTCCTGGCTCCCCGTGCGGCGCGCGCTATCCGCTAACTTCCGGCTTGTAATACCCGACAACCGGCTTTCGGGCCGCAGTTCCTGTCCGCCGGGTCCGGTTTCAATAAAGCGGATGGCGGAGGATTTGCGGGACTTGCTTGACCACCTCGGCATAGTCAAAGCCGCCGTCGCCGGACACTCGATGGGCGGCTATGCGGCGCAGGAATTCGCCATAGCCTTTCCCGAACGTGTCGAAAAGCTTGTGCTGGAATCCACCGCGGCGGTTTCATCAAACCGCAACAAGGCGCTGTTTACCAATCTCGCTGATGAACTGCAAAGCCGGGGCTACACGGAGATGTTCTGGAAAAATTTTTTCCCGTGGCTGATTTCCCCTTCGTTTTACGACAGGCCGAAGGTTGTAGAGCGCATCATCAAAATCACGGCGGGCTATCCGTACCTTCCATCGCCGCTGAATTTCGCGCGGCAGGTGGCCGCTTCTTACGCGCATGATACCGTGTCGCGCCTCGCGCGGATAAAGACCAGGGCCCTCATCCTCTCAGGCGGATGCGATATATTGATAACGCCCGACGAAAGCCGCGCGCTCGCCGCCGCCATCCCCCGCGCCGGATTCACTCTCGTAAAAAACGCCGCGCACACTATACACTTCGAACAGCCGGACCTGTTCGCAAAAACCGTATCCGCTTTCCTGACGCTGCCAGCAGCGGAACCATCTTTTCCGCGCCGTCCTCCCATGAGGGGACGAGCCGCGTGACGGGCGCGGGTTTGGGCATGGACAGCGCGGTTTTGGCGGCCTCGAACATGGCGTCATCATTTGGCCGGGCGTACACCGCGTCCGCGCCGCCCGCCTCGCGCAGTTCGGGAATGTCCGACGCGACCACGCGGACGCCGCAGCGCAGCGCCTCCAGCACCGGAATGCCGAAACCTTCGTAGAGCGACGGAAACATGAACAGGCTGGCGCCGCAGTAGAGCGGCGGCAAATCCGCGTCGTCTGCGTAGCCCGTCAATATTATATCCCTGTTCGCAGCAGCCGTTTCCAGCAGTTTCCTGTTTTTCCAGCCGCCGCCGCCCGCCAGCACCAGCTTGTGCCGTGGGATGAGCCCTGCTTCTTTCAACCGTTCAAACACCCGCACAGTGAGCGCCATGTTCTTGCGCGGCTCCAGCGTGGAAACGCCCAGGATATACGGCGCGGCGATTTTGTACTTCGCCAGCACCGCGCTCACCTCGGTTTCGGAACGCGGCCCGAATCGCTCATCCACCGACGGCTGGACGACGGCCTGCGATTCAATGCCGAGCAAATCGCGCAGCCGGGCCCTGGTGCCCTGCGATATCGAAATAACCGCGTCCGCCCGCGCGACATCGCGGCGGAAAAACAGCACATGGCCCCACCGCAGAAACGAGGGCATTGTTTCCGGCACTACCTTGTAATTCAAATCATAGACGGTGACAACAGTCCGCACCCCCGCGGGCAGCGGCGGCAGCAGAGTGGAGCTTCCCCAGAAAACGTCGAGCCCGTCCGCCGCGCACATCGCGCCGCAGCGCAGCTTGAACCAAACCAGCCGCTTCATATATTTCGCGGCGGGGTGCGAGTCCAGGCGGGGATGCCAGCGCGGAGACCTGACCGGCATCTCCACCGGCACCTGGCTGTAAACATAAAACTCCGCGTCGGGCAAAAGTCTGCCCAGCCCTCTGCACAGCTCGAACACATACCGCCCTACGCCGGAGCGGCTGCCCTCGATGGACCTGCCGTCTATTCCTATTCTCATCTTCGCTCCGCGGCTTTTTGGCAGCAGGCCAGCATGGCCGCGCAGAATTTATCCCAGGAAAAACTGGCTTTGACATAGCGCCCGCCTTTGGCGGCCATCGCCTTGTAGGCGGCGTAGTCCGCATGTATCCTGGCCACGGCGCCGGCGTATTCGTCCGTGACCACGCCGATTTCCTCCCGCGCCATGATGTCGGAAGACGTCATCTCCTTCGACGCCACTACGGGCAGCCCCGCGCACAGCGCCTCGTACGGCGACAGCCAGCCGCCCTGCGACTTTATGGGATGCAAAAGCACATGCGCCGCGTGCATGAGAGAGCGGACTTCATCGCGCGAAACGTGTCCGGTGAAAAGCACTTTGCCGCCCAGCCCGCGCGCGGCTATATAGCCGTCCAGCGCGGCTTTATACGCCGGTTCGCCGTGCCCCGCGAAAACAAGCAGCGCGTCCGGGATGGTCTTGAGTACTTCCGGCAGCGCGCGCAGGCTGGCAAGCTGGTTTTTGAGCGGGCTCAGCATTCCCGCCTGCAATATGACGAACTTTCCGGCGAAACCGTATTTCTCCGCCGCGCCGCCGCCCGTTCCGGCTGCGAAAAAATCGGCGTCTATGCCGTAGTTGATTATCTCCGGCTCCACGCCGTAAAGCCGCCGCGCGCGCGCCGCGTTAAACTCGTCGGACACCACGACGTTTTTGACGCGATTGCGCACTATAAAGCGGTCCAGCGGCTTGAGCAGATTGAAAAACACCCGGCTTTTCAGCGAGAGCGCGCTCCCCTCCAGATGCAGATGCAGCGCCGGCTCGTTGCAGAGCCAGACGGACGGTTTCTTCAGCGAAAAGGCGGCTATCTCCGCCGGGAAATTATGGATGTTGACTACGTCGAATCCGGCGGCGCGGCTGTCCAGCCCGCGCTTGAGCGCGAGTATTTCCCCCGGCACGTTGCCGTATTTGTTCGGCGAAACGAATATCCGCGTGTCCCCCAGGTGCTCCCGCATTTCGGGTATCATCGCGGTGGTGAGCAGCGCATGCTCCACGCCGCGCGCGCGCAGCCAGCCGCACAGCCTGGCAATCAGCACTTCCGCCCCGCCATAGACGAAAATTGCGGGCGCCGCTATCAGAATTTTAAGATTACTTTTCAGCGCCACGAAAAAACTCTTCGGTTATGCCATAACGCGCCGCCCGTTCCGCCGTGCTGAACGCGCAGCAATTGGCGCAGGATTTGGGAACCTTGCCGCCGGGCGAAACCACGCAGTTCCTGAAAGCTTTATACCGCGCCGAATTCCAGATATCAGGCATCGGCGTCTCGAATAAATTGCCCAGACTGACGCTTTTGAGATAGTTGCGGCGGCCCTGCATGAGTATTGCGCAATCGGAGATTATGTTTCCGTCCACCAGCACAAACGGTTCGGTCCAGCGGACGCAGCGGCTCATGTCAGGAAGGGCGGTATTGTCGGAGTGCGCAAAATAAAGATTTATTTTATTGGCAATGGCTCTTTCATAAACCTGCGCCACGATGTCTTCGGGGATGGCGCTTAGCGGCATATACTGGTCCTCTATGCCGGGGAATGTTATCAGCCCTATAAACTCCACCCGCGCGCGCGCGCCGCGATTGGGCAGGCTGGCGATAAGGTCCATATAGGCAGGCATTTCCCGATAATTGAGCTTCGTCACAAGAAAACGGAAATGCACCACGGGAAAGGGCGATTTCATCTCCTCTTTGACCCTCAGCAGGGTTTTCAGATTGCGCAAAGCCGTGTCGTAATCGCAGCCTTTTTTGATGGTCTCGTAAGTTTCCTTTTTTGCTGCGTCGAAAGAAACATAAATGCTGTTTACACCCAGTTCCACTATTTTGCGGGCCTTTTCCTCATCGAAGAACTCAAACTCGTCCACGAAGTTGAAATTGATATGCCGGGCGCGGGCGTACTCCGCCATTTTTATGAAATCCTTGTGCAAAAACGCGGAGCCAAGCCCCGCCAGATTTATCCATTTGAGGCAGGGAATCGAATCCACCAGTTTTTTGTAGTTCTCAAAGCTCATCTGCTCCTGCTTTTCGTTCCAGTGGGTATGCATGCAGAAGATGCATTTTTTATTGCAGACGGTGGTATGCTCCACTTCTATTTTGAAAGGCTTTTTCAGCAGGTTGGGCCAGCGGCGCAGCAGCGGAGCCAGAAAATCGTATTCCCCGCCTTCATCAACGACAAACAGTTTTGTGAACCAGAAAGTATGCCAGCTGCGCCAGCCGAACTTGCGCAGCATATACAGGCCGTCGGCCCAGTTTTCCGCCATGACATGGAAAAAATCCAGCGGATGCCGCCACGGGCTGCGCTGATGATTCGCCTTGACGACGGCATTATGAAGTTCCTCAAGACTGCACACCATTCTATCGCAATTCTCCTTTAGCTCATTGTACAATTTACGGAGTTCCGCCGCCGGTCTGCGCCTTTTTTTTGACGATGGTTGCGACGAAATCGCGCACCGTATACCACTTGAGTCCGCCGATGGCTAAAATAATCATGGCATAGCAGGCCGCGCCCAATGCTATCAGCAGGAAGACGTGAGCGCCGGGAAGCAACAACTTCGCGGTTTGCAGCACCGCGCCCATCCCGCAGGAGGCCAGCAGAGGCTTCAACAACGCCGCCCCGGCCGGCACACGCACGATTTTGTTGAACTCCCCATGGTAGAACATAAAACCGGACAGTTCCGCGCAGATGTTGGCCGCCGCCACGCCGTACATGCCGAAATGCGGTATCAACGCCAGATTGCAACCGAGGTTCACGGCGACCTGCACCAGCACTATGCGCAAATAGGCGGCCTGCCCGTCGCAGGCCCACAGGCCGCGCGCGTACACCGTGTTGAGGAAGACTATGAAAGGCAGCCAGCAAAGCAGCCCGAAAACCCCTGCCGACGGAGCGTAGGCCGGGCCATAGAAGAACGCAATTATCTTCCCGGACAGCAGCACTCCGCCTACGCCTATCGGCAGAGTGAACAGCCCGACCAGCTTGAGTGTGCGGCTCTGGAACCGGCCAAGCCGCTCCAGTGAAGTCTTGTAAAGGTTGGCCGTCACCGGAAACACCGCGTCGAAATACACCGAACCGGCCAGCGCTATGGACGCGATGATTTTATACGAAGCGTTGTAATATCCCACGCCTGCCACGAGTCCGTACAAACCCATCATCACCACGCCGATATTGTTTATGGCCTGAATCAGCAGGGTGGAAAAACCCAGATGCGCGGACTCGCGCGCCAACCGCATCATCCTGTTCGGTTCCCAACAGATTTTGAACATCCCGTGCCGCCTGACGTAAATCACCAGCAGCAGCCCAACCGAAGCCGACATTGCGGCAAGCTGGCAGAGCGGCACGAATAGCATCTGTCGCGCGTTTTTTATGAAAAACAGAACCAGCGCGGCATATGAAAGCGAGTATGCCAGCCGGCCCGCGCCGACATACTCCATTTCCTCCAAGCCCTGAAAAAGCCAGTCCGGCTGGAAAACGGCGGGCAGCACCGCCAGCGAGAACAGCAGTATCAGGCTGCCGATGTCGCGCGGCTGGCCCGCGAAAGGGAGCGCCGCCGCCAGCAGCGCGTACAGGACCACGAAGAGCGCAAGCCGCAACTGGGTCACGGGAACGAAAAGCGCGCCGGCGGAGGACGGCGCGCGGGCGACCTCGCGAATGCCGAGCGTGGTCAGCCCCATGGTGGTGGCCAGCGTAAAGTAGACGGCCACCGCCATGGCGAAATTGATTTTGCCGAAGCCGTCCGGCCCCATCAGGCGGGCGAGATACAGTATGACAAGGAAATTGACAAGCTGCGCGAAGAAACCGGAAAACAGCAGCGACGCTATGTTTTTTATGATTTTTCTGGAATCGGCCATAATCCGGGCGGGCTGGCACCTGCGGCGGAAAGCTAAAAAGTCCCGGCGTAGGCGATGTCTTCCTGCGAGTTGATGTTGGTGTATTTATCGCAGATTAGAAAGGCCCTGACCGTCTTGCCGTCGTCTATGGCGCACTGTATCAGGTCCGGCAGTTCCTTTTCGTTGCGCTCGTGGTGCATGGGGGTGAATTCGATATATTTCAGGATTTCGCTTTTGAAAACGCAGTCGCCGGTGCCCATGAACTCGTTTAGCGGGGTGCGCGGCTTCTCCACGAGACGGTAGATGACGTTGTTGTCGTCTTTGACCACCGTATAGGTTTTGCGGATAAGGTTGCGGTCGGAAACCTTCAAAAGCCCGCAGACGGCGACAGCACCGCCCGCCGCGAACTCTTTGAGCATGGCGCCATGCCTCGGGTTCAGCATTATCTCATCGCCGAGCAGCAGCATGAAATCGTCGCCGGCCAGGGCCTCCCTGGCGCATTCCATGGCGTGCACCAGTCCGCGCTGCTCCCACTGGATGACATACTTTATCCTGCTCCCCTTGTAGCTGACGCCGAAATGATTGATGATATCCTCGGCCCGGTAGCCTACGACGATGATTATCTCGTCAACGCCGGCGGAAACGGCGTTGTCCAGGCTGTATTCCAGCACTCGCCGGCCTTTTATCTCCAGCATGCACTTGTTGCGGCTGGCGGAAAGCGCGTCGAGCCGTTTGCCGCGTCCGCCCGCCAGTATCAGGGTCTTCATTTTTTCCCCGTGAACGCCTGTTTGTTGGCTTTTATCCACTCAAGCAGCCGCCTGATGCCCTCTTCCGGCATGATTTTAGGGGTCCAGCCAAGCTGTTTTTTCGCTTTGTCGGTGTCGCAGACGAAATAGCGCAGGTCGCCGTAGCGGTCCGCCGCGAATTTGACTTCAGGGCGCGCGCCGTTGAGTTCTTCGAGAATATCCACGCAGTCCAGCAGCGAAATCATGGTTTTGACGCCGCCGCCGATGTTATACACGCCTGAGGCGCGGGTTCTGTAGAAAGCGTGGAACGCTTCGCATACGTCCGCGGCGTAAACGATGTCGCGCACCTGCTTGCCGGTGCCGAACATGGTTAGCGGCCAGCCGAACACGCTGCGTATGGCGAAATTGGCCACCCAGCCGTGGTCCTCACCGCCGAACTGGCGGGTGCCGTATATGCCCGTCAGCCGGAAGCTGGCGGCCTGCGTTTTATAGGTGTCTATATAGGTGCGCATGTAGATGTCGCCAGCCGCCTTGGAGGCGTGCAGGGGACTGAGCATGCCCTGCAATATCTCGTATTTTTCATCTATGGCGGCAGGTTTGCGCACGTAGCGGGTTTTTGCTTCACGGAGTTCTTCGTTTATTTTGTTGCCGTAAATATGGATGGTGGCGCAGGCGGCCACGGGGATTTTATGCCTGCGCGCCGCCTCCAGCACGTTGAAAGTGCCCATCACGTTGGTGGTGGCATCCAGAACGGGGTCTTCCCAGCTTATCGTCATCGCGGGCTGGGCGGCGGTGTGGATTATATAGTCGCAGCCCGAGGAATAATCCGCCAGCGCCTTGAAATTGCGGACGTCCGCCTTGACCAGTTTCACGCCTAGTTTTTTCAGATAATTCCAGTTATAGTTGCGCGCCGCGGCGGCGGCGAAACCGGTGCGGGCCAGTTCGTGCTTGGTCATGTTGTCGTACGAGATTACGCTTGCGCCCTTGCGCGCATAAAACTCGCACACATGAGACCCCAGAAAACCGCAACCGCCCGTCACCAGAACTTTCATAGTCGCTCCCTATTGCCGATATTCATATTTATTGTATCACTTTTGGCAAAACAGGTTGCGCGGCGGCAACGAGGCGGACGGCGACCATATCGCCGTTTTCCGCCAGCACCTGTTTCCCGGCGGCTTTCAAATCGGACAGAAGCTGTTGCCCAGCGTCCTGATAGCCATTGCGGTTTATGTATATCGCGCTGAAGCCGTATTCCTCCAGCTTCGCCGCCAGTTGCGCGGGCGGCAGCCGCTCGACTTCATGCTGCCATGCTTCGCGCAGTCGGCCTTTGCTGGAGCCGTAAGAAAATCTCAATTGTCTGGAATAAAGGTATGGCCGGAAATGCTCGTAATCGGTCATCCGGTTTATAGGCTGGATTTCGGGGTAATCGGCCACCGGCAGTTGGAAAACCATGCCGCCAGGCGGCAAAGCCGCTTCCAGCTTTTGCGTGAAATCCCTGTCCGAGCTGACAATTTGCTGCGCTTTTGCGCTGTCCGCGCTGGTTCTTAGCGGCGGCAACTGGTCCCATAACCCGATGATGACAATCGCCAGCGCCGCCGGCCATGCAAAACGCGGCGGGCATCTGCGCGACAATTGCCTGATAAGAAACAGCAGCGAAATGGCAAGCAGCGCTATGCTGTAACGATTGGCGCAGCGAAACAGAAATATGCGGCACAATCCCAACAACATATTTATTCCGCCGGCATGCGCGAAGAGCAAAATCCACAAAGCCTGCCAGGAAAAAACGGGGGCGAGCCTCATCTTTCCACGGCGCAACAGACGCACGCTTGCCGCGGCGAGCCATAAAAACCCGGCTATGCCTGCAAAACCTAGATACGGCGACCAGCTTTCCGTATGGTGCGCCTGGAATTTGCCTATCGCCGGCCAGCGATGGCAGTCCGACGGAGTGAACAGCTCGGGAGCGCGCAACCCGCAACCGTTCAGCTGCGACAAGGTACGAGTGACGGTTGCAGCGTTCTTTCCGTGAAGGAAAGCATAGCTTATCGGACCAAAATTCATCAACAGAAACCCCGCCGCTGCGGCGGCGCCTAACCAAACCGGAACAAGCGCGTTGCGTTTTTGTCCGCACAGGATATGCCGCAACGCGGCAAAGCCCAAAAGCTGCAAATAGAGGAATGTGTAATAAGGGTTCAGCGTTCCCGCAATAAAGGAAAGCGCAAGCGCCAGCCGCCATTTTGCGCCCGACAGCGCCGGTTTGTCTCCGGTAACCCGCCAGGTGACGAGAAGCAATAACGGAATATGCCAGCAATAAGCCAGCACGATATGCCCCGGCATGCGTACGGAAATAAAATGCGAGAACGCGAACAAAACCGCGCCTGCCAGCACAAACGGCGGACGGTACTTCAAAATTGTGCCGGCAGCCCAGAAAGAAATCCCCGCCAGCAAAAACGCCAGAAGGGCGAACACATTTACGCCAGCGAATAGTCCGATAACGCGCCCCAGCCAGCCCATGCCGGCAAAAAGCAGGCTCTCGGTAACGGGGTAGTCGTTCCAGTTGGCGGTGAACGGCGCGCCCAGATGCTTTACGAACTTCCAGCCTACGGGCAGGATATCGCCGTCGAGATACGCCTTTGCCTGAGCCGTAACGAAAATGGCGTCGCCGCTATAATCCAAAGGCGTTCGCCAGGCCGCCGAAGTTGTCCTGCCATAAACCCAGCACCAGACCGCGATAATCACGGCGGACAAAATCAGAGCGGTAAAAATTTCAGAACGGTATCGTTTCCAGACGGGCATTCGTAAATTATAGCGGATTATTTGTCAGGGCAACAAAGTTCTTCGTTTTCCTCGTGCTTTTGTAACGCAATTTCGAGACGATTTCCTTGAAATCCGCGAACTCGGAAACAGGCGACACTAGATAATAGCCTTTGGCCAGCCGCCTGTTCAGGAAATCCGTATAATCTTCGGCGAACAGCCAGCTTCCGGTGAAGGAATAGTAACCTTGCGGAACGTAGCCGCCTTCGTAGTAATAAGGGAAATCAGTCATGGACAGGAAAATCACATTTGGACTTGCGGCGGTAAGCGCGCGGACTTCGCTGATATGCGTTTGCGGAACTGTAATAAATTTGCCGCCGCGGCAAACGCAATACTGTTGCCTAATCCTCCCAACCGCCCGCCCCGAATAGGTGCAGACTACGGCGAGGAGAAATACAACCGCGAGCGAAGGCATAAGCAGCCTGCTTGTTCTGGACACCGCGCTTTTATTGAGTTCGAAATGCGCCAAATCGAAAAACGTGAACAGGACAAGCAACAGGCTGCCCGCTATATTGATGATATTGTTCTCGTGGCTCCTGCCAAAAAAATACAGCGAGTTGCCTATGGCCAGCAGCACCAGAAAAATACCAGTCTGATAATATTTCTCAGGAAGAATGGCCTTGTTTTTCCGCAGCAACATGAAAACAAGGACGAAAATAGCAGGAACATGCCAGTAGAATGATTTGCGGGCGATCGGCAAAAACCCGAGGCCGTATTTTACATAAACGCCGGCCGCACCTTCGCCAGCCGGCGCGAGGAAAAATTTGTAAAGCAAAAAGGCCGCAACCAGCATGGACAGATTCTTCGCATAGAGCAGGATATACTTACGGCAGAGTCCTTTCAGTGTAACGCCTCCGTCCAAAAACTCAAACAGCGCAAGGATGAATGCGAGCAAAAGGTAGGCAAGGGCGTATATCAATCCAAAAACATGATGGAACATAACCAGAAAACCCAGCAACAGGCCATTTAGCCAATGGCGCGGCCCTTTCCAATAGGCGACAGCAAGCACCGCAAGCCACCAGTCCAATCTTAGCAGCGTCGTCTGAAAAATAAACACCTGGTCATCCAAATTCCCATAAATTTTAACAACCGCCAGAACCGCCAGCAGATAAAAAGCAAACCGCTTGTCCATGAAAAAGGATTTGGCGAAATAATACACGCCGGTAAACAGGGCAAAACAGGACACCGAGCCTAAAAAATAAAACGCATAGGCGGACAGATGCAACTTCAACCACAGCGCCGCAAGGAGCGAGAGAAGATAGTCATACTGGAAATAAGTTTCGGTAAGCTTGAACCCGTGAACTATCCGCAATGCAGGGGTGAGAACATAACCATAGTCTCCTATGGAAATACCCTCGGCGGGTATCATGCATAGTGCAAACAGCGCCGCGAGAAATGCGGGCAAAAGCCATTTTTTCCTGTCCCCCCAAGCCGCCAAAACCAGCGACGAACCAGCCGTGGTTATAATAAACAGCGTGCCCCATACCCGGAATTTGGACGCATCCATCGGAGCATGAAACCCGACGCTGAAATAAAAAAACAACGAAAACAGAACAATTGACGGATAGATAAATTTTTTAACCCGGCAGGCAGTCCTTGAAACCGCGTATTCCGACAACAACGCAGCCCCTATGACGCAGTACATCATCGCATACAGCACGTATGTTTCTATTCCGTCCCGTTCAAAAACCCACTCCCTGAACCAGGGAACATATGTTTCCAACGGCAGGATTGGATTGACCGCCCATATCAGCGGGGAATAATGGAAAAAAATCAGGTAAAAGAAATACACGACCGAGTTGGCCAAAAGAAACCTGAAAATCAAGTCGGCCAGCGGAGAATTGAAGTCCGGTTTGCCGCGTATCATTATTTCACGCCTTCGGTCATTATCCCGAATTGTGCAATAGAGTAGCGGGATTCGACGGCGGCTGGCGGGATATTTCTTTGTAAAATCTGGCGCGAATAGCTACGGCTATTCGCGCCAAATTTTCCGTCGAAATCTCCTCGCCATCCACCCTCTCGGTCCTCGCTATCTATTGCACAATCCGGGATTATGTGCGCGCTGCGGCGATAAACCGCCGGATTATTTGTAAGTGCAATAAAGTTTCTGGTTTCCCTCGTGCTTTTGTAACGCAATTTCGAGACGATTTCCTTGAAATCCGCGAACTCTGAAATCGGAGATACAAGATAGTAGCCTTTGGCCAGCCGCCTGTTCAGGAAATCCGTATAATCTTCGGCGAACAGCCAGCTTCCGGTGAAGGAATAATAACCTTGCGGAACGTAGCCGCCTTCGTAGTAATAAGGGAAATCGCCCAGCGACAGGAAAATCACACGGGAACTCGAAGCGGTAAGCGCACGGATTTCCCCCACGGGCACTTTCGGGTCGAGAATAAACCACAGGTTTTTGCAGGCGAGATACTGCTGCCTTATTTTGCCGACCGCCCGCGGCGAATAGGTGCAGGTAACGGCAAGCAGAAAACCAGTCGCGAGCGCCGGCACCAGCAGCCTGTTGATTCTGGACGCCGGAATTATATTGAGCTCAAAATCCGCCAAATCGAAAAACGTGAACAGGACAAACAGCAGGCTGGCGGCGATATTGACGATATTGTTCTCATGGCTCCTGCCGAAAAAATACAGCGAGTTGCCTATGGCCAGCAGCGTCATGAAAACAGCCGTTTGAAAATATCTTTCGGAAAGCAGCTTTTTATTTTTCCGCAGCAACATGAACACCATGGCGAAAACAGCCGGCATGGGCCAATAGACCGAGTTGCGGGCTATAGGCAGGAAACCGATGCCGTATTTCGCGTAAGCGCCCATCGCGGCCCCGCCGGCGGGCGCCAGGAACAGTTTGTAAGACAAAAAGGCCGCGGCTATCATGGACAGATTTACCGCATAGAGGCGCAGGCGCGGGACGGATATGTTCCCGCCGTCCGTAAACTCGAATGCCGCCAAAACGGCTGTCAAAGCGACATAGGCAAGCGCGTATATAAGGCCGAAGGCGTGGTGAAATAGCAGCAAAAACCCCAGCAGCAGGCCGGTCAGCCAATGCCGCGGCCCTTTCCAGTAAGCGGCGGCAAGCACAGGCAGCCACCAGTCCAGCCTCAGCGGCGTGACCTGAAAATTCACGACACCGCCTCTTATATTCCCGAAGAGGTGGACAACCGCGAAAGCCGCCAGCAGATAGAACGCAAAACGCCTGTGCAGGAAAAAGCGCGCGGCAAGGCAATATATGCCGGCGCATAACGCGAATGAGGAGAGCGAGCCCGTCAGATAAAACGCGTAAGCCGACAGGTTCAGTTTAATCCATAACGCCGCCAGCAGGGAAAGGAGATAATCATACTGGAAATAAGTTTCCGAAAGTTTGAAACCGTGCAGTATCCTCAGCGCGGGGGTGATGATATAGCCGTAATCGCCGATGGCGATTACGTCGGACGGTATCATGCAGAACGCGAACAACACCGCGAAAAAAACCGGCAGAAGCCATTTTTTCGTCTCGCCGAAGCTTGCCAGAATCAGCGAAAAACCCGCCGCGAGAATGACGAGAAGCGCGCCCCATGCGCTGAACCTGAACGCATTCGCCGGCGCATGGAACACCCTGATGAAATAGAAATGGAGCGAAAGCAGGCCGGCAAGCGGAAAAAGAATCTTTTTGATTCCCGGTGCGGCAGCCTTCGAGACCGCATAATCCGCCAGCAGCGCGGCGCCGATTACGCAATACATCATCGCGTACAGCACGTACGGCTCCACCCCGTCGCGCTCGAAAACCCAGGAGCGCATCCACGGCGTGTATTTTTCCAGGGGCAGTATCGGGTTCACCGCCCATATCAGCGATGAATAATGGAAAAAAACAAGGTAAAAGAAATATGCCGCCGAACTGGCCAGAAAAAACCTGAAAATCAGTCCGGCGAGCGGGGTCTCCAAATCCAATTTTGCCATTAGACTTGTCCCCGAATAAGGTTATGAGGTAAAAAGACAGGATTTTGGTTTGCAGCGCAGCAGGCTGAGACGAGCACACTCCGACGGGGTGTGTAAGCCGAAGACTGCGAAGCTGCAAGCCAAAAGCCTTGATTTTTGCCCATAAAATTATTTGGGGACAAGTCTATGACTTCACGCCTTCGGCCATTATGCGCATGTAGCGGTTGAACAGCTTGTCCTTGTCCCGCGTATCGCCCAGATGGGCGCATTTCCAGCGGCGGCAGTATTTGCCATCGGTAATATAGTCCAGTATTATCCCTTGGATATCATAATGATGTATCAGCGGATATGCAACCGGTTTACCGTCCTGCACTATGAAAATCCGCGTTGTATGCTCGGGGTCGCGGGCGGAAGGCAGATACCGGAATTGCCGGTAGGTGTTGATGCCGCGCGCAAGCGAGGGCAAATGGTCGCCCACCGCCACTATCAGGCTGCGGGGGTCTTTTTTCGCCAATTCATTCACGAATTCAGCCAGCGCGCCGGTGCGGTAATAAAATTGATTTATCACCTTGTCCAGTTTTTTATCCCCGCTGTCGGACTTGATGACGGGCGGACGCACGGACGTATCGAGTCCCGACGGATAATGCCCGTACATGCCGAGGACATAATCGAACACCGGCGGCTTGGCGCTGTTGAGAAAAACAAGCAGCCGGCGGAACAAGTCTCCATCGAACAAGGCGCCCTCCGCGCCGGATTCCTCCTTTATGGAAAGCCAGGTTTTGCCCGCGAAATATTCCCCGGGGAAATAGAGTTCGCCAAACCCCAGCACCGGGTATGCCCGCAGACGATTATATAGCTGCGGCTTGAACGGATGCGTGGCGATTGCGCGGTAGCCCGTTTCCCGCAGCAGTTGCGGCAGGCAGTCAACCGGCGCCTTGTCGAACGTATTGAACTCTATGCCGGACGTGTGCCTGTACGCCGGCACGCCGCATAACGCCTCGAACTCCACCTGCGCGGTTCCCCCGCCGAAAACCGGCGAAACGGAAAAACCGGTTTTGCCGCCGAAAATTTTTCTGAATTCCGGGTGCCGCGGGTCTTGCGAGAGTCTCAAGCCCTTAAACAGCGAAGGGTCCAGCAGGCTTTCCAGCACCAGCAGATGCACGTTATGCCCGTTATTGTTTTTGGCCAGGAAATCCGCCAGTTCCCCTTTCCAGCGCGCATAGTCCGCGCCGTCGTGGTAGCTGGCCAGGGTTTTCACGGCCAATTGCCGCTGCGCTTCACGCAGGCACATGACCATCAGCCGCCCGTTTTTAGCGGCATTCTCATAATCGGACCATTCGACGGATGGGCTGGCTATTGCGGTAAAAACCGCGATGAACGCCTGAGGAAAAATCGCCAGACTGGCGCAAAAAAGAGCAGCGCACAGCGCTCCCGCGATGACGGCCCTGAACCGGCGCCGCCAGTCCACAACCGCAAGAAAGAGCAGTGCCGGCAGCAGGGCGGCGGCCAAAACCGCCGCTGTCCACGCTGCCGGCAGCACATGGAACAAAACAGGCAATTCATGGATGGCCGCGGGCGGGAATATCTGCCCGTAAACCAGATAATACGCGTCGTGCCAGGTATACAGCAAAAAGACAGGCAGCGCGGCTATATACGGCTGGAATAAGTTCCGGCGCAGGATGCGGTTGAAGTACCAGTACAAGGCCAGCAGGACCGGCATTTCCAACCGCAGGGTATTGCTGTACACCGGCAGCCCGCCCGCTTTGCGCCAGACGAGCATATACAAATAGAGAAAGCCGGTGAACAACGCATACCGATTCAACAGGAAACGCGCGGAGAAATCGGACATCCTTGAAAAAGCCGCGTAAATTTTTTCCGGCAAAAAAGCACCCCCGAAAACAACCGCTGTTCATGTATAACGACTACGCCCGCAAAAATATTGCAACACAAGTATGGCTAATTCGGGACTCAGTAATATCCGGGCGAATGTTTTTCAGTCCCGGTTTTAGGCAGGACGAAAGTGAATCTGGTGCCCTTGCCGCAGATGCTGGAAACCGTAATCGTTCCCTTATGGCGCTCGATTATTTCCTTGACTATATAAAGCCCCAGTCCGCTGCCCTTTTCCTCGATGTCAACGGGCACTTTGAATTGCTTGAACTTGTCAAAGACCAGAGGCAGGTCTTTTTCCGGGATGCCCACGCCCGTATCGCAAACCGAGCATTCCAACCGGTCTCCCCTGTCAAGCACCACTACCTCTATATGCCCTTTTTCGGTGAACTTGAGCGCATTGTTCACCAGATTGGTGAAGACTTCGGTCATGCCCTCTTTTTCCAGAAACAGCTCTATCCTCGC
>JAQTYB010000134.1 GCA_028688475.1 Elusimicrobiales bacterium
TATTCCATGCGGGTTTGTCGTGTCATTATCCGCCCCTCGCAGGCCACCAAACAGACCCGCTACAGGGTTAGATAGTAAATTGCACAACGATATGCCCTATGGTTAGATTTTAGCTTGCGCAATACGCAGGCCGTGAAATTGCCGAAATAAATGCTAGAATGGCCACCGTGCGCACATTTCAATTAGACTCAACGCGGAGAGCCATGACCAAAACATATATACTCGACACCAACGTCCTGCTGCACGACGTGAACGCGGTCAACAATTTCAAGGATAACGACATAATCATCCCCATAGCCGTCATCGAGGAGCTCGACGGCTTCAAAAGCCACGGCGACGAGCTCGGCAAAAACGCGCGCCTCACCTCGCGCCGGCTCGACGAACTGCGCAAGAAGGGCAAGCTCAGCGAGGGCGTGAAACTGGAAAACGGCGGCACCGTGCGCATCACCCTGGACCCGGAAACCGCGCTGCCGCACCACTTCATGATGCGCGAGTCGGACAACCGGATAATCAGCACGGCCTACTCCATGTCGAGGGACAAAAAGAGCCGCGTGATAATAGTCTCAAAGGACATCAACCTGCGCCTGAAAGCGGAGGCCGTCGGCATAGAGGCGCAGGATTACGAAGCTGGAAAAGTGAAGGTGGACGAGTTCTATACCGGCACCGTGGAAATAGACGCCCCCGCCGACACGCTTGGCGCGTTTTATAAGGAAAAATCGCTGGACCTCAAAGCCTTCGCCCCCCGCACGTTCTACCCCAACCAGTTCGTGGTGCTGCGCGATGTCGCAAATCCCAAGCATACCGGCATAGGCCGCGTCTACGCCAACGAGAAATGCGACAAATTCACGCTTCAGCCCGTCGGGCAGTCAGACCCCGCGCCGTGGGGCATAAAACCGCTCAACAAAGAGCAGCGCTTCGCCATGGAGCTGCTGCTGGACGATTCGGTCAGCCTTGTCACGCTGGTCGGCAACGCGGGCACGGGGAAAACGCTCATCTCACTGGCCGCCGGGCTCCAGCGCGCCATTGACGATAATGTGTACCGCCGGCTCATCATCTGCCGCTCCATAGTGCCCGTCGGGAAGGATATCGGCTTCCTGCCGGGCTCGAAAGAGGAGAAGCTCGGCGTCTGGATGGGCGCGATTTATGACAACCTGGAATTTCTCTCAGAAAAAAAGCACCCCGAAGAGGGAATGGAGCAGTCGGATTACCTGGTGGAAAGCGGCAAGGTGGAAATAGCCTCCGTCACTCACATCCGGGGACGCACGCTGCCCAAGCAATACATGATTGTTGACGACGCCCAAAACCTCACGCCGCACGAGGTTAAAACCATCCTCAGCCGCGCGGGCGAAGGCACCAAAGTGGTGGTTACGGGCGATCCGCACCAGATAGACAGCCCGTATCTGGATATAGAATCCAACGGCCTTACCTATATAGTGGACCGTTTCAAAGGCCAGCGGATTTACGGGCACATCACCTTCACCAAGACGGAGCGCAGCTCGCTGGCCGCGCTGGTGGCGGAATTGCTGTAAATAACACTACTCCGTTAAGTATATGCGGCTATTTGCAAGGGTGATTTTGAGGCGAGGCAAGGAGCGAGGAGCGCGCATACTCGTTGTATGCAAGCGACGAGCGACGCGGACGCAGCCCGAAAGCGCCCTTGCCCGAAGGGGAGGCGCATATAAAGGGATGGGAATGTTTTTGCTGCTGCGGGTTGCCTGCGCGGCTGTGCGGGGCTGCGTCGTGCGTATGGGTTGTTTATTCCGCTGCGCGCCTCCAAATAGGCGCATATACTTAACGGAGTAGTGATAACCAGCACGGAAACCGCAGCAACTGTGATTTCCGTGTTAGAGCCAGTCTGAAATCTCTCTTTCGTGGCGAAAGCGGCGATTTTGGCCCTGATACTTCGCGGGCTGAGGCGAGCAGGACTGTTGCCTGTAAGCCGAAGACCGCGAAGTATCAGGGCCAAAAGCGCCGCTTGCAGCAGAATACGGAGATTTCAGATTGGCTCTTATGGGTTTGCCAGCGTCTATTCCCCGTCAGGTTCCGGTTTGTGGCATTTGCGGCAGCGGGCTTCGTATTTGTCGGCGGCGCCCACGTCTATGCGTTTTTTGTTTTCGGACAACCGCTGGCTGCGGTTGGCAGGGTTGCCGCAAACCATGCAAATCGCAAGATTCTTGGTGACGTACTCGGCCACCGCCATCAGCTTGGCGGTGTTATCGAACGGCTTTCCCTTATAATCCTGGTCCAACCCCGCAGTTATGACGCGCTTGCCCTGCGCGGCTAACGTTTCGCATGCGTCCACTATCCCCGCGTCGAAAAAATGGATTTCGTCTATGCCGACCACCTGCGTGTCCGCTGCCACGTTTTTTAGCAGTGCGGCGGAACTGCGCACCGGCTTGCACGGGATTTTGGACTGGTCGTGCGAGATGATATGGTCCTTGCCATAGCGCACGTCCAGCGCGGAATTGAACACCTGCACCCGCTGTTTAGCTATGGTGGCAAGCCGCAGACGGCGAATCAGCTCCTGCGTCTTGCCGGAAAACATGCTTCCGCAAACCACTTCAATCCAGCCCACGGAGGACGGCGTCGGCAGCATATATGGGTTTCCTCGCGTTTTTGACTACTTGAAATATTCCCAAGTGAGCCGCACGCCTTCGGCGAACATGACGGCGGGGCGATAGCCCAGGTCGCGCTTTGCGGCGGAAATGTCGGCATAAGTCTTGCGCACGTCGCCGGCGCGTTTCGGCAGGAATTTTTTATCCACCTTGCCGCCTAGACAATCTTCAATCGCTTTTATAAGTTCCAGCAGCGAGTTGGAGCCGCCGCAGCCGATGTTATAAACGCCGCCCGCCGTTTTCGGCGAAAGCGCGGCTTTTATGTTGGCCTGCACCACGTTCGCCACAAAAGTGAAATCGCGGGACTGTTTGCCGTCCCAGTGGACTTCAAGCGTCCTGCCGGCTTTGGCGCGCTCCATGAATTTGGGGATTACGGCGGAATATCTGGATTCGGGGTCTTGCCTCGGCCCGAAAACGTTGAAATAGCGCAGCGACACGGTTTCCAGTCCGTAGGTTTTGGCGAACATCACGCAGTAATATTCCGCCGCCAGTTTGCTGACGGCGTAAGGGGAAACCGGCGAGGGGCACAGCGTCTCTTTTTGCGGGAAAATCCTGCACTCGCCGTAGGCGGAGCTGGAGGAGGCGTAAACCACGCGCTTGACTCCCGCGTCTTTTGCAGCCACCAGCAGCTTGAGCGTGCCGTCTACATTATTCTCGTTGGTTGGCTCCGGACAGTCCACCGATTTGGGAACCGAGCGCAGCGCCGCCTGATGCAGCACGTAGGAGACGCCCTTCATTGACTTTCTCAGGTCGGCGGCGCTTCTGATGTCGCCTTTTACAAGCTCCACCTTGTCCGCGAAAGCGGCGATATGCTCTTTTTTGCCGGTGCAAAAATTATCGAGGATGCGCACGCGCGCGCCCATCTTCACCAGTTCTTCCGAGATATTGGAGCCTATGAAACCGGCTCCGCCGGTTACAAGCCAAAGCGGTTTTTGCGAATTTCTGACGGGCATCGTTCCCTCCGTGTCTCCCTTAGAGCCTTTCTAAAGTCTCCGTATTCTGCTGCAAGCGCCGCTTTTGCCCTGATACTTCGCGGCTCTTCGGCTTACAGGCAACAGTCCTGCTTGCCTCAGCCTGCTGCGTCTCAGGCCAAAATCGCCGCTTTCACTACGGAAG
>JAQTYB010000057.1 GCA_028688475.1 Elusimicrobiales bacterium
TGCAGGGCCGGGGCGAAGCGGCGGCGGGCTCGCTCCTGGCGCAGGCAAAAAAACTTGAAGAGCTGGGCTGCTTTGCCGTCGTGCTGGAATGCGTGCCGGACACCGTGGCCCGCGACATCACCAAAGCTGTTTCGATGCCCACTATAGGCATAGGCGCGGGGCCATTCACCGACGGGCAGGTGCTGGTGCTGCAAGACGCGCTGGGATTGTATGACGACATGGCGCCCCGTTTCGTGAAACGCTATCTCGACGGACGCGCGCTTGCCGCGCAGGCGCTCCGCGAGTTCGATTCGGAGATAAAATCCGGCGCGTTTCCCGCGAAGGAACATTCATGCGCATAATCCGCACAATCGCGCGCTGGCGGGGCCTGCAAAAGGCGCACGCGCGCAAAGGCCTGACGCTCGGCTTTGTGCCGACGATGGGCGCGCTGCACGCGGGCCATGTCTCGCTGGTGAAAAAAAGTGCCGCCGAAAACGACCGCACGCTTGCCAGCATTTTCGTCAACCCGACGCAGTTCGACGACCCGCGCGACCTTGAAAATTATCCCCGCGCGCTGGAGCGCGACGCTAAACTGCTCGCTGCCTCCGGCGCGGATTATCTGCTGGCCCCGGAGTATGGCGAACTCTACCCCGACGGCTACCGCTACCGAGTGCAGGAAACCGTTGACAGCAAACTGCTCTGCGGAGCGCACAGGCCGGACCATTTCGACGGCGTGCTGACCGTGGTGCTGAAACTGCTGCATATCGCCGGCGCGCGCCGCGCCTATTTCGGCGAAAAGGATTATCAGCAATACCTCCTGATAAAAGGCCTGGCGGAGGCGTTTTTCCTGGACACGGAAATCATCCCCTGCCCCACGGTGCGCGAGGCCGACGGTCTGGCCATGAGCTCGCGCAACATGCTATTGACGCCGGAGCAGCGCGCCGCAGCCCCCCAATTTCACACCGCGCTTTCAGCAGGTAAAAATACGGCGGCAATCCGCAGGCTGCTCGCGCGCAAAGGCTTCTCCGTGGATTATGTCGCGGAAAAATACGGCCGCCGTTTCGGCGCGGTCCGCGCCGGCAAAGTGAGGCTTATAGACAATGTCAAAATATAAAATCGTGGTCGGCCTGACGGGCTCCATAGCCTGCTTCAAAGCCTGCGCCGTAATTTCGCGGCTGGCGCGCGAAGGCTGCGATGTGAAAACCGCCTGCACCAAATCCGCGCTGCAATTTATAGGCCCCGCCACGCTGGAGGGGCTCACCGGAAAACCGGCGTATTCCGACATGTTCGAAAAGCGGCAGAATATCGAGCATGTCGCGCTCGCCTCCTGGCTTGATATCGCCGTCATCTGCCCCGCCACGGCGAATATCATCAACAAAATGGCCGCGGGCGTCGGAGACGACTGCGTGAGCACTCTTTTTCTCGCCCACGATTTCAAAAAGCCCTGCCTCGTCGCCCCCGCCATGAACCGCAATATGTGGCGGCACCCGGCGACGGTCCGCTCGATTGAAACGCTGCGCGGCTGGGGCGTTCATGTCATGCCGGCGGCATACGGCAGGCAGGCCTGCGGGGACGAAGGCGAGGGCCGGCTGCCGGAACCCGACGCCATTCACGCTGAAATAATGAGGCTGTTGAAGAAATGAACATGCTGATTACTTCCGGCGCGACACGCGAGCCGCTAGACGGCGTCCGCTTCATCACCAATTTCAGCACCGGCGCCACCGGCGCCGCGCTGGCCGACGCGTTCCGAAAAGCCGGGCACCGCGCGTTTTACCTGCACGGGCAAGGGGCGGTATTGCCCGAGACAAACGGCCCGCTGGAGGAATTTTTTGATTTCGCGGGACTCGACGCCGCGCTCCGCCGCCTGCTCAAGTCGGGCGGATTCGACGCGGTAATACACCTCGCCGCAGTCAGCGATTATTCCGTCGCGGAAATCCGCGCGGGCAAAAAACGCGCAAAACCCGGCACGGCGGCCAAGCTGGATTCGGGATTGGACCTGACGGTCCGGCTCAGGCGCAACTTCAAGATACTCGACCGGCTGGCGCGATACGCGGGCTCAAAAAAAATTTTCATAGCAGGCTTCAAACTGACTTGCACCAAATCCGCAAAAGTACGCCGAAAAGCAGGGCTGGAGCTTTCGCTGCGACCGGGGGTGAGCCTCGCGGTCCACAACGACATGCTGGACCTGCGCCGTGGTAAACGTGTTTTCACGCTCTACTCGAAGGGCAAGCCCGCCGGGCGCTGCAACGCGGCAAGCGCGCTGGCCCGCCGGATAATCTCGCTGCAAAATTAAGGAGGAGCAAAATGCTGCTTGCGCTTGACGTTGGCAACAGCAACATATTCGCGGGGGTTTTCGACGGCGGGGAACTGCTCCTCAAATTCCGCCGCACCTCCCGCGCGGAAACCACTTCGGACGAAATCGGCGTGTTCCTGAAAGCGGCGCTGCGCGAAAATAAAATCCCTGACGAAGCGGTCACGGCGGTGGCCATCTGCTCGGTGGTGCCGCAGCTTTTATACTCGCTGCACAGCGCCTGCGTAAAGTATTTCAGGCTGGAGCCTTTCCTGCTTGAGCCCGGAGTCAAAACGGGGCTGAATATCAAATATAAAAACCCGGCGGAGGTCGGCGCGGACAGGATAGCCAACGCCGTCGGCGCGCTGCATCTCTATCCCGGCAGCCATCTGGTAATCGCCGACTACGGCACGGCGACGACGTTTTGCGCCGTCTCAAAGGAAAAGGACTATCTGGGCGGCATGATAATGCCGGGGCTGAAAATCTCGATGGAAGCGCTGGCCGGACGCACCGCCCAATTGCGCACGGTGGAAATAGCGCGCCCGTCGGCGCTGGTGGGACGCAGCACGGTGGAGAGCATACAGTCGGGCCTTTTCCATTCCAACCTTGCGGCGGCAAAAGAAATTCATTCCCGGATACGCAGGGACTATTTCAACGGGGAGAAAACCCTGCTGATAGGCACCGGCGGCTTCTCCCGATTGTTCGAGGGCGAAGGCGTTTTCGACGCCATAGTGCCAGACCTCGTGCTCATCGGACTGCGCCTGGCGCACAAGCTGAATTCAAAAAGTTGAGGTAGAAGATGCGCAGAACAATGCTCAAATCCAAGCTGCACCGCCTGACGGTGACGGAATGCGATTTGAATTACAACGGCTCCATCACTCTGGATAGCGCGCTCTGCAAAAAAGCCGACCTGCTGGAGTTTGAAAAGGTTGACGTCTACAACTGCAATTCAGGCGCGCG
Organism: Elusimicrobiales bacterium; assembly: GCA_028688475.1. Taxonomy (GTDB): domain Bacteria; phylum Elusimicrobiota; class Elusimicrobia; order Elusimicrobiales; family Elusimicrobiaceae; genus JAQTYB01. The sequence continues at coordinate 3,230 of JAQTYB010000057.1, forward strand.
GTTTTCCACCTACGTGCTATTCGGAGGAAAAGGCAGAGTCTGCGTCAACGGCGCCGCCGCCCGCCTCGCGCAAAAAGGCGACAAAATCATCGTCGCCTCCTACGCGGAATACGACGACGGGCAATGCAAAGGCCACAAGCCGGCCGTTCTCACGTTCAGATAAAAGCGCGCCCGGCGGTTTGCCGGACGCGCTTTGTTTGCTGAAAACCGTCAGGGATACAGCTTTACCTTCGCAGCGGCGCGCAGTTCCGCTGATACCTGGGGAATCGCCTGTTCCACCTTCGACTGATACAGGGCTTCCCTTATTCTGTTTTTCAACTGCCCGAAATCCGCGGGAACCCCGGGAACAACGGCCTCCAGGCGCACGATGTGGAAGTAACCGTTGTTTTCGATTACGCCGGAATATTCGGCGGGTTTAATGGAAAATACCGTCTTTTCAGCGGCGGCATTCAACTGCCCCCTGTAAATGGTGACGGGGGCGGCGTCCGCCGGACAAAGCTTGTTGGCGGAACATTTCGTCGCGGCCAGCTTTTTGAAATCGGCGCCCGCGTTCAGCGCGGCCAGCATATCCTGCGCCTCCTGACCGGAAGTCGCCGTAAGCTGGATGAGCGTTGCGCCTTCGGGCCTGTCAAACCGCGCCTTGTTTTCCTTGAAAAAAGCCTCGGCGTCCGCGTCGGTGACGGATATCCCCCGCAGCTTTGACGCCACTGCCGCCGCCAGCAGATGCCTGCGCAACTGCGACTTCATGTCGGCCTCGGCGGCGTTTTTCAGCGCCGGACCGCCTTCGGTTTTGACGGCGGCGTATGCATTGGCTACATCCGCGTCCGACACGCGCAAGCCCAGCTTTTGGGCCTGCTGGACCATCACTTCCTCGTTTATCAGCGCATCCGCCGTCTTGTCCCCGAAAAGCGACCACATGCGCTTTTCCACGTCGGCGCGCGTAATCGCGGCGCCGTTTACATCGGCGACACGGTTTTTGGGCGCGGCAAGGCACACCGCCGGCACAACCGCCAAAACAGCAAACAACAGATTTCGCATAAATCCTCCGGGAACGCTTTATCAGGCAACGCCAATAAATTTTAGCGCATTAAACGCCATGTTGAACATGACGGCGGCTATTTTGTGTAATTTGTAAGCTATGCTGATTCTAATAACCGGCCAGCGCAATTCGGGAAAGACCGCCTGCGCCGCTTTCGTGGCCAAGGGGCTGGCGCAATCCGGCGCCGCTCCCGGCGGCGTCATCACGCGCGCGGAGTTCTCCGAGGGAAAAAAGCGTTTCTATTTCGTGCAGAGCGTCAAAACCGGCAAGGAAAAATATCTGCTGGAAGTTTCCGAAGAGGGCCCGCAGGTGGACAACAAGGGGTTCATCTTCGCGAGACGCGCTATTTGCTCCAGCGCGGATTGCGGCTGCATCCTGATAGACGAGTTCGGCGCCATAGAAGCCGGAGGCGGCGGATTTATGATAGCCGTCGCCCGCATTGCCGCGCATTTCAAGGGAAACTTCGTGGTAACCGCAAGGCCGTCTCTGGCCGCCGCGGCGAAAAAAGCCTTCGGCCCGCGCGCAGTCAAAATACTGGACCTCGCCAAAACCAGGCCGGAAAAAGCGGCGCGTAAAATTCTGGACTGGCTTTCCAAATAGGCGTTGTCCGGTCAGGCGTCGGGGAACACCTTGCCGGGGTTCATTATTCCGGCGGGGTCTATGGCGGTTTTGAGTTTTTTCATTATTTCCATCGCGGCGGGGTCCACGCCAACGCCGAGAAACTCCTTCTTCACGCAGCCCACGCCGTGCTCGCCCGTCAGCGCGCCGCCCATTTTTACGGCGGCGCCGTAAGTGTCGCGCATAAGCTCCGGCAGCTTGGCGTCCCATTGGGACTGCGGCACGTCGTTTTTGAGGAAGTTGACGTGCACGTTGCCGTCGCCGACGTGGCCGAAGGAAATCATTTCCAGACCGTGCTTTTTTTCCAGTTCGGCGAGCGTGGCGAAAAATTCCGGCAGCTTCGCGCGCGGGACGGACACGTCGTCTTTTTTCAGCACCGGGCTTTTGTGGACGAGCGCCTCGGAGATGGCGCGGCGTATTTCCCAGATGCGGTCGGAGGAAGCCTTGTCTTCGGCAACCAGCACGTCCTCCGCGCCCAGCTCCATGGCGATTTCGCCGATTTTTTCGTACTCCGACTGCAACTGCGCCTTGTCCGCGCCGTCGAGCTGTATCAGCAGATGCGCCCCGGCTTCGCCGAAGGGGGCTTTTTTCTCCAGCATGGCCTCGCTGGCGCGGATGGCTTTTTTCTCCATCAGTTCCATCGTCGCCGGCATTATGCGCGCGCTGATGATTTTGGTAACCGTCTCCACCGCCGCCGCCACCGACGGGAACGGGATAAGCAAATCAACCTGATGCGGCGGCTTGGGAATGAGGCTGAGCGTTATTTCGGTTATCACGCCCAGAGTGCCCTCGCTGCCGCATAAAAGCCCCAGCAAATCGTAGCCCGCCACGTTTTTGATGGTCTTGCCGCCGATGCGGGAAATTCTGCCGTCGGGCCAAACCACTTCAAGACCGGTGAGATATTCGCGCGTCACGCCGTATTTGAACGCGCGCGGGCCGCCCGCGTTTTCCGCCACGTTGCCGCCGATGTGGCAGCTGTCGAGACTGGCGGGGTCCGGCGGATAAAAAAGGCCTTTTTCCTCCACGGCTTTTTGCAACTCGCCGGTGATGACGGAGGGCTGCGTCACCACAAGCAGGTTATCCGTGTCAACTTCGAGGATTTTGTTGAAATATTCTAGGCTGAGCAGTATGCCGCCTATTACCGGCACCGCGCCGCCCGTGAGGCCGGTGCCCGCGCCGCGCGGAGTGACGGGGATGCGGTTGGCGGAGGCGAACTTCATAAGTTCGCTCACCTGCGCGGTGGTTGAGGGGCGCACCACCACCGCCGGCATGGCGGAAAGGCAGGCGGTTTCGTCGTGCGAATAAGGCTCGCGCTCGGACTCCTGCGCCAGCACGGCCTTCTCGCCGAAGATTTTTTTAAGCTGCTCGATTATCTCAGGGGTAACGGGATTGTAGTTCATAGTTCAATGGTATTAAATACGGCTTTTTTTCGCCATTTGCACGCCGTGAACAGTCCCGGCGAAAGCGCCCGGCGTTTTTTTAATGCCATAATTGCACGGCGTTACGCCGAGGCCGGATTTGACTTTGGACAAATCGTAGACGCCGCTGTTTGACAGCACGCCACCGCGCATTATGTTGTCCTTTATAAAAAACGGAGTGTCCAGGTCCACGAAATCGAAACCGCCGACGCCAGCCGCCAGATGCGCCGAAGCCGTCATCGCCAGCAGCGATTCCATCATGCCGCCTATCATCAGCTTTATGCCGTTGGAAACGCAAAGCCGCGCCATCTCCGCGCCGAGGATGAAACCGAATTTCGCGGTTTTTATATTGGCCGCCTGAGCGTAGCCGCCTTTTATTAGGCGGACGATATCTTCCATTCCGGCGAGGGCCTCGTCGGCGCAGACGCAGACGCCGCATTTGCGCGAAACCTCGCGCAGGCCCTCCCAGTCGTCTTTCGGGACCGGCTGTTCTATAAGTTCAAGTTGGACTTTCGCTTTTTTGAGTTCGCGCACAAGTTCCATCATCTTCGCCGGAGGATAGGCCTGATTGGCGTCGAGCCTCACCGGGTTGCGCGGCGCGGATTCCGCAACGGCGAGCGTGCGAGCGAAATCCAGCGAAATGTCTCCGTTAAGTTTTATTTTGAACGATTTGATGCCGCGTTTGGCTATGGCGCGGCCGCAGATTTCCGCCTCTTCCGCGGTGCCGAGCACAATGGTCATATCGGTGGCGAGTATGCGGGGCTTGGGGCCGAAAAACTTGTACATCGGCATTTTGAGGTGCTTTGACAATGCGTCCAGCAGCGCGGCCTCCACGGCGGTGGCGGCGCAGCGGTTGTCGCTGAGGCCGGTGGCGCAGGCGCGCGAAATCTCAAGATAATCGCATGCGCTGAGGCCTTCAAGCATTTTCGCCGTGCCCTGAAGGTTAGCCAGCGTTTTCTTTTGCGTTTCTCCCGTGATGTGGCTGGCGGGAGCGGCTTCGCCGAAACCGCGCGTGCCGTCGGCAAGCTCGATTTCAAAAAGCACATTTTCCAGCGAGTTATGCGCCCCGGTGGCGATTTTGAACGGTTGATTGAGGCGCGCGTTAAGCAGGCTCGCGCGGGCTTTTTTTATAAGGGTTTCGTTTTTCATTTGATTGGTTTTTTTCCTGATACCAGCCATTCAAGATAGGACTGCATGAACGGGTCAAGCGCGCCGTCCATGACACCCTGCACGTCGGAGGTTTCGCAGCCGGTGCGCATGTCTTTCACCAACTGGTACGGCATGAAAACGTAGGAGCGGATTTGGTGGCCCCAGGCGATGTCGCCCTTCTCGCCGTAATGGCGTTCGAGTTCGGAGCGTTTTTTGTCCATTTCCAGCTCGTAAAGTTTCGCCTTTAGCATCTTCATGGCGTTGAGCCGGTTCTGGTGCTGTGAACGCTCGTTCTGGCACTGCACCACTATCCCCGACGGGGCGTGGGTGATGCGGATGGCGGTTTCCACCTTGTTGACGTTCTGTCCGCCCGCGCCGCCGGCGCGGTAGGTGTCTATGCGGATGTCTTTTTCCTCAATCTTGATGTCTATTTCCTCTTCGATATCCGGCAGAACGTCGCAGGAGGCGAAAGAGGTATGGCGGCGCTTGTTGGCGTCAAAGGGCGAAATGCGCACCAGCCGGTGCACTCCGTTTTCGCTTTTCAGGTAACCGTGCGCGTAGCGGCCCTGCACGAAAACCGTGGCGTTTCGTATCCCCGCGCCTTCGCCGCCGAGCATGTCGGTCACGCTGAAGGCGAATCCGTGCCGCTCCGCCCAGCGGGCGTACATGCGCAGCAGCATGTCGGCCCAGTCGCAGGCTTCGGTGCCGCCGGCGCCGGCGTGGATGCTTATTATGGCGTTGAGCTTGTCGGCGGGGTCCGAAAGTTTTACCTCGAAATCCATATCCTTCAGTATAGCGCCCGCTTTGGCGAGAACGCCGAGTATTTCCGCGAGTTCCGAGGAGTCGCCGATTTCCCTGGCGAGTTCGTAATGGGCTTTGGCGTCGTCTATGAGTTTGGAGACGGAGTTGTACCGCTCGATTTCCTTTTTAAGGTCCGACAGCGCCTTCAGCGCGCCCTGCGCCGACTGGGAATTGGTCCAGAAATCGCCGGAGGCCGCCTGGCCTTCGCCCTTGAGCAGTTCCGCGCGCTTTTCCTCTATCCGGCAAAGCGCACCTAGATTTTTGAGCTTGGCGGCGAGTTCCTCTATTTTATTTTCGGCGTCTTTAAATTCTATGTGTTCAGCCATAACGGTTACATTCTAGCAAAAGCCTTTGACGCGATTTCCAGAGTGTTGGCGTGGATTCGCGCGGTGTCATCGGAATTGCGCGCATAGCCGCCGCCGAGCACAACCGCCACTGGCACGCCGCGGCGCGCGCATTCTGCGGCAACCCAGGCGTCGCGCTCTTTCAAATCCTCAACGGTCAGCTTGAAGCCGCCGAGCTGGTCGTGCTCGTAAGTGTCCGCGCCGGAAACGTAAACGACCAGTTCCGGCCCGTGCCCGTCAAGCACGCCCGGCAGGCGGCGCCTGAGTTCGTCCATATAACGCGGCCCGGCGACACCCGGCTCAAGTTCCACATCCAGCGAGCTTTTCGCCTTTATGTCGGGGTAAATGTCGCGCCCGTGCATGGAGAACGTGAACACATCGGGGTCTCCGGCGAAGATATAGGCGGTGCCGTTGCCCTGATGCGCGTCCAGATCCACCACTGCGGCGCGCTTGATGCGGCCCTCTGCGCGCATTTTATTGATCGCCACCGCGATATCATTGGCGAGGCAGAAACCCCCGCCGTGGTTATGCGTCGCGTGATGCCCGCCGCCGCCGCTGTGCAGGCCGACTCCGTCTTCAAGCGCGAAACAGCAGGCCAGCGCAGTGCCGCCGCAGGCAAGCAAATGCGCGTCCACCGTCTCGCGCGTAACCGGGATTTCAGCCTGCCGGATATCCTCAGGAGTGAGGGCGCAGCCGAGCAGTTTTTCCGTCCATTCCGGCGAATGCGCGAGATGCAAATCTGCGCGTGAAGGCATTTGCGGCTCAAACACGTTTTCCGGCCCGATGAGGCCGCGTTCTTCAAGCAGTTGGGCCGCGCGCACGAACTTGGAGGGCACGAAAACGTGGTTTTCAAGCGTTATGCCGTATTTTTTGGAAGCTACCAGCCGTTTCATCGCATTCTCCCCGCGCAGGCCAGCGCCAGCGCCGCCGCGCAGCACATAAGCAGCGCGAAAACGTCTCCCGCGCCGGAATAAACCGCGCGGACCGGAGTAATGGGCACGTCGAAAACCAGCGCGGCCTCAGTATTGAGCGCGGTGCGCGCGCGCACCCTGCCGAAACCGTCAATCCAGCCGGAAATGCCGGTATTTGCGGCGCGCACAAGCGGCAACCCCGTTTCCACTGCGCGGAAAACCGCGGCGGAAAAATGCTGCCACGGCGCGGCGGAGTCGAGATACCAGCCGTCGTTTGTTATGTTCACCAGCAGGTTCGCTCCGGCGGCGGGATACCCGCGCCAGAGCCAGGGGAAAATCGTCTCGTAACAAATACCCATACCGAATTTAAGGCCGCCCGCCGCCAACGGCGGCTGGCTGCGCTCGCCGGGCGAGAATTCGCCCAGTTTATTTACCGCCGAGACAAAATGGCCCAGAAAACCGCGCAGGGGCACGAATTCGCCGAAGGGCACCAGCTTGCGCTTGTCGTAGACGCCGCCGGCAGCGCCCGACGGAGACACCGCGCAGGCCGAAACATAATTTTTATCGCCCCGCGAGGTCACCGTGCCGGCAATCTGCCACGCGCCCGTTTGTTTCGCCACCGCTTTCACATACCGCGCGTAACGCAAATCATCAATGGAGCCCGGCAATGCCGACTCAGGCCACACTATCGCCGCCGTTCCGGGGTTTTCGGCGGCGATTTTTCCGGAGAGGGAGGCGATTTTCGCCAGTATTTCCGCCACGAAATCCTCGTTCCATTTTTTATACTGGTCTATGTTCGGCTGAATGACGGCGATTTTTACCGCCGGGCCCGAATCCGCCGCGGAGCCGAGCCGCGCATGTCCGTAAAAAACAAGCCCCGCCAGCAGCGCCAGAGGAGCGGCGGCTGCAACAACCGCAGCTTTCCGGCGGCGTGGATAATCGCCAGGGCGGAACAGATGAACCGCGTAACCCAGCGCAAAACCCGTGAACGCCACCGCGAAACTTACGCCATACACTCCGCATACCGAGGCGATTTGGATTACCGCCGGGTATTTCCATTGAGTGTATCCCGTCAGAAACCACGGAAACCAGACGCCGTGAACGCAAAGCGAAACCTTGCCGTATTCAAGCGCGGCAAGCGCGGCGGCGGCAAGCGGCGGAAAAAATCCGCCGTAAACCGCCAGCCGTTTGAGGGCAAGGGCGAGCAGTCCCCATTCAAGCGATAAAACCAGCGCCAGCGCCAGCCACGCCGCCAGCGAGACCGGCGCGGCAACGTCCCCGGCGCGGCAGGTCGGGTAAATCCAGTACAGCGTAATGGCGTAGAAAAGAAATCCGGCGTAAACGCCGAAAAGAAAAGCGTTTTTAACTGTCGCGGCGCGCAGCGCGGCGAAGCCAAACGGCGCGAAGGCTGTCCACGCGAGAAAACCGCAGCCGGCGTTCGGCCACCAGCTTAACGCAAGCAGCGCGGCAAAAGCCGCGCCGCTTGCGCCAAAAATGAGCGGTGTCTTTTTACTGCTGTCCACAGCACTTTTTGTATTTTTGTCCGCTGCCGCAAGGGCAGAGGTCGTTTCTGCCTATCTTTTTTATCGGGGCTTCGCCGCCGGATTCTTTCTCTGCCAGCGCGGCGCGGGCCGGGGATTTTTGCAGCCGTGGAACGCCGTCGCCCTCTTCCTGCGGCGAGGCGTCTCCGCGCGATTGCGTTGCGGCCGGCGCGGGCCGGGGCTTTGGCGGAAGCTGTATTTTGAAGAGGTAATCAACCAACTGGTCACGCACGCGGCCCATCATGCCCTGATAGAGGACGAAGGATTCCTTCTGATACTCGATGAGCGGGTCCTTCTGGCCGTAGGCGCGCAGACCAACGCTCTTTTGCAGATGGTCCAGTTCGTAAAGATGATTTTTCCACGCCTGGTCTATGAGTTGAAGCAGCAGCATACGCTCGATTTGGTGGAACTCGACACCCTGCTCCGCGAAAACAGCGACACGGGTTTTGTAAAGTCCGTCTATTTTCGCCTTGATTTCCGACTGCGCGACCTCGCGTCCTATTTTCGCCATTTCCTCGGCGGGGAGCGGAAAGTCCATATCGAAAACGCGGCGGAAGAACGCCGACAGGCTTTCCATGTCCCACAATTGCAGCGATGAGGCTACGGGCGCCCATTTCTCCAGCGACTCCTCGATGACTTCCGCCAGCATGGCGTCAATCATCGCGGTCACGTCGTCGCCGTCCAAAATGCTGTTGCGCAGTTTGTAGACGGCGGTGCGCTGCTGGTTCATCACCTTGTCGTAATCGAGAAGGTGCTTGCGGATGTCGAAATTCTGGCCTTCGACGCGGCGCTGCGCCGCCTCGATTTGCCGGGAGATGAGAGGATGCTCGATGGGCTCGTCTTCCTCCGCGCCGAGTTTTTCCATTATGGTGGTGATGCGGTCCGAGCCGAAAAGGCGCATCAACTCGTCGTCAAGCGCGAGATAAAAGCGGGAACTGCCCGGGTCGCCCTGGCGCGCGCAGCGGCCCCTGAGCTGGTTGTCTATGCGGCGCGCCTCGTGGCGCTCTGTGCCGATGACGTGAAGCCCGCCGGCGGCGACTACAAACTCCTGTTCCGCCTTGTCCGCCGGATTGCCGCCCAGCACGATGTCCGTGCCGCGGCCCGCCATATTGGTGGCGATGGTGACGGCGCCCTTGCGTCCGGCCTGAGCGATTATCTGCGCCTCCATCTCGTGATACTTGGCGTTGAGCACCTGGTGTGGTATTCCCTTCGCGCGCAGCATGGCGGCGAGTTTTTCGGATTTTTCGATGGAGCGGGTGCCCACCAGCATGGGCTGGCCTTTTTTCCAGCATTCCTCGATTTCGCGGATGATGGCGCTGAACTTGGCGCGCTCGTTGAGATAAATGGAGTCGGCCGCGTCCACGCGGCGCAGCGGCTTGTTGGAGGGGATTTCCACTACGTCCATGTGGTAAATTTCCCAAAACTCGTTCTCCTCCGTCATGGCGGTGCCAGTCATGCCGGAAATGCGGTTATAGAGCTTGAAAAAATTCTGGAAGGTGATGGTGGCCAGCGTCTGGTTTTCTTCCTTTATCGCCAGATGCTCCTTGGATTCCACCGCCTGATGCAGCCCGTCCGACCAGCGGCGGCCCGGCATGAGGCGGCCCGTGAACTCGTCTACGATAATGACTTCGCCGTCTTTTATGACATAGTCCACATCCCGCTCGAACAGGTAATGCGCGCGCAGCGCCTGCGTGATGTGATGCGCCCATTCGGCCTGCACGTCGTCGTAAAGGCTTTTTATGCCGAGGAATTTCTCCGCCTTGAATATGCCCTGGTCGGTAAGCGTGACGGTGGAGGCTTTTTCGTCCACAATGGCATCGTAGCCCTTGGCGAGGTCCTCGCCGGAATACTTGGCGGCGATTTCCTCCTTGTCGGTAACCATGCGCACCTTGAGGCTGGGGATGATGCGGTCTATGATGCTGTACTTGTCGGTGGATTCCTCCGGCGCGCCGGAGATGATGAGCGGGGTGCGGGCCTCGTCTATGAGAATGGAGTCCACTTCGTCCACCACCGCGAAATTGAGCGGGCGCAGCACGCGCTCCTCGCGCGAGACCACCATGTTGTCGCGCAGGTAATCGAAGCCTATTTCGTTGTTGGTGACGTAAGTGATGTCGCAGCGGTACATCTGCTGGCGGTCGGAATTTCTCATGTCATGCGTGATGAAACCGACGGTGAGGCCGAGAAATTCGTGTATGGGACCCATCCAGTTGCGGTCGCGGCGGGCCAGATAGTCGTTGATGGTAACGATATGCACGCCCTTGCCGCTTATCGCGTGCAGATAGGCGGGCAGCGTGGCGACGAGCGTTTTACCTTCGCCGGTACCCATTTCGGCGATGCGGCCCTGATGCATCACCATTCCTCCGAGCAACTGCACGTCATAAGGACGCATCCCTATCGTGCGGCGCGCGGCCTCGCGCACGACGGCGAAGGCTTCCGGCAGCAGCGAGTCCAGCGGCTCGCCGTTTGCATGGCGTTCTTTGAACTCAACAGTTTTGGCTTTTAGCTGCTCTTCTGTGAGGGCCTTTATCCCCTCTTCCAGAGAATTGATGAGCTCCACCGTCGGCTGGAATTTTTTGAGTTCCCGCTCGCTTTTGCTGCCGAATAAGGCGTCCAGAATTTTCTTAAGCATGAAGGCATCCGTTCAAATTGGAATGCGCGGCGAACACTGCCGCGACAGCAATATATTAAACAATTTTCTCCGGCGGGCTAACAATAGAAGCGGCGGTTTGCGCGCACGGCGGCCCCGCGGTCCCGCCGGACAAGACGGCCAGCAGAGGGTGGAACGCGACGGCGATGAACAGCGGCACAACCGTTGCGTCGGTGATGAAAAGAAACCTGCCCTGCAATTCCACGAGCGGAACAATCGTCATCCTGTTGAGCAGGCAGGAAAGCAATACCAGCGACATGAGCACGTTGCCCGCCGCCGGCGCGCTCCAGCCGGGCAGCATGAGCAGCAGCGCCAGCACGAGCAATTGCACGGGGCGGACGCTGCGCAGCAGCTTCCATCCCGCATGAAAGACGTATTTCAGGAAATACTTCGGCAGCAGCGCCGCGACTATCTTTTTGCCGACTTCACCGCGCGACAGGCCGTAAGCCTCCCCCGCAGTCATAAGCGAGGTATGATGCAGCACCTGGTTTATGTCCGTATACCCGTGGCGCAGCGTATACCCTCTCGCTTCCATCTCGTCTAGAATGACGGAGGCCATCTTCCTGTCCGCCGGCGCGAAACGGGCCGCGTCCGCGGGTTCGGACAGCCGCAGCAGATTGCCCGCCACCATGTAGCTGAACAGCGGAAAGCCACGGTTTCCGTTTACGATTTTATGATACAGCGCGTCGCAGCCGGCGGCGCAGCAGTAACACACCGCGGCGGCGGCGAGAAAACGGCGGAACCGGAACGATTTGCTTGAGAGCCGCCAGCCCGCGAAAGCCCCCGCCGCGGCAAGCGCCAGCAGGAACGTTCCCTGCGGCTTGAACAGCATCGCCAGCGCGCCCGAAGCGGCGGCGCAGGAAAACGCCGCCAAAGAGGGAGCGGCCAGTCCCTCCGCGATAAGCGAAAGCGCCAGCAGAGCGCAGGCGTAAAGCATCATCTCCGGTCCGATGAGGCTGCCGTACCAGGTGTCCGCCGGCAGGAGCAGCAGCGCCAAAACAACCGCCGCCGCGGGTTCCGGCAGTCCGTACGATTTGCGCAAAACCGCGCAGAGCCGCCACGCGCACACCGCCGCCGCGAAGCACTGGAATACTATGAGCGCGTACATCCACGCGACGCCGTCTCCGAAAACGGCGGAAAAAACATCTATCAGCGCGGGATAGGCCGGCGGGCGCGCGGCGCCCTTGTGCATGTAGCTGGCGGTATCGTTGGTAATCACCGCCATTCCGGTGGCTTTGCGCACCAGCAGGTCGAGGACATAAACCAGCGCCGCCGGCTTTGCCAGCCTGGGCAGAGAGTTCCACATGCGCGGGGGATATGAATTAGAATCCATGTTTAACTCCGCAGTTTGCCGGTCTAGCGAATTCTTGTCGCTGAATAAGGCGCCCGGAATTTTAGCATGGAGATGCCCGTGAAAAACAGAAAATATGCAGACTGCGCCTGCCGTAACACGACTGTATACCAATTGAACAATTTTAGAGGGCGACACGGCAACGGCACAACGACACGATATCACCCGCTTTTTCGGTTGACAATTTATATCGGCGAAAAGGTGAGTTAATCGCAATCCGCAACAATTGTCATTGCGGGGAAGCCCTCTTGTTGTTTGCCAATGAAGCAATCTTTTATACGCAAAACAGGGAGAGACGACATTCTCTTCGATACAACATCCGTTGTTTCCACCCCGCGACAAAGCGGGTGATGTCGTGTAAGAATATGCGCCGTGAACAAAACTCGCAAATACACGACTCACGGGGTGTCGCGATTTTTTTAAAATGTCATGGTAGCGTTTTATAGAAATGTCATGGTTGAAGTGCTAAAACGGCTCTTTACGCCGCAAGGCGGAGGGGCCAACAATGGAGCTACTGACCATGAGCAACCGC
>JAQTYB010000058.1 GCA_028688475.1 Elusimicrobiales bacterium
CTGGTGTCCCTTGGCGCGATACGTTCGGGCGGCAACTGATGAAACTCAAAAGCGTCTACCGCTGCCAGGAATGCGGCTTCACCTCGCCGAAATGGCTGGGCCAGTGCCCGGAGTGCAAGGGCTGGAGCACGCTCGCCGAGGAGGCCGAAGCCGTCGGCTCGCCGTCGAAAGAGCGGCGCTCCCTCACCGGATTCTCCTCGGAGCTGGTTACGCTCGACAAGTCCGTCTCGCAGGACCAGACGCGCATCGCCACCGGCATGGCGGAGCTGGACCGGCTGCTGGGCGGCGGGCTTATCGGCGGGCAGGTGGTGCTGCTGGCGGGCGCGCCGGGCATAGGCAAGTCAACGCTGACCATGCAGGCGGCGGGCTGCGCGGCAAAAAACATGAAGGTGCTTTACGTCACCGGAGAGGAGTCGCTCAACCAGGTGGGCTCGCGCGCGGCGCGGCTGAAAGTCGCCTCCAAAAACATTTTCCTCGTTTCCGAAAACGACCTGTCCAGAATAACCGAAACGTACCACAAAGTGAAGCCGGGAATGCTCATAATAGATTCCATCCAGACCGTGTTCCACCCGGAATTCGCCGGCAGCCCCGGCACCGTCGGGCAGGTGCGCGAAAGCGCGGCGGAGTTATTGCGGCTTTGCAAATCCGGCGGCACGGTACTGTTTCTGCTGGGGCACGTTACGAAAGAAGGCTCGCTGGCGGGGCCGAAGGTGCTGGAACATATCGTGGACACGGTGCTGTATTTCGACTCGGAGCGCCACAACCTGCTGCGCATACTGCGCGCTTACAAAAACCGCTTCGGGCCGACTTCGGAAATAGGGATATTCTCAATGGGCGAGGCGGGGCTGGAGCCGGTGGAGGACGCGGGAATGCTGTTTTCCTCCGCCGCGCGCGAGAAGCCGCTCAAGGGCAGGGCTTTCGCGATAGCCATGGAGGGCACCCGTCCCATAGCGGCGGAGATACAGGCGCTGGTTTCACCTACGCGCTATCCGTTTCCCAGAAGGCTCGCCACCGGACTGGACCTCAACCGCTGCCAGATACTGCTGGCGGCGATGGAGCGCCACCTCGGGCTCAGCCTTGAAAACAAGGACGTGTTCGTCACCGTGGCCGGCGGCATCCGCCTTGACGACCCGGCGCTGGACCTGGCGGTCTGCGCGGCGGTAATCGCCTCGGCCAGAGACGTGGCTATCAACTGGGAAAGCGTGTTCGTCGGCGAAGCCGGGATACTGGGCCAGGTGGCGCGGGTGCCGTGGCTGCCGGCCAGGCTGGCGGAGGCGGGCCGGCTGGGTTTCAAGCGCGCGTTCGTGCCGCCGCCCTCGGCAAAGGAAAACCTGCCCGCCAGTCCGCGGGCGGTTGCGATTGAAGACTTGGGCGGGCTCCTGACAGCCGTCGCCGGAGGCGCATCGCCGGCAAGGCGTTGACATTGTGCCGCGGTCCCGTTAAGGGCCGCGGATTTAGCGGAGGTTATCATGCTGGTATGGATATTAAGGGCAACAGCGTTGCTCGGTTCGCCGGTCCTGGCATATTATTTTATTTCGCCGGACTGGAAAGGCGTGCTGGCCGGAGCCATAAGCGGCGCTGTGCTTGTGGCGATGGAGATGCTGCTGGAAAGCATAAAGCTGATGACGTTGATAATAGGCCTGGTCGGCGCGATTCTGAGCATATTCCTCACGAAACTGCTCGACTACATAGTGTTGCAGATAGACAGTACGGGCCTTACGTTCCACTGGACCAGGTACCACATACTGACGCAGTTTCTGCTGCTGATGCTGGGCATAATACTGGCCATCAGAAAAGGGCCGGAGCTCGACGACCTCGACAAGGACATCACCGCCATCAACAAAAAGCGCGGCGGGGGCTTCAAGCTGCTGGATTCCTCCGCGATAATAGACGGCAGGATTATAGACATCTGCGACACGCATTTCCTGTCCGGCACGCTGATTTGCCCGCGTTTTCTGGTCAACGAGCTGCACAGCCTGGCCGAGTCCCCCGACCAGCTCAAGCGCGCGCGCGGACGGCGCGGCCTCGACATTCTGGCGCGGCTGCAGGAGTCCAAGGAAATTCCGTTTCGCGTGCTCGACAAGGACGTGCCGGATATAGCCGATATAGACGCCAAGACGGTGCGCCTCGCGCGCGAGCTGGGCGCGCAGGTGATAACCACCGACTTCAACATGCACAAGCTCGCTTCCCTGGAAGGCGTGACGGCGCTCAACGTCAACGACCTGTCCACCGCGTTAAAGCCGGTGGTGCTGCCGGGCGAGAACATGTCGCTTTTCGTGATGAAGGAAGGCAAGGAAAAAGAGCAGGGGGTCGGCTATCTCGACGACGGCACCATGGTTGTCGTCGAGGATGGCAGGCGCTGGATAGGCCGCCGCATAGAAGTGGCCGTCTATTCCATATTGCAGACCTCGGCGGGCCGCATGATTTTCGCCAAGGCCAAATGGGATAACAAGCAGCAGCAGCAACAGGCGCAGCAGGAGCACGCGGCGCACGCCGCCGCGCAGGCGGAGGTGCGCCAGGCTCCCAAAGAGTGATGACTGTAAACCGCGCGCAAACGCATGATTGGGCCGCCGTCATAGCGGCGGGCGGCTCCGGCGTCCGCATGGGCGGGCCGAAGCAGTTTCTGCCGCTGGCGGGGCGGCCGCTGCTGTTCCATTCGGTGTCGCTGTTTCTGGCCATGCCGGAGTTTTCGGACGTCATAGTCGTGACCGCGCGGGAAAATTTCGCCGCGCTGGAAAAGGAATTCGGCGGAAAAGTGAAACTGGCGCCGGCGGGGGCCACGCGGCTGGAATCGGTCAGAAACGGCTTCGCGCTGGCGCGGCGCAATCCGGTAATCGCCGTGCACGACGGGGCGAGGCCGCTTGTCACCGCGCAGTTGGCGCGCGAAGTCTGCGCCGCCGCGCTGAAAACAGGCGCCGCCGTCGCCGCCGTGGCGGTCAAAGATACTATCAAATCCTCCGCCGACGGCCTGACGGTCTCCGCCACGCCGGAGCGCGCAAAGCTTTGGGCCGCGCAGACGCCGCAATGCTACCGCCGTGAGGCGCTTGAAGAGCTGCTTTCCCGCTTTCCGAACGCGGGCGACGTGTCAGACGAATCGCAGCTGGCCGAGCACGCCGGCATGCCGGTGGCGCTGGTGCCGTCGTTCTACGGCAACATCAAAATCACCACTCCCGAAGACCTTGTTCTGGCGGAGGCTCTTATGGATACTGAAAGGAAAAGCGCCGGCGTCCCCGCGCAGCGCGTCGGTTTCGGCTACGATTTGCATCGCATGGTGGAAGGCAGGCCGCTCATTCTGGGCGGAGTGCATATTCCGCACAACAAAGGCCTCCTGGGCCATTCGGACGGCGATGTCGCGCTGCACGCGGTGTGCGACGCGGCGCTGGGCGCCGTCGCGGCGGGGGAGATAGGCGTGTATTTTCCGCCCACGAACCTCACCATAATGGGCATCTCAAGCAAAGTCATCGCCGAAAAAACGCTGGAGGTGCTGGCCGGGCGCGGCGCCGAACTGGCGCAGATGGACGTCACGGTCATCGCCGAGGAACCCAAGCTTATGCCGCATTACCAGGCGGTGCGAGAATCGCTTTCGGAAATATTCAGGCTGCCGCTTGATTGCGTAAGCTTCAAGGCCAAAAGCGCGGAGGGACTGGGCCCGATTGGAAAGGGCGAGGCAATGGAATGTCACGCCGTCGTGACAGCGAGAATAAAATGAGCCGTTTTTACGCGCTGTCGGCATGTGTTTGCGCGCTGGCGTTTTGCACCTGCGCCTCGGCGCCTCGGCTTGAAACTTCGGCGCCGGTCACGGCTCCCGCGCCCGGGGTGGAAGAGCCGCCGCGCTATTCGCGCGTCTACCAGATTTCTCCCTCGGCGGGCGACGCCGAGATAGCGGCTTTCGCCAAAACGGTTGAGGGCTGTTACATGTCCGCCTCGGCGCGCCGCCCGGGGGCCAAAATAAGCTACGGCCTGGCTCCGGCGGGCGCGGCGGTGCCGTTTTCCGTGTCCCTCGTTGACTGCCTTTCCGGCGGCGACGGTTCGTCCGCCTGCGCCGACATGCTCAACTGCGTGGAAAAAAAATATTTCCGCGCACGGAAATAACCGATTATGCAGCTTTATAACACTCTGGCAAGAATGAAGCAGGAGTTCACGCCGCAAAAACCGGGAGAGGTTTCGCTTTACACCTGCGGCCCCACGGTGTACAACTACGCCCATATCGGAAACCTGCGCACCTATTTGTTCGAGGACATCCTAAAGCGCGTGCTGCGCGCCGAGGGTTTGAAAGTCAGGCACGTGATGAACATCACCGACGTGGGCCACCTCGTCTCCGACGCGGACGAAGGCGAGGATAAAATGGAAAAAGGCGCGCGCCGCGAAGGCAAAAGCGCCTGGGACCTGGCCAGGCTGTATACGGAAGCGTTTTTCGCTGATTTCAAAAGCCTCAACTGCGTAATGCCGGACGTGGTCTGCCCCGCCACCGGACACATCGCCGAAATGATAGCGCTTGTGCGCAGACTGGAGGAAAAGGGCCTCGCCTATAAAATTTCCGACGGGATTTATTACGACACCGCCAGGTTCCCGGGCTACAGCCGCCTCGCGGGAAAAAGCCATATCGAAGGCCTCAAATCCGGCGCGCGGGTGGAGTTCAACGCGGAAAAACGCAATCCCTCGGATTTCGCGCTCTGGAAATTCTCGCCGAAAACCGAAAAACGCCAGATGGAATGGGACTCGCCGTGGGGCGTGGGATTTCCCGGCTGGCATATAGAGTGCTCGGCTATGGCGATGAAATACCTCGGCGAAACCCTGGACATCCATTGCGGCGGTGTGGACCATATCGCCGTTCATCACACCAACGAAATAGCGCAGTCCGAAGCGGCGACGGGAAAACCCTTCGCGCGGTATTGGGTGCACGGCGAGTTTCTGATAGCCAAAAACGCGGAAAAAATGGCCAAATCCTCCGGCGAGTTTCTCACGCTGGATGTGCTTAAAAAGCGCAACTTCAGCCCGCTTGATTACCGCTATTTCAATTTCGGCGCGCATTACCGCACGCAGCTTGAGTTTTCGTGGGAAGGTCTCGAGGCCGCCGCCAAAAGCCGCGCCGCGCTGAAAGAAAACGCGCTTTCGCTTCTGCAACAATGCGGCGGCAAAACCGGCGCGCCGGGCGACGGCGCGAATGCGGCGCTGGATAAATTCATGGCCGCCGCCGACGACGATATGAATATCCCCGCCGCATTGGCGGTGGTGTGGGAAACCATGCGCGGCACTGCGGTGCCGCCAGCCGACAAACTGGCCTTTCTCTCGGCGGCTGACAAGGTGCTGGGCCTCGGCTTGCTCGCCGCCTCGCAGCAGGCGGCGCTTGCGCCGGAACTGATGACGCTGGTGCATGAACGCGAGGCCGCGCGAAAGTCCAAAGATTTCGCCAGGTCGGACGTATTGCGCAAGCAGCTTGAGGAAAAAGGCGTTTTGGTAAAGGATACGCCGCAGGGCACGGTGTGGACTTTGAAGCGGCAGTCCTGAGAACCTGAAGTCCGCGCTCCGGTTTTTATATAATGAGGCATGCCATGTTACCCGCATATGGCGGGCGGTGTGGTTGCAGGGACGAATTTCAAGGCGGTATCACGGAGGGTTGACATGAAAAGCAGAATAGTTTTAGCGGCGCTTGCCGCGGCGGTGCTGGCCTCGGCGGCTTGCGCGCCGGGAAAATCGGTGAAATCAACGCCCGCGGCGTCCGAGAAAGTTGAAAACGTGACGACGCTTCCCGGCGGCACCATTCCCGCCGTGCCGGGCCTCAACGGCGAAAAACTCGACGAGGCGGCCATTCCCGAAGCCAATATCCGCGGCGGAGAGTTCGTCTCCGACCCCGGGCTGGAAAACGTCTATTTCGAGTTCGACAAATATTCCGTTTCCGACGCCGCGCGCGCCACGCTGGAGAAAAACGCCGCCGCGCTCAAATCGCGCAAGGACAAAGACGTGCTCGTGGAAGGGCATTGCGACGAGCGCGGCACCATCGAATACAACATCGCCCTCGGACAGAAGCGCGCAAAGGAAATACGCGAATATTACATGAGGCTCGGCATCCCGGGCGACACAATAACCACTATTTCTTACGGCAAGGAAAAACCGGCCTGCCAGGACCACGCCGAAGAGTGCTGGTCCAGGAACCGCCGCGCGGAAACCAAACTGCGCTTGCGGGCAGCGGCGGCGACCGTTGCGAAGCAATAAAACAGGAGTTGCCCTGATGAAACGCTTTACGGTGATGGCTCTGCTCCCCGCGGCGCTCGTGCCGCTGACGGGCTGCCTCGCCACCGAGGCGCATGTGGACGATTTGCGGCGGCAGATGAACGCGCTCAACTCCTCCATCAGCCAGATGCAGAAAAACCAGGCCGATATCAACGCCAAGATGGACACGCTCTCCCGTGATTTGACCTCGCATTCGGAGAACCTGCACGATTTCGACAGGGAACTTTCCAAAGTCTCCGCCAAACTGGACGATATCCAGACCGTGTTCGACACCCGGTTCTCGGACCTCGGCAAAAACATAAAAGGCCAGCTCGACGAATCGAAAAAACGCGAGGACGCCGCCGTGCGCGCCGCCGACGAAACCGCCCGCGCCCTGCTGCCCAGCAAGGTTTACGGCGACGCTTACGCGCTGCTGCTCAAAAAAAATTACGAGCGCGCGGCGCAGGGCTTCTCGGTCTATCTCGAAAAATTCCCCAACGGCGAGTTCGTGGAAAGCGCGTACTATTACATGGGCGACGCCTACTGGTCCCTCGGCGGCTGGAAGGATTCCGCCGTGGCCTACGCCACCATGCTGCAGAAGTTTCCCGCCAGCCAGTTCACGCCGGCGGCGCGGCTGCGCTACGCGCAGTGCCTGCTAAAGCTGGGCGGCGATAAAAAAGAGGCGCAGACCTATCTCCAGTCCATAGTGCGCGATTATCCCGATTCGCAGCAGGCGCGCCTCGCGCAGGATTACCTGCGCGACGCCGTCGCCCCCGCCGCGAAGGCGCCCGCTAAAAAATGGCAGCCCGCCGCGAAGCATTCCGCCAAAAAGCGATGAGTTTCATTTCCGTGACGGTGAAACCGGCGGTTTTGGCGTTTTTAACCGTTTTGACTCTCGCCCCGGCGGCGGGCGCTGCGGATATTTATATCGGCGTGGCGGGCGGCGCGGACGAAGGCAGGATAAAGCTCGGACTTCGGCCTTTCGAGGCTGAGCGCGCCGGCGTGGCCGACGACGCGGCGGAGGCGGCCAAATTCCAGGAAATAATCCGCGCCGATTTGCTGTACTCGCGCTATTTTTCCGTGCCCGACGCCGCGGTGCCGGAAGACTCCAAAAAACTCAAAAAAATCCACGCCGCCTGGGAAAAAACCGGCGTCAGATATCTGGTAACCGGCACGGCGGCGAATCTCGGCAATTTGTGGACGCTGACGGCCAGGGTCTACGACCTCGCCTCCGGCGAGGCCGTGGTGGAAAAATATTACAAAGGCGAACCCGCCAGCCTGCGCCGCGCGGCGCATCTGTTCGCCGACGAAGTGGTCTGGCGCATCACCGGCAAAAAAGGCATCGCCCACACCCGCGTGGCGTTCGCAAACGACAGTTCGGGCAGCAAGGAAATCTATCTCGCCGATTACGACGGGCAAAGCTTCCTCCGCCTTACAAGCGACAAAAGCATCTCCCTTTTCCCGCGCTGGTCGCCGGACGGGATGAAGCTTTATTACACCACCTGGCGTTACCGCAACCCCGACGCTTTCGAGATAGATTTGCAGGCGCGCACGGTAAAGCCGGTGTCCTTCGCGCAGGGGCTCAATATCCCCGACGGCGTTTCGCCGGAGGGGGACAAGCTGGTGCTCACGCTTTCGCGCAACAACAACCCCAGCATCTATGAGATGGATTTGGCCAGCAAGGAGCTAAAACGCCTCACCCGTTCCTACGGAGTGGACAGCTCAGCGGCCTATTCGCCCGACGGCAAATTCATCACCTTCGTGTCCGACAGAAGCGGCAATCCGCAGGTTTATATAATGGAGCTCGCCACCGGAAAGCCGCAGCGCCTGACCCGCCTGAACTGGTGCGACACTCCGCGCTGGTCCCCGAGCGGCGACTGGATAGCGTTCGCGGGCCGCGCCGAACGCAAAGACCCGATGGACATATTCCTGGTGGACATCGCCGGCGGCCAGTTGCGCCAACTGACGCGCGACGCGGGCTCCAACGAAGACCCCACCTGGTCCCCCGACGGCAGGTTTATAGCCTTTACCTCCACGCGCGACGGCAAGGACGAGCGCCGCATCTACGTAATGGACGCCGACGGCAGCGCCCCCCACGCAATCTCGAATCTCACCGGCAAATCCTACACCCCCGCCTGGGGGCCATAATAAAGCGTCTAAAATTAAAAAACGCCGGCGGTTTTAACCGCCGGCGCTGTTCTTTAGCCGAATTCAGGACGCGATGCCGTTCGTTTCCGACGCGGGCGGCCCGGCGGGAGCCTGGGGCGGAACGGTTATGCCATAAATCGAGCCGACTATGTGCAGCAGTTTTTTATCGCTGGGATAAATAACCATGCTCACCGCTTTCTGCAGCGACACCCAGCGCACTTCGTCTATCTCCGCGGTGTCGGGCTTTCCCGTTTTCGACAAACTGCGCATCAGGTACCACTGCACGGCTTTATGCACGAAACCGTGGTTTATGGTGAAACCGTAGCGCACGCGCAGCAGCGGCCTTATAATCGAACAGCGATAGCCGGTTTCCTCCTCCACTTCGCGCAGCGCGGCCTGGCGCGGGCTTTCGCCGGGCTCGAGATGGCCCTTCGGAAAAGTCCAGACCCGTTTGTTGCGCAGGCTCGTCACCCGCACCAAAAGCACGCGGTTTTCATTGACGACGACGCCTCCGCAGGAAAATTCGGCAGCCATATCGCATCAGCCTTGCGCCTTCTCCAGAGCCCGCGCCGCCCTTAAAATACGCGCCTCGTCGAACGGGCGGGCAAGCAGTTGGCATCCCACCGGCAACCCCTCCGCCGTATTGCCGCACGGCACAGAAATGCCCGCCAGCCCCGCCAGATTGCAGGGGATGGTGTAAATGTCGGAAAGATACATCTGCAGCGGGTCGGCGGCCTTTTCGCCGAACTTGAAGGCCGGCGTCGGCGAAACGGGCGTAAGTATCAAATCCGCTTTGGCGAAAGCGGCCTCGTAATCGCGCAATATTAGCGTGCGCGCCTTCTGCGCCTTGGTGTAATACGCGTCGTAATAACCCGCGCTCAAGGCGTAGGTGCCCAGCATGATTCTGCGTTTTACTTCCGGGCCGAAACCCGCGCCGCGCGATTTTTCAAACGCCTCGGCGAGACTGGCCGCGCCCGCGTCGCTGTAGCCGTAGCGCATCCCGTCGAAGCGCGCCAGATTGGAACTGGCTTCAGACGAGGAGAGGATATAATAAACCGCCACGGCGTATTTCGTGTGAGGCAATGACACGTCCACCAGCTCCGCGCCGGACGCTTTCAGCTTTTCCGCCGCCGCGAGGACCAGCCTGGCGGTCTGCGGCTCGAGCCCGCTGACAAAAAATTCCGACGGCACGCCGATTTTCATGCCTTTGACGCCGTCTTCGATTCCGGCGAGATAATCCGGCACGGGCTCCGCCGCGCTGGTGGAGTCTTTTTCATCATGCCCCGCTATCACTGAAAGCGCGAGCGCGCAGTCCCGCGCGTCGGAGGTAAAAGGGCCTATCTGGTCCAAGCTGGAGGCGAAAGCCACCAGCCCGCAGCGCGAGACGCGCCCGTAGGTGGGCTTGAGTCCGACCGCGCCGCACAGCGACGCGGGCTGGCGTATGGAACCGCCGGTGTCGGACCCCAACGCTATGGGCACCATCCCCGCCGCCACCGCCGCCGCCGAGCCGCCGCTGGAGCCGCCCGGAACGCAGGCGGTATTTGCGGGGTTGCGCGTAATCTGGACGGACGAATTCTCGCACGAGGAACCCATGGCGAACTCGTCCATATTGGTGCGGCCCACGATGATTGCATCTTCGGCAAGAAGCTTCTTCACCACAGTGGCGTTGTAAACCGCGCGGTGCCCCTTCAAAATTTTGGAGGCGCAGCAGGATTCATGGCCTTTGAAGAGGAAATTGTCCTTGAGCGCCACGGGCACTCCCGCGAGGCGGCCCGGCTGCGCGCCGGTTTTGCGTTTTGCGTCCAGTTCCCGCGCGCGGCGCAGCGCGTCCTCCTCAAACACTTCGATAAACGCGCCGATTTCGCCGTCGGCGGATTTTATGCGGGACAGGGCGGCGGACACAGCCGCCTCCGCCGTGATTTTTCCTTCGCGGACCAAAGCTGCCGTTTCAAAAGCGGTTGTCATAAATCACTCGATTATTTTTTTGACCTTAAGGAGATTGTGTTCCCGCACGGGGAAATTCGCAATAATCGCCTCGCGGTTTTCGTCGGCGACGGCGACATCCTTGCGCGCCGCATTTTCAAGGCCCAGCACGTGCGCCGTCGGCGGCACGGAGGCGGTGTCAAGCTCGCCCAACTGCCCGATATACTCCAGAATCGCGCCAAGCTGCCTGCCGTAAAGCTTCACCTCGTCGTCCGAGAGCTCCAGCCGCGCCAGTTTGGCTATGCGCCCCGCGTCAATTTCGACTGCTGTCATCACATCATCCTCCCGCGACTGCTAAAGTATTTCCAGCGGCGCGTAGCGCAGCATGAAAGTCTGCCTGCCGCCCTGGTCGAACAGCACGGTAATTTTCACGTTCTCGCCGGAGCCGGACTGGCTCAGTATCCGCCCCGTGCCGTAAACCGCGTGGCGCACCCGCTGCCCGTCCAGCGCGCGGCCAGCCGGCACCACCTTCGGGTTCGGCGGCGCGACAAATTCCATATTGTCCGCCCCCGGCCTGACGGCGTCCGCCTGATTCATCAGCTTGCTCTCGAACAGAAACCGCGACGGCAGGTTGGCGTACATCTTGCCGAAAAGCCGCCGCGTCGCGGCGTGGGTGGCGAAAAGGCGTTTGCGCGCGCGCGTCATGGCGACGTAGCAAAGACGGCGCTCCTCCTCCAACTCGTCGTCGGGCGCGTCGCTGGAGCCTATCGGAAAAAGCCCCTCCTCAAGCCCCGTGACGAAAACCACCGGGAACTCCAGCCCTTTCGCCAGATGCACCGTCATCAGCGTCACGCCGTTCCTGCCGGAAGCCTCGTCGGTCGGAGTGATGAGCGACACCTCCTGCAAGTATCCCGGAAGCGACGGCTCCTCGCCGGAATCCTGGCGGCGCTCCTCGTATTCCTTCATCGCGTTCATGAGTTCCTGGAGGTTCGCCATGCGGGACTGCGCGTCCTTGTCATGCGGGTTTTTCTCGCAGGCGTCCTCCATGGATTTCCAGTAGCCCGACAGCAGCAGCGCCCGCTGCATGATAAAAGCGGCGGAGGCGGTCTGCGCCTCGGCGTGCAGCGTTTCAAGCAATTCCAGAAACTTTTTTATCGCCGACAGCGCCGCCGCGGTCAGCTTGAGCGGGTTGGCGTAGCTCGGCGCGGCGCCGGTGCCGGCGAGGCCGAGGTCCGCCGGCTGCACGCTTTGCGCGAGCGCGTCGTAAAACGAAACGCCGCGTTCCGCGGCGAAAATTTTGAGCTTGTCCACCGTCTGCTTGCTGATGCCGCGCGCGGGGACGTTGACGACGCGCGAAAGGCTGACCGGGTCCTGCGGATTGACCAGCAGGCGGGCGTAGGCCAGCGCGTCGCTGATTTCGGCACGGTCGTAGAACCGCGTCGCGCCGATGAGCCGGTGCGGGATTTGCATCCGGCGCAGCACGTCCTCGAAAGAGCGGCTTTGCGCGTTGGTGCGGTAGAAAACGGCGATATCCCTGAGGCTCGCGCCGTCCTCGTCCACCAGCCGCATTATCTCGCGCGCGACCCAGCGGGCCTCGTCGGTCTCCGAGGGAAGCTCCATGACCGAGACGTCTTCCCCCGCCGGATTTTCGGTATAGAGGTTTTTAGGTTTGCGCCGCAGGTTGTATTTTATCAGCGTGTCCGCCGCGGCGAGTATTTTGGAGGTGGAGCGGTAATTGAGCTCCAAAGCCACCACTTTGGCGTTGGGAAAATCGCGCTCGAATTCCAGGATATTGCGGATGTCCGCGCCGCGCCAGGAATAAATTGACTGGTCCGGGTCGCCCACGACGCACAGGTTTTTGTGCTTTTCGGACATAATCCTGGTGAGGACATATTGCGCGTGGTTGGTGTCCTGATACTCGTCCACCAGAACGTGCTGGAACATCTCCTGGTAATACTCGCGGATGGCGTCGTTGTTCCTCAACAGTTCCACCGCCTTGCGCAGCAGGTCGCCGAAATCAAGCGCCCCCGCCGCGTTGAGCGCGGCCTCGTAGCGGGTGTAAATCTCCGCCGCCAGCGCGCGGCCCGGCGCGGGCGAGGTCTGCGCGTGAATCGCGTAGGAACCCGCGTCAATCAAATCGTCTTTCGCGCGGGAGATGATGTTGATGTAAAGGCCGGCCTTGTTCTTTTCGTCCTCGCGGCCCAGGGAGGCGAGAATATCGCCGATAATCTTTTTCTGGTCGCCGTCATCGTAAATCAGGAAATCGCGGCGCAGCCCCGCCGCGGCGGCGTGCTGGCGCAGCAGCCGCGCGCCGAAAGAGTGAAACGTGTGCATCCAGACGAAGGAGCCGCGCCCCGGCACCAGCGCCTCTATGCGGGCGCGCATCTCGGCGGCGGCCTTGTTGGTGAAAGTGACGGCCAGTATGCGCGAAGGCGGCACTCCGTCGGCGATAAGCTTGGCTATGCGGCAGGTGAGCGTGCGCGTCTTGCCCGTGCCCGCGCCGGCGATTATCAAAAGCGGGCCGCGCCCGTGCTCCACCGCTTCAAGCTGGCGTGGGTTAAGGCCTTTCAATTCGGGCAATTCCGCCCGCGCGCCGGTATCGGGTTCCATTGTTTTTGGCAAAGCTTCAGACAAGACTTAACGCCGCCGCGGTTTCCACGTGCGGGGTGTGAGGGAATAAATCGAATCCCTCTACGAAATCAATCCTATAACTTTGGGTGAGCGCCTTCAAATCACGGGCGAGGGATTCGGGATTGCAGGAAATGTAGAGCAGCCGGGGCGGTTTATTCTCAATCAGCCCTGCCAGCGCTTTGGGATGAAAACCGGAGCGCGGCGGGTCCGCTATGCAAAATGCTTCTTTCAGTTCCGGGCGGGGCGCGGACAGGAATTCCTCGGCGGACACCGTGTGAAATTCCACGTTCCCCGCGCCGTTTGCGCCGGCGTTGGCCCTGCCGTCGAACACGGCGTCCGCCACGGACTCAACGCAGACGCATTTTTGCGCGAAGTCCGAGCAGGCTATGCTGAAAAGCCCCGCGCCGCCGTAAAGGTCGTAAATAACGGGAGGACGGATTTCACGCGCCATGTTTCGGGCGAGCGTATAGAGCATCGCGGCGGCGTTGGTATTGGTCTGGAAAAACGAGCGCGGCGATATTTTCACGGAAATGGTTTTATCTCCCGCGGATATTTTTTCCGCCATCACGCCGGAGCCCGACAGAACGCGAAACTCCCTTGTGTGCGCCACGTCCGACAGGCCGTCGTTTATGCCGCAAAGCACGGTGGCGTTCAGGTGGATTTTAAGGATGGTGTCGGCGAAAGCCCTGTCGTCGCCGAGCGATTTCGCGCAGTAGAGCGCAAACATCATCTCGCCGGTGTTCTTGCCCTCGCGGCACAGCAGCTGGCGCAGCGAGCCGGTGCGCTTTCTCAAATCGTAGAATTCCTCGCCGGATTTGTGCGCCCATTTGCGCACGGCGGCGATGAGTTCGCCCGAACGGAGCGAGAATATGCCGCATTCGGACAGATTGACGACGCGGTCCCAGCGTCCGGCGGATTTGAGGCCGAAGGCGGTCTCGAACTCAAGCGAGCCGTCGTCGTTGCGCTTCGCCACCTGCCGCGCGAAGGAAAACTCCATCTTGTTGCGGTAAAATCTTGTCTGCGGCGAGGGACGGACGGTTATCGGGTTTTTCCAGAAGGGCGCGAACAGTTCTTCAAGCCGGAGCTTTTTTTGCTCAAGCTGGGCTGGGTAATCGAGGTTCTGGATTTTGCAGCCGCCGCAAAACAAATTGGGCTGTCTGCCTTTTGGAATGCCGAAATGCGGGCAGAAAACAGCGGTTCCCGCCGCGCAGCCGATTGCGCAATCCGGGCTAGACATTGAACCTGAACAGGCAGACATCGCCGTCTTGCATCCGGTATTCCTTGCCTTCGGAACGGATGAGGCCTTTTTCGCGCAGCACTTTCTCTTCGAGGTGGCGGTCTATGTCCGAGAAAGAGTAGACTTCAGCGCGGATGAAGCCGCGCTCTATGTCCGAATGTATTTTGCCGGCGGCCTGCGGCGCGGTGCAGCCTTCGGGAATAATCCACGAGCGCACTTCCACTTCCGGGCCGGCGGTGAAAAATGAGATAAGCTTCAAAAGCCGCTGCGATTCGCGCACGATTTTTTCAAGGCCGGTATACTGCTCGCCGGCGTCCCTTAAAAACACGCGCCGCTCGGCGTCCGGCAGTTCGGCAAGCTCGGCTTCGAGCTTCACGCTCAGTTCCACATAGCCCGCGCCTTTTGACGCGGCCAAATCCGCGAGAATCTTCGCGCCCTCCGCGTTGCGCTTTTCGGAATTGTTGCCGACGTAAAGCACCGGTTTGAGCGTCAGAAGCTGGAGGCCGGTTTTTTCCTCCGCGGAAAGCTCAACCGTGGACGCGGGCCTTCCCGCCGCAAGAGCTTCGTTGACGCGCTTAAGCGTTTCCATGCGCGCCCTGGCCGCCTTGTCGCCGGTTTTGCAGAGACCTTCCTGCCGTTCCATCATTTTCGTGCAGACTTCCAAATCGGAAAGCATCAGTTCGGTTTCTATGATTTCCACGTCGCGCGCCGGGTCAACCGCGCCCATCACGTGCACCACATCGTCGTCCTCGAAAAGCCGCACCACATGGATAACGGCGTCCACTTCGCGGATGTTGGAGAGAAATTTGTTGCCCAGCCCCTCGCCTTTGCTGGCGCCTTTTACAAGGACGGCGATGTCCACAAAACGCATCGGCGCGGCGGTTTTTTTCGGCGGCTTGAAAATATCGAAAAGCCGGTCCAGCCGCACGTCGGGCAGCGGCACGACGCCGACGTTGGG
>JAQTYB010000135.1 GCA_028688475.1 Elusimicrobiales bacterium
ATATGCCATTTTGAATCCATGCGTCATGGCTATATTTTGCAACACCGTGACGCCCCGTCGATTTCGGTACGATTTGGGTTGGCAAGATGTATTGCCCTATGGTTAGATTATAGCTGGCGCGATTCGCCGGTTTGACTTGAGGTTTTGCTAAAAGCTAATATGAACATAGCCCTTTGTATTGCGATACACCGGTTCACCGAGTGGAGGCCGTTTTGCCCGCAGACAACCATCCCGACCTGGAAAAAATCGTAATTTCCAAAGACGCGCTGAAAGCGCGGGTGCGCGCGCTTGGCAGGGAAATCTCCCGCGATTTCACCGGCAGAAAGCCTATTTTCGTGGGCGTGCTGCGCGGCTGCGCGCTGTTCCTGTCGGACCTGCTGCAGAATGTGACGGTTGACTGCTCGCTGGATTTCATCTGCCCGTCCTCGTACGAAGGCGGGATGAAATCCACCGGCGTGGTGCGCCTGCTGCTGGATTTGCGCGAAAGCATAGAGAACAGGGACGTCATAATAGTCGAAGACATCGTTGACTCCGGCCTCACCATGAACTATCTGCTTTCAAATCTCGGCACCAGGAGGCCGCGCTCCATCACCGTCTGCGCCCTGCTGGACAAGCCGTCCTGCCGCAAGGCGGAGGTGCCCATCCGCTACCTCGGCTTCACGCTCGACGACGAATTCGTGGTCGGCTACGGGCTCGACTACAAGGAACTCTACCGCAATCTGCCTTATATCGGCGTGCTCAAAAAAAGCCGCATCTGAGGAAACACCGCTATGGCCCACGTCAAAATAAAACCGCCCAAATTCAACCCGCTTCAGCAGATTCTGCTGTGGGTGCTGGCTTTCGTGCTGCTGCTGATGTTCTACCAGCGCATGCAGACCACCGGCGAGGACAGGGAACTGTCCTATTCCAATTTCAAGAACAAGGTGCAGGCCGGCGAAGTGCTAAACGTGCTGGTCCGCAACGACCTTATCAAGGGCGAACTCAAGGAAGGCGCCAGGACGGTGCATTTCCACACCATCCCGCTAAACGACGCCAAACTGGTGGAGGACCTTCAGGCCGCCAAAATAGACTATCGCGGCGAGCCGGACCGCAGCTGGGTCACCAGCCTGCTGCTCAACGTCGGCTGGATAGTGGTTTTCGTTTTCCTGTGGTGGTTCCTGTTCATGCGCCAAGCCCAAATGGGCGGCAAGCAGGCGATGTCGTTCGGGCGTTCGCGCGCCAAGGAGCAGGACCTCACCAAGCAGAAAGTTACTTTCGCCGACGTGGCCGGCTGCGAGGAGGCCAAGGAAGAGCTGGGCGACGTCATTGATTTCCTCAAAAATCCCAAGAAATTCCAGAAGCTCGGCGGCAACCTGCCCAAGGGAGTGTTGCTGTACGGCCCTCCCGGAACGGGCAAGACGCTGCTGGCCCGCGCCGTGGCGGGCGAGGCGGGGGTGCCGTTTTTTACCTCGTCGGGCTCGGAGTTCGTGGAAATGTTCGTGGGCGTGGGCGCGTCCCGCGTGCGCGACCTGTTCGAGCAGGCAAAGCGCAACCCTCCCGCCATAGTGTTCATAGACGAGCTTGACGCCGTGGGCCGCCACCGCTTCGCCGGCATAGGCGGCGGGCACGACGAGCGCGAGCAGACCCTCAACCAGCTGCTTGTCGAGCTTGACGGTTTTGAGTCGAAGGAAGGCATAATTCTCATCGGCTCCACCAACCGGCCCGACGTGCTTGACCCCGCGCTGCTGCGCCCCGGCAGGTTCGACCGCCACGTCAACGTCCCCATACCCGACATCAAAGGCCGCCTGGAACTACTCAAAGTCCACGCCAAAAAAGTGAAAATGGACGTGTCGGCGGACCTGTCCGTATTGTCGCGCCAGACTCCGGGCTTTGTGGGCGCGGACCTCGCCAACGCGATAAACGAAGCCGCCCTCCTCGCGGCGCGCAAGGACAAGAAATCGGTGGAGATGGTTGACCTGGAGGAGGCGGTGGAGCGCGTCATGGGCGGACCGGAGCGCAAAAGCAGGATAATCTCCGAGGAGGAGAAAAAGATAACGGCCTACCACGAATCCGGCCACGCGCTGGTGGCCAGGCTGCTGCCCGGCACGGACCCCGTGCACAAGGTTTCCATAATTCCGCGCGGCCCCGCGCTGGGCTACACCATGCAGCTGCCCACCGAGGACCGCTACACCACCACGAAAACGCAGATTCTCAACAAGCTCTCCATCCTGCTGGGCGGACAGGCCGCCGAGGCGCTTGTGTTCAAGGAGATAACGACCGGCTCGCATAACGACCTTTCCAAAGTGACCGCCTACGCGCAGGCCATGGTGACCGAGCTGGGCATGAGCGAGAGGCTGGGCCCCGTCTCGCTCAAAAAAGAGGAGGGCGAGATATTCCTGGGACGCGACATAGTGCGCCAGCCGCATTATTCCGACCAGACCGCGCGCGAGATAGACGAAGAGGTGTTCGCCATCATCAAGAAGGCCTACGGCAAGGCAAGCGACCTGCTCGTCTCCCGCCGCGCCGCGCTGGACGCGCTGGCGGCCAAACTGCTTGAGAAGGAAACGGTGGACGCCGACGAAATAGAGGCCATATTGAATCCGAAGCCGGCTCCGGCGGCGCAAACGCCCGCCGCGCCGGCTATCGCGTCCGGCGAGGCCGCCATAGAGCCGTCTGCGGCGTGAGGCGCGCAGGGGGGAACTGAAATAATGCTGAGAATGCTGTGGCACGGGCTGGATATAATCATAGTGGCGGCGATAATCTACCGCCTCATCCTGCTCATCAAAGGGACGCGCGCCATGCACGTGCTGTGGGGGCTGATACTGCTGGCCTTCATCACGCTGTCGGCGGGCGTGTTCGACCTCAAGGCCACCAGCTTTCTGCTGACGCAGTTCTGGCTGGCGGGCATAGTGCTGCTGGTGATAGTTTTCCAGCCGGAAATCCGCGCCGGCCTCGCCGAGCTGGGCACGCAGCCGCTGGGCAATATCCTCGTCTCGCGCGAGTTCGATTTCATAAAAGAGCTCATGGACGCCGTGCGCTACTGCATGGAGAACAGAATCGGCCTCATCGTCGTGCTGGCGCAGGACACGGGGCTGCGCGACGTCGTAAAAACCGGCACACCCATCAACGGCGAGGTCTCAAAAGAGCTGCTCATTTCCATTTTCACGCCCAAGTCGCCGCTGCACGACGGCGCGGTGATAGTGGCCGAGAACCGGCTCATCGCGGCGGGCTGCATACTGCCGCTCACGCAGGAGCACGCCGTGTCGAAGATATTCGGGATGCGCCACCGCGCCGCGCTGGGCATGGCCGAAACGTCCGACGCGATAGTGCTGGTGGTCTCCGAGGAGCGCGGCGAGCTGGCCGTGGTCCGCGGCGGGCGCATACAGACGCCCGTCCTCGCCGACGACACGGAAAAACGGCTGCTGGACCTCTACCGCTCCAAGGCGGAAAAAAGCCTGCTCAGGAAAACGCAGCGCGGCTGACACCGCGGCATAACATTTATGAAAACACCTGATATCATAAAACGCGACTGGCAGATAATGCTCGTTTCGCTTCTGCTGGCGCTGCTTATCTGGTACTTGTCCAACAGGGCCCGTTAACGAGG
>JAQTYB010000059.1 GCA_028688475.1 Elusimicrobiales bacterium
CGGTTGCTCATGGTCAGTAGCTCCATTGTTGGCCCCTCCGCCTTGCGGCGTAAAGAGCCGTTTTAGCACTTCAACCATGACATTTCTATAAAACGCTACCATGACATTTTAAAAAAATCGCGACAGCGTTTTTTGCCAGTAAGTGCGCCCCCTTGCGGCTACGCGGCGTTTGCTATAATGCAAGTTCGGATTCCGCAATTCAACTGCACAATCCGGGCAAGCTGCCGGAAAAAAGAGGATGCCATGACCGACGAAAACGGACGCAGAACGGATTTTCTTCCCACGGATCTGGCCTGGCTGGCCGAACACCTCAATATTTCCCCCGGCTGCGAGCCCGACAGCGGCTTCGGTCCGGTGCTGGGCTCGCTTCCCTGCGGGGTTTATGTTTATCCGCCGAACACCGTGGTATTGCGCGAAGGCGGGTGCGGGACGGATGTCTTCATAATCCGTTCCGGCGCGCTGAGCGTATCCTGCGCGGCGGGCCATGCGGCGCCGGTGGAACTGGGCAGGCTGCGCGAGGGGGATTTTTTCGGGGAAATCAGCTTTCTTATGAAAACGCCGCGCTCGGCCACCGTCACCGCCGAGACTGAATGCAGGATTTTCCGTTTCAAGGCCGATGTTTTCGCGGGACTGATGTCCAGAAACGCGAAACTCGAGCGGCGTTTGCGCAAGACAGCCAAAACCCGCCTGGAAAAAATATTTCTGGAGCGGTTATAATCTTACCGTGTCATGGTCTGTGCCATAAACAACCATTTCTTTATGAATATAAGCCACGAAACACACGAAATACACTAAAGAGGAACAAACAACGCAAACAACGGAGCTTCAGCCGCAGATGAACGCAGATTTTCGCAGATTAAAAACAAAACCGCTTTTGTCTGCCTTTATCTGCGAATATCTGCGTTCATCTGCGGCTGAGTGCTGTTGTTGTAATTGAAAAGGCTCCTCATTTTTCGTGTCAATTTCGTGCATTTCGTGGCTGAAATGCAGCCCTGTAGCTTTGTTGTGTTTATGACACAGTAAGAATAGAAACATCATCAGTGCCGGATATGGCGCAGACCGGTCAGCAGCATGGCCATGTTGCGCGCGTCGCAGAGCGCGGCGCAGTCTTTGTCTTCCGCGGAGCCGCCCGGCTGGCTGATTGCGCTTATGCCGGCGCGGGCGGCGTCTTTCACGCAATCGGGGGTGAGGGCGGCGTCGCAGGCCAGCACCAGCGGGCGCGCGGGTTCGACGATGGGATGCTTTTCTTTCGCTTTTTGCAGCGCGGCTTTAAGGCTTTCCCGGCGCGAGGGAAGGCCGGAACCGATTGAAATTGTCCTGAGCCCCTGCGCCACCACCATGGCGTAGGACCGCGCGTGCTTTGCCACCTTCATGGCGAAACCGAGCGAGGCGGTCTCGTCTTGCGTCGGCTTGCGCCTGGTGGCGGCCGCGGGCGTTTGGCCGCCGCGCCCCGAATCATTTTCCTGCACCAGCACCCCGCCGGAAATGCTGCGCAGTTCCACCTCGTCGGCGGAAACCAGCGTGGAGGGAATCAGCACCAGGCGGTTTTCGCGCCGGCTGCGCAGCACTTCAAGCGCGCCGTTCTCGAAATCCGGGGCGGCTATCAGCTCGAAACTCTCGTCGGCCAGCAGCGCGGCGGCTTTGTCCGTCAACTGCCGGTTGAAAACCACGGTGGCGCCCTGCGAGCCCGTCCTGTCGGTTTCGTACGCTTCGCGGAACGCCTCGGCGGAATTTTGCGCGCAGGCCGCGCCGCAGGGAGTGCCGTGCTTTACGATGACGCAGGCTGCGCCGTCGAACTCGCAGGCCGTTTCCCAGGCCTGGTCCAGGTCCACGTAATGATTGAAGCGCAGCGGCTTTCCGTGAATGATGCGCGAGCGGGTCACCCCCCACGGGCGCGCCCCGGCCACGGAATAGAGCGCGGCGTTCTGCTGCGGATTCTCGCCGTAGGAAAGCGCGGAGACTTTTTTGAGCGGCAGCACCAGTTCGTCGCTTAAAACGTCCTGCCTGCGCTCCGCGAGGAACTGGGCCACGGTGGAATCGTAATACGCGCAGTAGAGCAGGGCTTTCACCGCCAGTTGGCGGCGGCGTTTTTCATGCAGTTCGCCGAATTCCTTTATGGCGGACAACACCGTCGCGTAATCCGAAAAATCGCAGACGATTCCCGCGCTTTCCCACGAGCGCGCCGCCGCGCGCAGCAGCGCGCTGTTCCAGATGTCCACATAGCGCGCCAGCTCGTGCAGCGCGAAACTTTCCTGCGATATAATTTCCGCAATCGGGTGCAGGTTGCAGACGACGATGTCGGGGCGCGGAAAATCCAGCTCCGCCAGTTTGCGCGCGTCGGCAGGGTTTTCGGGATCCAGATCCAGCGCGCTGACAACCTGGGCCGGCGAGGGCGGGCGCTCCAGCCCCGGGTTTATTTCCAGCTCGGCCTGCGCCAGCGTTTTAGCCGTCGAGCCGGAAGCGTAAAGCTCCAGCCCCGCCGCCTTGAGGCCGTAGGCCATCTCGGCTATGCCCTTTTTGCTCCAGACGTTGAGGTATGCCGCTTTCATGAGATAAGTTGCAGAAATTCTTCCTCGCTCAGTATTTTAACGCCCAGCGTTTGCGCTTTTTTCAGTTTTGAGCCCGGTTCCGCGCCCGCCACGAGATATGTCGTCTTGGCGGATACGGCGGAAATGTCCTTACCGCCCAACTCGCGCACTTTCCGCTGCGCGGCGGCGCGTGGCATGGAGGACAGCTCTCCCGTGAACACGAACGTCGTCCCGTCGAGTTTCGCGTTCGCGCCCGCGGGCGCATCCGGCTCGTCGAGATTCAGCCCCGCTTTTTCCAGACGGACGGCAAGCTTGCGCACAGCCTCGTCCGCGAAAAATTCGTGCACCGAGCGCGCCACCACGGGGCCCACCTCGCGGATTTTTTCCAGTTCCTCGAGCGGCGCGTTCATCAGATGATGCAAATTTTTAAACCGCCGCGCGAGTATGAGCGCGGTTTTTTCGCCAACATGCCGGGGGCCGAGCGCGAAAATAAGGCGGGAAAGCGGACGCTTGCGGCTTTTGTCTATCGCGGCCAGCAAATTATCGGCTTTTTTATCCTTTATGGAAAGCCCGCGTTTCATCTCCGCTTCCGTTTCTGTTTTTTCAAACGAATCGCCGGATTTTTTCTGCTTTGGCTTGTCCGGCGTGCGGATTTTTTCTTTCGTGAGCGAGTAGATATCGGCGGCGTCCTTTATAAGCTCTTTCTCAAGCAGATAATCCACCACCGCGTCGCCGAGGCCGTCTATGTCCATCGCGTCGCGCGAGGCGAAATGCAGCAGCCGCTCCCTCGCCTGCGCGGGGCAGGCCGGATTGATGCAGCGCAGCGCCACCTCGCCTTCCTCTTTATGCAATTTTGCGTCGCAGGCCGGACAGCGGGAGGGGGGTATTATCTCCCGTTCATCACCCGTGCGCGAAGTCGTGACGGCTTTTATCACCTTCGGGATGACCTCGCCCGCGCGCTCGATTACCACTTTATCTCCGATTTTGACGCCGAGACGGGCCACCTCGTCGAAATTGTGCAGCGTCGCGCTGGAAATGACCACGCCCGCGCAGGGCACCGGCTCCAGTTCCGCCACCGGCGTGATGACGCCGGTGCGTCCGACGGAGAAGATTACGTTTTTCAAAACGGTCACGGCCTGCTGCGCCGGATACTTGAACGCTATCGCCCAGCGCGGGCTTTTGGCGGTGTAACCCAGAATGCGCTGCTTGCGCAGTTCGTCCACCTTCACCACCAGCCCGTCTATATCGTAGGGCAGCGCGCCACGCTTTTGTTCGTGCTTGTTGTAGAAAGCTACCACTTCGTCTATGGTGCCGAGTCGGGCGCGCACCTTTGACACCATGAGGCCCCACTCCTCGCATTGCCGCAGGAATTGCCAGTGGGACTGCGGCTCCGCCAGCCCGCGGATGCGCCCGTAGGAATGCGCGAAAAATTTGAGGCCGCGCCCGGCGGTGACGCGCGGGTCTTTCTGGCGCAGCGAGCCCGCCGCCGCGTTGCGCGGGTTGGCGAAAGGCTCTTCGCCGAGGGATTTTTGCGTTTCGTTGAGCTTGTCGAAATCCGCGCGGTCCATGAAAACCTCGCCGCGAATTTCAACCAGTTCGGGCGCGCCGCCCAGCAGTTTCAACGGGATGGAGCGTATGGCGCGGGCGTTGGCGGTGACATCCTCTCCGGTGGAGCCGTCGCCGCGCGTGGCGGCGGTGCGCAGTTCGCCGTTTTCGTAAATGAGCGAGCAGGAAAGGCCGTCTATTTTGGCCTCTATCACCAGCGTCGGCGCTTCGCCGCCGAGTCCTTTTTTTACGCGCTCGTGCCAGAGGCGGATTTCCGCCTCGGAATAGGAGTTGTCCAGCGAGAGCATGGGCACTTCGTGCGGAACGGGGGCGAAATCGCGCGACGGCTCGCCGCCGACGCGCTGAGACGGGGAATCCGGCGTTATAAGCCCGGGGTGCTTCGCTTCCAGCTCGCGCAGGCGGCGCATGAGAGCGTCATAATCCGCGTCGGAGATTTCGGGATTGTCGGCGATGAAGTAAAGATAGTCGTGGCGGCGCAGCTGCGCGCGCAGTTTTTCTATTTCCTGTGCGGGGGTCATGGCGCTGGCGCGGGCGGCTGGGCGGACGCGGGAGCGAGGCTGAGGCGGATTTTGTCAAGAATGCCGTTTACGAACGCGCCGGAATTTTCGGTGGAAAGCGTTTTGCCAGCTGGATGGCCTCGTCTATTACGGCCAGCGGCGGCGTCTGCGGGTTTTTAACCAGCTCGTAGACCGCCATGAGCAGTATGCAGCGGTCCACCGACGGCATGCGGCCTATGCGCCAGTTGACGGCGAACTTTTCGATGATGCCGTCGAGCTCGGGCCGGGCGGCCAGCGTGCCCTCGGACATCGCGCCGCCGAACAGGCGGGTTTCCTCGTCGAGCTCGGCGGCGCGGTCTGAAAACGCGCGGGCGAGCTCTTCGCCCGCCATGCCGCCGGTGTCGGAGAGATAGAGAATCTGAAGACAATATTCGCGCGCCTGCCTGCGTTTGCCCATAAGTTGAAAGAGCCGTTCCGGAATGTGCCACAAACCCCGCGTCTGAATTATTCTACAAAATAAGCCGCGCGCTTCGGGCCCGGAAAAAATCCAGAAAAAACATCCGGAAAAAAAATCCAGAAAAAAAACGCTTGCCAAGCCGTCTGGAATATATTAAGCTTCTCATATCAGCCAATCCAGGAGGGACACTAGAATGGCAGAAAAAGTTCTAAAAGCAGGCGTAAAACGTGAAGACGGCTTCCTCTACTACATCGACAAAGACGGCGACATATCGCGCGCCAAGATGGCGAGAGGCGGCAAAAAGGGCGGCAAGCCCCAGAAAGTGCTAAAGTGCGGTGTCAAGAAAGATAAAGGCTACCTTTATTATCTCGACAAGAAAGGCGATGTTTCCCGCGCGAAAATGGTCAACGCCTGAACAAGGCGCCAACTGATTCAAAAAAACCGGCCTTCATAGCGAAGGCCGGTTTTTTTGTAGAATACTGTTCGACGGATTGCGCAAAATGATTCCAAAAATCCTTGAAGGCAAAACTCTCGCCGCCGAAATACGCTGCTCACTGCCCGCGCGGATAGCCGCCGCGCAGTCCCGGCTTGGCCGCAAACCGTTGTTGGCGGCTGTGCATTGCCCCGGCGATTACGCTTCGGACGTTTATCTGAAAAAAGAGCTGAAAGCCTGCGAAAAAACCGGCATCGCGGCGCGCGCGCACGAAATAGCGAAAGACACAACTCCGTCCGATTTCATAAAACTGCTGCGCCAACTCGGCTCTGAAAAAAGCGTGGATGCCATACTCGTGCCTCGCCCGCTGCCTCGCCAGTTGTCGGACGCCGCGATATGGGAGCACCTCGACCCCAAAAAAGACATTGACGGCGCCTCGGTTTCCGGCATGGGCCGGTTGTTCCTGTGCAAAACTCCTGCTGAGCTGGAAGCGGGCGGGTTTTTCATGCCCTGCACCGCCTGGGCGGTGATACGGCTGCTGCGCCGCCACGGAATAAACCCGTCGGGCAGGAACGCCGCCGTGCTGGGCCGCTCCTCGACCGTGGGCAGGCCGCTGGCGCACATGCTCTCCTGCCTGGACGCCACTGTCACGCTGGCTCACTCAAAAACCGCGGATATCGCAAAAACGCTGTCCGGCTGCGAACTGGTCGTCAGCGCGGTCGGCAAGGCGCGCTGGGTGAAGGCGGACATGCTCAGGCCCGGCGCTGTCGTCGTGGACGTGGGCACGAACTCCGATGAAAACGGCGTTTTCTGCGGCGACGTGGATTATGACGCCGCGCGGGAAACCGCCTCCGCTATTTCCCCCGTTCCCGGCGGCGTGGGCCCCGTCACGCTGGCCTGCCTGCTGGAAAATATCGTCTCCGCGTTCGAGAAAAGCGCATGAAACTCGCTGCCCTCTGCATTCTGTGCCTGGCGGTCGCGGCGCCTTTTTCGCCGCCGCCGGTTTGCGCTCAGGACGATGCCGCCGTCTCGGAGAACGCCGCACCGGCGGACGCGCCCGCCCCCGCCCCGAAAAAGAAGAGCAAATCCAAGAAAAGCAAAAAAAACAAGCCGAAAGAACCGGCTCAGCCCAAAGTTCCTTCCGAGTATTTTTTCAAGCAGTCCGATACGGGACCCGTAACCCCCGTCTACCATTTTGACGGCAAATCCGGCGCGCCTGTCACCCCCAAACCCAAAACCAAACCGGCCAAACCGAAAAAGACAAAAAAGAACAAAAAAAGCAAAGCCAAACCCAAAGCGCCCGTTTTGTCGAAAAACCTGCCCCCCGAAGCGCTGGCCGCCCAGGCGCAGGCCGAAACCGGACCATCAGCCATGCAGGAGCCGTCCGGCGCCGCAGCGGCGAAAACGGGCGGACTCTCCGCCGCGCCGACGCGGAAAGCCACCGCCGAGGAAATCCGGCTGCTCGAAGGCAAAAACGCCCCCGGCATTCCCAAAGAGAAAAAACACGCCTCAAAAGCGAAAAAAGCCAAACGGAAAAAAGCCGCGAAAAAACTCGCTAAAACCGCAGAGCCCGCGGCGCAAAGCGGCATCGCCGTCGCGGTGCAGCAATCCACCCAGCCCGCCGCCGCGCCCGTCAAAATGCCGACGGTGCAGCCCGCCCAGCAGCCCGACGCGAACGGCGCGCCGATAAATCCCGGGCAATAACAAAAATGCATTTGCCGTAAAAAATGCGGGGGGGACGGTTCAACCCGTCCCCCCCGCATGGAGAGTCTGTTTTCTTTATTCCTGCATCCAGTCCTCGGGCGGCTGTTGTCGTTTCTGTTCGGGAACTGGAGGCGCGGCAGGTATCGGTTGCAACGGCGCGGCGGCGGCGTGTGCGGGAGCCGCGGCGGAAACCGGAGCGCATACCGCCGCCCTTCCGGTTCCCATGCGCGTTATGAAAGCCGAACCCAGGCCGACCAGCAAGCCGAACGCCGCCACTGCGAAACCCGCGAGTAAGAGTATCCAGCCGATTAAAGGCAGCAGCCGTCCGAATTGCATCATAGCCGCCACAAGCAGATAGCCGACGCACACTTTCGCGGCGAGGGACTGCGGCCCGCGCCTCTTTATTCCCGCAAAGAACCTGTCGCAAAGCAGCGAACTGAAAGCGCACACTCCCAGCGCGCCCGCGCAGGCCAGCAGCAACAGCGCCAGCGGCACCAGCGGGATGCCGATTATGGAAATCAGCAGGCCCAGCAATCCGGGAAATATGCCCAGCACCACAAGCGTGCCGACGCCGGCGGCTTTCCAGAAATCGGCGGAAATGGCGCACGCGGCTGTTTCGACGTTTTTAGGAAAAAACACGGCGGGCAAAACCACAACCAGCAGTCCCGCCGCCAGCACGGAAAACATCATCAGTCCCAGCAGCATGGCGCCGGTAAACGGGACCCCGTCGGAATGCCAGCGTCCGTGCGTAAATCCGGGCAACATCCGGCGCAAAAGCCGCAAATCCATGTCGGAAACCTTGCCTTTGAGCATGACGCCGCCGCCCTTTTCTATGCGTCCGCCCAGCGAAGCGATATCCCCTCCGACAGTGGCGGTTGACAGCAGCGTGATATTGCCGCCCAGCGAGGCGATATCGCCGGTGACCTCGCCGCTTATTTCGACGGGGCCGCCCATCGAGGCGACATCCCCGTCCACCAACCCGCTGACTCTGACAGGCCCGCCCATCGAAAGCGCGTTGCCCCTCATCCTGCCGTTCACGATAACCGGCCCGCCAAGCGAGGTGCAGTCGCCCTCCAGCACGCCGTCTATCGTGACGGACTTGTCGGTTACAATATCCTCTTTGAACGTCTGCCCCTGCGGCACGGTTACGTCCATGTGGCTGACCTTGTCGCGGGTGTAGCCAACGTTAATGTGCCTTGCGCTGCTCTGCTGCGCGAAACCGCACAGCGCAAGGCAGGCCAGCGCCGCGGGCGCAGCAATCATCTTCATTTTCATATCCTTCCTCCTGAAAGTCCATGCGTATTTTTTGAAACGGCCAGTATCACGAAACCGGCCAGCACGGTTGAGACCGCCAACTGCGGTAAAAACGAATCCGGCAACAACAGCGCCAGGCTTTTGAGCGCGCCCAACGCCGCCGGAATTTGCAGCGACGCCAGCCAGAGCTTCAACAGGCAGAGTTTTATTTGCGGCAAAGCCGCCCGGGGCGCGAAAACAAAATGCAGCAGGCCGTGCATGTTGGCGGCAATTAAAGCGGACGCCGCGAAGGCGGCCAGCGCCAGCGCTCCCGCCGTGATGACGGCGGCGGTTTCCGCCGCCGCCGTCAGCCAGCGTTGCAGCGGCGAGGGCTTGGGAGAGAAACCCAGCGCCATCAGCACCTTTGCGTTGAAAACGGCGGACGGCGCGTGTTCGGGCAGCGCCTTCATCATCGCTTTTATCGCCAAATCCGTTTTGTCGCAGTTCATATTTTCTCCGCTTATAGCTTAATACGGTTGCACTCCTGAAAAAGTTTCACCTTTTTGCGAATCTTTCCAGCCTTTCCAGTTTGGCCTTCATCGCCGCCTTCGCCCTGAACAGCCGCACCTTCACCGTGCCTTCGGGAATCTGCAAGATGCCGGCTATGTCGGCGCAGTTTAAGTCCTCGCGGTACTGCAAAAGCAGCGCTTCGCGGTATAGCGGCGGCAGCGAAGCCAGCAGCCGCTCGGCCTCCTCGGTCTGGAACGCGAAGGCGACATTTTCCTCCACGGTGGGACCATCCTCCGGCACATCCAGCGGCGAATCGGCGTCGTCAAGCGAAACGGATTGCGGTTTTTTCGCGCGCAGGAAATCCACGCAGGTGTTGTGCGCGATTCTGAAAAGCCAGGTTATAAAGGGATACTCGGGATTATAGGAACCCAGCTTGCGGAAAGCTTTTACGAAAGCGTCCTGCGTGATGTCCTCGGCGTCTTCGGCGTTTTGCGCCATGCGGAGGATGAAAGTGAAAATCTGGTTTTTGTTGGCGTTCAGAAGCTCCTCAAAAGCCGATTCGTCGCCCTGAAGGCAGCGCTGGACCAATTGGTAATCTTTTTCGTTCACCATGAATGAATACGAATGACGAAAGCCGCCGGTTACAAAAATTAAAATTATCCTCTGACATGCCTGTGTTTGCGCCGGTGGACGTGCCGGCGCGGGCGCGGCGAATGATTCAACTGCTTGAGTTTGGCGCGTATGTCCGACGCCGACGGGTCCAGCGCGAGCGCTTTTTTGCCGTATTCCAGCGCCGGTTTGCGCTCTCCGGCGTAAACGCACGCGAAAAACAGGTTGCGGTACACTTCCGTGAAGTCGGGCTTGAGTCTCACGGCGGTTTCAAACAGCGCTATCGCTTCCTTATATCTGCCGTTATCTGACAGCAGCGCGCCCTTGCCGGCGTAGAACAGCGCGTTATCGGGATATAACGCCATGCCTTTATCATAAAGCTTAGCCGCCAAAGGCGCGTTGCCGAATTTTCCGCCCACCGCCATCGCGCCTTTAAGTATCGCTTCCGCGTGGACGTGAGCGGGGTCCGCCTCGAAAGCCCTGTCGAGCGCGTAAAGCGCCTTGCTGTATTCTCCGTCGTGATAGTGCATGGAAACCAATTGCGACCAGCCCTGGGCTTCCAGCGAAACCTTGTCCAGGGGCGAAGGCAGCAGGCAGAGCGCCGCGACCGGCAGCGACGACAAAAACCTCACATGCATCAGTTTGAGTTCCCTGTAGAATCCGCGCTCCGTCAGCCGGGCGATGAAACCTCCGGCGAATACCGCCAGAAAAACCGCCGCCGGCAGCCGGTAGCGGTCCGAAATCGTGGTGGCGATGACCGACGCCGCGTAAAGCGCCGTGAAAACTCCCAGCAGCAGCGTCTTGTCATTGCGCCTCAAAAACAGGAATAGTCCCATGATTCCCAATGCCCCGACGAAACCGAAAGCGGGCAGCGGAAATTTCAGCGCCGTCAGGAAATTGCGGCGGATGAAGTCTATGTTATATTCGTCCGGCGGCTCGTAGCAATTCAGGAAAAAGTATGTTTTTCTTATGGTGAGCTTAAACCAGTCCAGCGGATGGGCGGCTATGAAACGCAGCCCCTTTTTGAACCAGAAAGACGATATTTCAGACGGCTTGAGCGGGCGACCCGCCTCCGCTTCGGCGAGGGCCGCGGCCTGTTTTTCCTCTTCGCGCGCGTTGGAGGAAATGCCGGACGGATAATCCATCGCGCCGACGGCTTTCCCGTTGTTGCCGAGATAAAACACAAACCCGCCGGTATAGTTGACCGGCACGAAATCGCGGCTGGCCCTGTAGTTATGCAGCGTAACCGGCAATATGGGCAGCAGCGCGCCCAGCGCGAAAACCGGAATCAGAACTTTTGGGCGGATATTCCCCCCCCGCCGCAACAACCAGAACGCAGGCAGCACCGGCAGCAGCAAAAGCGCGTTTCCGCGCGACAGCGCCGTCCAGCCGCCGGCTAGGCCGCACAAAAAAGCGTCCGTCCATTTGCCGGAATCCAGCGCTCTCACGGCGGCCAGGCAAAACAGGGCGAAGCCCAGCACCGCCCATGTTTCTTTAAGCAGCAATGCGCTGTAGAGCACGAACGGCGAATATAACGCGGCAATAAGTCCCGCGGTTAAACCGGCTTTTTCGTCGAAACACCGCGCCGCCAGCCGCGCCACGGCAACGCACGCCAGCGCCGAGGCGAACGCCTGGATGATGAGCATGGGCATCGGCGACGTCCCGAAAATTTTATAAACCAGCGCCAGCAGATACGGGTAAAACGGCGACTGATAAAAAGCCGCATGGCGCGCGAACTGCCCCCCCAGTATTTCCAGCGCCCACTGCTGATGCACCTGCGCGTCCGCCAGCAGATTGGAATAATACGGAAGATGAGACCACTGGAATACGAATATCAGCCGCAGCGCCAGCGCCGACAGGAATACCGACAACGTTTCAGCGGACGGTGAAGAAAAAAACCGTAATTTCAAGGCGCTGTTTTTCATGCCGAAATAGTGGTCCGATGGATTATCAAAGTAAGAAGAACAACGGCCTACGGGTCTTCCTAAAAATATACTAGCTAATTGCGCCAAGCCCAGTAAAATAAAAAAGGCGCGCAACCACGCGCCTTTTTTATTTTACACTCAGAACAGCGGGTAAACCGCTCTCATCGCAGTATGCCGTTTAATTTCCCAATTTAAAAAAGTATTTGGACCTATGCCTGAATAGGTCCTTTGGTCCGGCGGAGGCGATAAAAAAACCGCCGGCCCCCGCGGCTATCGCGGGGACCGGCAATTCACCGTGGTAAAACTTAGAGCTTATTCGCAAATAAGCTCTTACTTCGCCGCCGCGGCCTTCGCGGTCGTGGTCTTGTCGGCGGGCCCGCCGGACTTGGACACGCGCAGTATTTCAACCTTTGTCATGACAACGGGATTTAGCGCGATATCGCTTTCATTCGCGGGAGTGTCGGCTATGGCCGAAACCACGTCCCCGCCTTCGACCACTTCGCCGAAAATGCTGTAGTGGCCGTTAAGATATGACGGCAGTTCGGTCATCCGTCCGCGCGGACGGTCGGTGATGAAAAACTGGCTGCCGTTGGTGTTAGGGCCGGAGTTCGCCATGGCGAGAATGCCGGGCTTGTTGAACGTCAGTTCGGGGGTTATCTCGTCCTCGAAAGAGTAGCCGGGGCCGCCGTTGCAATTGTTGAGCGGGTCGCCGCCCTGTATCATGAAACCCGGAATGACGCGCATGAACGTGAGCCCGTCGTAAAAGCGGGTTTTCACGCGCCGCTGCGTTTTGGGGTCTGTCCACTCCTTCGTGCCTTCCGCCAAGCCGGCGAAATTGGCCACTGTTTTCGGCGCCTTGTCTTCGCGGAGCAGGGCGGTTATCTTTCCTTTGGCCGTGGTGATGACTGCGTAAAGCCCCGGTTTGAGTTTCGCGTTTTCGGTTTTAGCGGATTGTGCCATTTTTTTAGCCTCGCCCGACGGGGCGGCTGTTTTTTTGGGTTCCCGCGCGTAAGCCGCGCAGGCGACGGCGGCGCAAAAGACCGCCGCGGTTAAAGTTTTGTATTGCATCCATGTCCTCCCTGCAGGCAGATTGATTCGGCGACATTTATATTATAATAATTCACGGAGACAAAACATGAAAAAAACGGTTCCCCTTCTGTTGTGCCTGTTTCTGCCGGCCGCGCTGGCCGGTTCGTCCCGCGCCGGCGGACTCTCCCTGCGCGCCGACGCGCCCGCGGATTCCTGCTCCGCCAACTCCGACTCCTGCCAGGCGCCCGTACTGCCGGGATTGAAAAGCGCCGCCCCTGCGCCGGCAAAACCGGCAAAGACTCCGGCGGTTGAGACGGCGCGCCACGTTTCTTCCTCTGCCGCGACAGTTTCACCGGCCCCGCAGCCGGAGCAACAACCTGTCCGCCCGCCGACGCAACAGCGAAAACTTCCCGCGAAGGAACTGCTGCTGGCGGCAACCGCGCTCGCTGCGGCGGCGTTTATTCTGAAAAAGAGACTATAGACTTGCTCGCAG
Organism: Elusimicrobiales bacterium; assembly: GCA_028688475.1. Taxonomy (GTDB): domain Bacteria; phylum Elusimicrobiota; class Elusimicrobia; order Elusimicrobiales; family Elusimicrobiaceae; genus JAQTYB01. The sequence goes on from JAQTYB010000059.1 coordinate 12,985, forward strand.
ATAAGGTTTATGAGGAAAAAGCGGCGCTTGCAGCGGAATACGAAGATAAACAAGCTCTGAGTAAACAGTCACCAGTTGATTATTTCGAGGAGCAGGCCGCGCTTCTGGCAGTAGGCGGTTATTTTGGCGATTATTTCGTCGGTCGGCAGCGAGAAGCCTTCAATGCGCCTGAGGTTCCAGAAAATCTGCTCGCCGGAGGCCAGCGCGGAAAGCTGGACAGTCGCGCCGTCCGCGCCGATGGCGGCGTTTGGCGACGCAGTTATCTCGCCGTAGGTTTTGAGGCGGTTCGTACCTTCAAGCAGGGCAAACTTCCACTCCTCGCCGGCCTTCCAGCTGTAAAGCTCGTAGCCCTTCATCGAACGGGACATACCTATCGCAGAATCCTCGCTCAATGAGCTTTTCATGCTCTTGAACGCGACAGAAGTCCCCGCGCTTTGGCAGCCGCACAACGCCAGCGCCGCTCCGATTGCAAATAATTTCCGCATTCAAACCTCCGCAGAACCGGTTGCTTCACGATGACAACTCATAATTCACTATATAAATTACCCTCCTCCCTTTCAATGCGCCCGCAGTCACGACGGTTCGCGCGCTGTTCGCGCGCTTGCCCCAATCCGCTGTTTTTTATACGCTATAATTAGGTTTACAGGGCTTGATCCGCGGTCAGCCGCGACCGGACAGGCACCTTCGCATGAACGAACAACGCAAAGCCGCAGGCAGCCGCGTGTACGGCATCGCGGGCGGCGGAAAACTGGCTTCTCACCTTGCGCGTTATCTGGACCTGCTGCAACTTCCGTGCAGACGCTGGTCCGGCAGAACCGCGCGCATTTTTCCCCGCTCCGCGCTTTCGGAGTGCAGCGTCGTCATTATCGCTATCAGCGATGACGCCATCGAAAATTTCATCCGCGAAAATTTAGATGGAAGCCGTGCCCTGTTGGTGCATTGCTCCGGCGCGCTTTCCACCCCGCTGGCCCACGGCGCGCACCCGCTGACGGTGTTCGGCACTAAGCCCTACCCTCTCTCCTTCTACAAAAAAATACCGTTCATAACCGAAAAAGGACGCGCGCCGTTCGCCGAGCTTTTCCCGGACCTGCCAAACCCGCATTACGCCATAGATCCGGCGCAAAAGCCGTTTTACCACGCCCTGTGTTCGATGAGCGGCAACTTTTCCGCCATCCTCTGGAAAAAGTTTTTCGCGGAAATGTCCGCCTCGTTCGGCATCCCAAAAAAAACCGCGCTGATGTATTTCCGCGCCGCCGCGCTCAACATAGCCGGCCCCTGCGACCTCACCGGCCCGCTCGCGCGCGGCGACAAAAAAACCATCAGCAAACATCTGCGCGCGCTGGAAAACGACAGTTTCGCCGGCATATACAACGCCTTCGCAGCGCAATTTGCCGCGCGGCACAAGGAGAAAACGCCATGAAAATAACAGACTTCGCGCGCCGCAAACGCGAAGGCCGGAAAATTTCGATGATAACCGCGTACGATTACACGTTCGCGCGCATAGCGGACGCCTCTCCGGTTGACTGCGTGCTCGTGGGCGACAGCGCCGCCATGGTGATGCACGGACACGCTTCCACCATCGCCGCCACGCCGGAGATGATGGCGGTCCACACAGCCGCCGTCGCCAAAGGCGCGCCGTCCAAATTTTTGGTGGCGGACATGCCGTTTCTGTCGTTTCGCAGCGGCATCCCCGCCGCGATGGACTGCGTGGCCGGACTGATGCGCGCGGGCGCGCACGCGGTGAAACTCGAGGGCGTATCGGGGCATGAGGATATCATCGCGGCGATTGCCGGCTCGGACATCCCCGTCATGGGACACCTGGGGCTCACGCCGCAGTCGGTTTTCAAATTCGGCGGCTACAAGGTGCAGGGCCGGGGCGAAGCGGCGGC
>JAQTYB010000060.1 GCA_028688475.1 Elusimicrobiales bacterium
TGCCGCCGTACGCCTCCGGCAGCCACAGGCCGAACAGGTTGGCCTTGCGGTATTCCTCGACGATTTCCCACGGCAACTGCTCTTTTTCGTCGCAATGCGCGCGGACGGGTTTAATCTTTTTTTGGGCTATTTCGCGGGCGAGTTCGCGTATCGCCTGCTGGGTTTCGGTGAGAAAATAGTTCATCATTGGCTGAAAATCCCTCCGGGATCAATGCGGTACTTTCCCGCCGCTTTTTCGTATGGCCGACAGCGCGTTCTGCGCCGCCGCCTGCTCGGCTTCCTTCCTGCTTTTTCCCTTCCCCTCGCCAAGCGCATGCCGGTTGAGCGTAACCGCGATGGTGAACGTCTTGTCGTGGTCCGGGCCGACGGTCTGCGTTATCTCGTATTCCGGGGTGACTTTGCAGGCTTTCTGCGCCAGTTCCTGAAGCGCGCTTTTGAAGTCCGTGTCCTGCGGATAGAGCTCCTGCCCGGCGAGCCAGCGGTCTATGAACTGCTGCGCGGGAGCGCAGCCGCCGTCCAGATATAGCGCGCCGATTACGGCCTCCAGCGCGTTGGCGAGCAGGCTGTCGCGCGTTTTGCCGCCGCTGGCCGCCTCGCCCTGGCCGAGGCTCAGATGCTCGCCCAGCCCGATTTCCCGCGCCCAGCCGGCGAGCACGGGCTTGGACACCAGCCGCGATTTGAGCTTGGCCAGCCCGCCCTCCACCGAATCGGGCAGTTCCCTGTAGACATAATGGGCGACAACCATGCCAAGCACGCTGTCGCCCAGGAATTCAAGCCTTTCGTTGTAGCCGGCGCCCTTGTGCTCAGCGGCCCAGGAGCGGTGGGTCAGCGCAAGGCGCAAAAGCCCGCCGTCCCTGAAATGATAGCCGAGTTTCTCCTCCAGTTCGGGCATCGCCGGCGCGCGCTACTTTTTGGCGTTGGCCGAGATATAGGAAAGCGCCTCGCCGACGGTTTTTATCTTTTCGGCCTGCTCGTCGGGGATTTCCATGTCGAATTCTTCCTCAAGCGCCATGATGAGCTCGACGGTGTCAAGGGAGTCCGCGCCCAAATCGTTGACGAACTGGGCCTCCGGCTTGACTTCCGCGGGGTCCACGCCGAGCTGCTCGACGATGATGTTCTTTATCCTTTCCTCGACTTTCTCGACTGCCATGGCTTCCTCCTGATTCTGCTGTTATATGTTGCTCACTCAAATATAAAGCCCGCCGTTGACGGCGATTACCTGTCCGGTTATGTAAGACGCGTCCGGGCCCGCCAGAAACGTTACGGCGGCGGCGATGTCCTCCGCGCGCGCGAAGCGCGCCAGCGGTATCATGGCCAGCACTTTAGTCCTGGCGTCGCCGGAGAGCGCTTCGGTCATGCGCGTTTCCACGAAACCCGGCGCCACGGCGTTGACCAGCACGTTGCGCGCGGCGAATTCGCGCGCGAGGCTTTTCGTGAGGCCGATGAGCCCCGCTTTTGAGGCGGCGTAGTTGGCCTGCCCCGCGTTGCCCATCTGGCCGACGACGGAGGCGATGTTTATTATCCTGCCCGCGCGGTTGCGCATCATGTATTTGAGCGCCGCGCGCGACATCAGAAAAGCGCCTTTCAAATTGGTGTCTAGCACCGCGTCCCAGTCCGCCTCGCTCATGCGGACGGCGATATTGTCCCGCGCTATGCCGGCGTTGTTGACGAGGATATCCGGCCCGCCGCCGAGGGTTTCCACGGCGGTTTTCACGAAATCGTCGCAGCCCTGCGCGCTGGAGACATCCGCCCGCGCGCCGAGAGTTTTAACGCCGTGAGTCCCGGAGAGTTTGGCCGCCGCTTCCCGCGCCGCCGCCTCGTCAACGTCGCACAGCGCCGCGGCGGCGCCCTGCGCGCAGAGAGCGTCGGCTATCGCGTATCCTATTCCGCGCGCCGCGCCGGTTATCACCGCTGTTTTGCCTGAAAATGGTTTGGTCATTGCTGAGTCTGGCTCTTGAAAATTTCGCCTATCCGCGCGGCTTCGGCCCTGATTTTGGCGTTCACGCCGGATTTGACGGTGTGCCTGGCGCAGCGCACCGCGTTGTGCATCGCCTCGGAATTGGAGCGCCCGTGGCTGATGACAGCCACGCCGTCCACGCCCAGAAGCGGCGCGCCGCCGTAACGGTCGGGATTGATTATGCTTTTGACCGCCCTGAACGCGGGCAGGGCCAGCAGCATTCCCAGTTTTGCCAGCGGACGTTTTTCCACTTCCTGCCTGATTATCTGCACCACCGCCTTGCCGGCGCCTTCGTAGAGCTTGAGCGCGATATTGCCCGTGAATCCGTCGCACACCACCACGTCCACCGTGCCGGCGGGGATGTCCCGCCCTTCGACGGGGCCCTTATAGTTGAGGCCGCTTTGCTTCAAAAGCGGAATCGTTTCCTTGACTAAAGCGTTGCCCTTGCTTTCCTCTTCCCCCACGCTGAGCACGCCGACGGAGGGGTTTTCCAGCCCCAGCACCTCGCGCGCGTAGACGGAGCCCATGGCCGCGAAATGCAGCAGATGCAGCGGCTTGCATTCCACGTTGGCCCCCGCGTCCAGCAGCAGGCAAACCCCGGCGGCGGTAGGCAGCGGCACCGCTATCGCGGGGCGGGGAATTCCTTTTATCCTGCCCAGCTTGAGAAACGCGGCCACCATGGTGGCGCCGGAATTGCCGGCGGACACCAGCGCGTCCGCCTTGCCCCGTTTCACGAGGTCCGCGCAGACCATCACGGAGCAGTCCGGCTTGTCCTTGAGTTCCTGCACCGGCTCGGCGCCCATGCCGGCCACGCAGGCGGCGGGCATTACGGAAAGCCTGCGGTCCGACGCCAGCCCGAATTTCTGAACAGCGGCGTTTATCCTGTCGGCGTCGCCGACAAAAACGACCTCAAGCCCGAAATCGCGCGCGGCTTTAGCCGCGCCTTCGATATTGGGTTCCAGGCCGAAATCGCCTCCGTGGGCGTCTACGGCTATTCTCATGCCGCCGGGCCGTTCACCGCGCTATTTGGCCTGCGCGGGCGCGGCGGCTTTTTTCTCTTTTTTCGGGAGCACCACCCGGTCTTTGTAGTAGCCGCAGGCGGGGCAGATGTAATGCGGTCTGCGTATCGCGCCGCAATTGGGGCATTTGGCGCTGGAAACAATAGCCAGCTTCCAGTTTTGAGCCCGGCGGGTGTCGCGGCGGGCACGGGTATGTCTGCGCTTTGGATTAGGCATTTCTGCTGCTCCTGTCTATCAGTTCAAGGGTTACGGTTTTTATTCTCTTTACAACCGTCTTTTCGCTTCAGTATGGAAAACGGGGAACGCTCCGGTTTGGCGCAGCCGCAGGAACCTTTGTTGAGGTCCGCGCCGCATACGCAGCAAAGCCCCTTGCAGCCGTCCCGGCACAATTGCCGTATTTCCGGCGAAAGGACGAGCGCCTGCCGCACTGTCTCCATTATATCAATAAATTCGGCCTGCGTGGAAAAGGTTTCCTCGAATTCCGCCGAGACACTGGACTCGAACTCGCGCAGGCAGTTGTGGCAGCGGAGAACGGCCCTGCCCGACGCCGCGCCCTGCGCCAGTATTTCGTCGCTGCCCACGAAAAATTCCACCCGCGCCGAAATTTCCGTCAGGCGGTCCGGCGGCTGGTAGATTCCCCTGAATGCGGCGGGGTCCAGCTTGCGCGAGCAGCGCAGCCCGCACATTTCCACGATATCGCGCGTGGAAAAGCGCAAATCGGCGGGGACTTCGTAATTATCCTGCGTTCTGTCAGACATGGCTCTCCGTGCCCGTTTTCTCGCGCACCACATAGGGCGGGCGGTCGTTCATCTCGTAATAAATGCGCGTCACTATCTCCGACAAAAGCCCCAGCAGTATCATCTGCACGCTTACCAGCCCCAAAAATATCGCCACGATGAACAGCGGCTGGTCCTTAACATAAATATGATTGTGGAACTTGTTGTAAAGCGTCACGGCGGCCAGCAGCGCCGACAGGAATCCGCATACCAGCCCCCAGCCGCCGAAAAGATAAATCGGCTTGGACAGATACTGGCCCATGAACTTGACCGTCGCCAAATCCAGCAGCACCTTGGCGGTGCGCTCCAGCCCCACCTTCGACTTGCCGCTCACGCGCGGCCTGTGATTCACCTCCAGTTCCGCTATGCGCGCTCCCATGCCGCCCGCGAACGCCGCGAGGAAACGATGCATCTCGCCGTATATTTTGAAGGAAGCCAGACAGTCCCGCCGGTATATTTTGAGCGTGCAGCCGTAATCGTGTATTTTCACGCCGGTGACGCGGCCTATCAGCCAGTTGGCGGCCCGGCTGGGCAGCGTGCGGGTGAAAAAAGCGTCCTTGCGGTCGCGCCGCCAGCCGCTCACCACGTCGTAGCCCTCGTCCGCTTTTTTGAGCAGGCGCGGGATGTCCGCCGGGTCGTTTTGCCCGTCGGCGTCTAAAAGCGCGATGAACTCGCCGGAGGAGGCGTTTATTCCCGCAGACAGCGCGGCGGTCTGCCCGAAATTGCGCCCGAAACGCAATCCCCTGAAACGCGCGTCTTTGGCTGCGATTTCTTTTATGACCGCGTAGGAGGCGTCCGCGCTGCCGTCGTCTACGAGTATCACCTCGGCGGTTTTGCCGAGAGCGTCGAGCATGCGCGCGATTTCCGCCGACAGCGCAACGAGATTGCCCGCTTCGTTATAGACCGGCAGCACTATGCTGAGATACACGCTCATCAACCAGCTCCAGATAAAGTTTTTCCTGCGCGGACACCATGCCGGCGATGTCGAACTCCGCCAAATCCGTTGCGCGCGCACCTGCAATGATTTTTGCGCGCAGTTCCTTGTCCGCCAGCAGCGCGGAGACTCGCGCCGCAAGTCCGTTCACGTCGCCGGGGGCGACGACAAAACCGTTTTCGCCGTCGCGCAGCAAGTCGCGCACGCCGTCGCAGCCGTAGGCCGCGCAAGGCAGGCCGGTCCCGAGCGCCTCCACCAGCGCGCGCGGCAGCCCTTCCCACAGCGAAGCCAGAACGAATGCCTCCGCGCAGGCCAGCAGGCATGGCGTGTCCGTCCGCCAGCCGGGAAAACGCAATTTTGCCTTAATACCCAGCGATTGCGCAAGCCTTTCCGCCTCGGGCCTCAACTCGCCCTCTCCGGTGTACACAAAAAAAACATCCGGCGTTTTGCGCGAGACGGCCTCCGCCATCCTGACGAAATCCAGCGGGTTTTTCTGCGGCTTGAAATTGCCGACGCAAATCACATACCGCGCGTCCGGCGGCAGCTCCAGCGAGGCTTTCACTTTCGCCGCGTCGCAATTTTGCGCCGGATAATCGGAAAGCTTTATGCCGCTTCTTATGACGCGCCATAACGCTTTCCGGGAAAAGCCGAGCGTTTCGGCTTCGGCCATATTCGCGCGGGAGACGAAAATCAGCGCGCCGCTCAGACGCGAGCAGAATTTTTCCGCCGCGATGAACGCACTCCGCGCAAGCGGCCTCTGCGCCGGCGTGAAGCCGAAACCGTGGAAGGTGTGGATAACGACGCACACCCCCGCCAGCCATGCCGCGATTCTGCCGAGTATGCCCGCTTTCGACGAATGCGTATGCACGATATCGGGCCGGTGTTTTCTGAAAAGCCGGTACAGTTGAAAAAGCGCGGCAGCGTCCCTGACGGGGTTTATCTCGCGCGCGAGATGCGGCACGAAATAAACGGGATAGCCGCCCGCCAGCGCTTTTTCGTCCAACATGCCGCCAGGGCCGCAGACGAGGGAAACGTCGAAGCGCGCCTTGTCGAGCCTGGAGCAGGTGTATAGCGTGTTGCCCTGCGCGCCGCCAAACTCCAGCTTTGTTATGACATGAAAGACTTTTATTTTTTCCATTCTGACAGCGAGGCTTGCGGGAAATACCTGCGCAGCAGCGTCTTATAGTCCGCACCGGTTTCGGCCAGCGCCTGCGCGCCGTGCAGGCAAAGTCCCGCGCCGACGCCGGCGCCGAGTCCGCGCACCAGCAGCCTTGAAATTTTCGAGCCGGAATAAAACGGCGTTATGGCAAACAGCGGCGAGCGCAGCGCGCCGCCTGACAGTATCCTTATCACTTCGCCGGAGCCTTCGACGCGCTCCTCCCGCGCCGTGCCCAAAAAGCGCGCGGAGAGAACCCGGCCCGCCTCGTCGCGTTTTGTGATTTCGATGCTCTTCAACCTGCCGAATTTGCCGTTGGCCGACAGCCGCCGCTCCAGCGGCGCGGCGTCCAGGAACACCGCCCATTTTATTGAGGACCATTCCGTCGGGTCGGCGGGCGCGCAGAGCAAATCGGGGGATGGAATCGCCAGTATTTTGCGCGCAATCTCCGCGCGCGTCAACGCCGGCAGGGGGGTTGCCGTGTCCTTCACGCCGGAAAGGGTGAGGCCGCCGCAGGCGGCGTGGAAATCCGCCGCGAAAACCGCGCCCGACGGCGTGGACACGAGTATTTCGCCGCGCGTGGAGTCCGCCGCCGCTGCGGTTTCCGGCGATTCCATGTTGATTCCGCGATAGGGAACGCAGAGGCGGCTGTCGCAGATATCATAATCCCCGCCGGAGCCGGAAGCGGTTGCGGCGGCGGCTTTGGTGCGCAGGATGACCGCCAGCGCCCTGAGCGCCTCGGGCGGGGTCGCGGCCTCCTTTGCGAAGGCCAGCGCGCCAGGCAGAAAATCCTCGACCGGCAGCGCGTTGACCAGATAAAACCCGCCTTCGGCGGGAACAAGCGCAAGCGCTCCGCGGATTTCGCGGTCTCCCGTGTCCAGCGCGGCGGGCGCCGCGGTTTTGGCGTTTTTCAGCAGCAGACCGGCGCCATCCGGCGAAAATTTCAGCGCGGCGGGGCGCAGCGCGGAATATTCCAGATTGCCGGAACCGTCCTTTATATCAACGGCGCCGCGCGCCGCGTTCCACGCCGCGACCCATCTCCTGCCCGGTTTATATACGGCGGCGGCGCCCGACTGCGCATCCGTAACGGTAAAGCTGGAATTAGAAAGCAATTCGACCGACGCCAGCAGCGCGGGTTTGCCGTTGGCGCCGGAATAAAGCCCGACCCTGATTTCCGGCGAGGGGGTCCATCGGGGCGCGCGCGGCATGGGGAACGCCAGCCGCGTGTAATAAAGGTAGTTGGCCGAATCCGTCTTGAAATTTTTGGCGAGGCGCTCCATGCGTCCCGAAACGTAATCGTCCAGCGGGTCCAGTTCGCGCAGCGGAGCGTAGGCCTGCCAGGCTTGTATGGGATTGTCCAGCTTCTCGTGGATTTTCGCCTGCAAGAGTTGCGCGGCAATATCCTGCCGGTCGTGGGACAGCGATTGCTGGACGAAGGTCAACGCGCTGGGCAGCCGGTTCATTTTATAGAGCGACTCTGCGGCGAGATAGGCGGTCAGCGCGATGCTGTACGGGTCGCGCGTGTAGACTCCCTGGAAAACGTCCAGCGCCTTGCGGTAATCGCCGCGCATGAAAGCGGCCATGCCGAGGCCGACGCTGGCGTCGTTTGCGATGTTTCGCATGACGGTGAGTAAAAGCGCGGTCTCGAACTCCGGCGCGGCCTGGGCGGGTTTGCCGAGAGACAGCAGCGCCCATCCGCGCATAAGCCGGGCAAAAGCGTCCTGCGGATTTGCGGCGCAAGCTTGCGCCCAGTAATCGGCGGCTTTGGCGGGTTCGCCTTTTTCTGAATGAAGGAATGCCAGTTCCTCCAGCGCGTCGGTTTTAACCGTGCCGGTGGAAACCCGCGCCGCCTGCTGATAGGCCGCGAGACAGTTTTCAGTATCGCCGGAGCAAACCGGCGCGGCCTCCTGCGCGGCAAGCGGCCCGCAAATAATCATGGCAAGCGCGGCAAAACACAGAACTTTGGTGGCGTTCATACAGAGGGATTATAACAATTCAAACGGTTATACATTCATTTTATGAACAAAAGTCAGAACAGGAGTCCCCCTGCCCTGAAGAGAGGCTGCTTCGATTGCAGCTACTCTTACTGTACCATAAACAGCTTTTCTTTATGAATGCGAGCCACGAAACACACGAAATACTAAAGAGGAACAAACGACACAAACAACGGAGCTTTAGCCGCAGATGAACGCAGATACTCGCAGATTAAAAACAAAACCGCTTTTGTCTGCCTTTATCTGCGAGTATCTGCGTTCATCTGCGGCTGAGTTCTGCTGTTGTAATTGAAAAGGCTCCTCATTTTTCGTGTCAATTTCGTGTGTTTCGTGGCTGAAATGCAGCCCTGTAGCTTTATGATATAAGACTACTTAACTATCTGGAAAGGGTCCTCCCAAATCACCTGATACTCGAACATCACGCCCGATTCATGGTATACCCTTTTATTTTGCGCAAATTTTTCCGTCTTGACCTCGGCATTTTTCCATTTCATGATAGCCAGTTCGTATTCGGGCGAAGCGGCTACGATATAACCAAGCAGAGGGTCGGTTGCCTGAGGCGGATTCGACACTCCCATATCCTCGGTTACATGGCGAATATGGGTACGCAGTGCCTCAAGGAAAGAAGCATGGCGGGTATTTTCGTCGAAATCAAAACTGGCGCTTTTATCCCGCGCCACGCCGATGAAGAAAGTATACATCGCCCCGTCGTCCATCGTTATGGCAAACCCGCTGCCCGCGGCGTCTTCCAGCAGGTTCGGTTTTATAACGGGTCCCATTACGGGAATCCCGCCGGCGGCGATTTTGGCAAGCAGCGCCTCCTTGATTTTTCGGACATCCTGCGTATTGGCTTTAGCGGTCTTTCCGTCGGCAGCCACTCTTAAAACCAATCCGTCCCACAACTTGATTTTTTTTATCGCAACCGGCGGATTCTGCTGCGGAGCGACGGCAACGACATCAGGTTTCGCGGCGGTTTCCGCCGCCTGAACGTACGGACAAGACACGAACAAGCATAAAAGCATTCCTGCGCGGGCGGTTTTTTCCCATTTGTTAAGCACGTTACCCTCCAATCATGGTTAAGCGGCGGAAATTACCCGAATGGTTTATCTCCGGTTTCTGCTTTCCGCAAGGGGCCTTGAAATTACCGCCAAGTTTGCGGCGGGTTCAGGCCCACTTATAGTAGAATATTATCATAATGAACAACGATTTTACTCCCGGATGGCTCGATTCGCGGAGAGCGGCGTTTGTCTTGTTCGCACTCTGCGCCGTGCTGTATTTCGCGTTTACGGGAATGCGCGCGCTTTGGGACCCGGGCGAGGGACGCTACGCCCTTATCTCGCGGGAGATGGCGGAGACCGGCAACTGGCTGGTGCCGCATCTCAACGGCGCGCGCTATTTTGAGAAACCGCCGCTGGCCTACTGGCTCAACGCCTTCGCGATGAAAATCGGCGGTTTTAACGAAATTGCCGCGAGGTTTTTCACCGCTTTATCGGGATTTGCGGCGGTGTTGTTCGCTTTCGCATTCACCTCGCGGCTTTACGGTTCGCGGACGGCGGCGCTGGCGGCGGGCATACTGTTTTCCGCCGTGGGGTTTTTCGCGTGGTCGCAGATACCGGAACTGGACATGCTGTTCACCTGCCTGCTGCTGTCCGGCGCGGGATTGATTTACCTCGCATTTGAGCGGCTGACAAGCCATCCGAAACTGGCGGCCCACGCCGGTTACGTTCTGCTCGGACTGGCCTGTCTGGTGAAAGGCCCGGCGGCGTTCGCGCTGGCGCTGCTGATTTTCGCGCCGTATCTGGTTATTGGCGGCGGCTGGCGCAGAATCGGCGGGCTTTACCCGTTTACCGGCGTGCCGCTTGCGCTGGCGGTCGCGGCGCCGTGGTTCATTGCCATAAGCCTGCGCGAGAAAGAGTTCTTCCATTTTTTCTTCATACACGAACATCTTGAACGCTACACCTCCACCGTGCACGGACGCAGGGGCGAGTTCTGGTATTTCCTGCCGGTGCTGGCGGGTATGCTTTACCCGTGGCTGCCCGCCGTGCCCGCCGCGCTGGGCTCGGCGTGGAAGGAAATCCGCTCCGGCGGGCCGGAACGCCGCCACGCGCTGTTTTTGGGATTGTGGGCGGTTGTTATAGTAGCGTTCTTCTCGGTTTCCGGCTCCAAGCGCCCGCCGTATATCCTGCCCGTGCTGCCGCCGCTGGCCATGCTGACCGCGCGCTGGTTCGATAAAAAATGGGCGGAAGGCGCAACGCCGGTTTCCTTCGCGGTCGCATATGCCGCGCTGAACGCGGTCGTGGCGGCGGCGCTGGTCGTCGTCCCAGGCTATACGCAGTATCTCGGCCCCGGATTTTCGATACAATGGTGGTATCCCGTGTCCGCGCTGGCGGCGGCGTCCGCGCTGGCGGTTTATTTCGCGCGGCGGGGCAGCCTGCCGCTCGTGTTCGCGAGCGCGCTTTGCGGCGCGGTTGTTTTCAACGCGGCGGTCTATCTTGCGGCGGCGGAATTCGACGGCGCGCTCTCGCGCAAGGAAATGGCGCGGCTGATAATGCGCGAGTTCAAGCCCGGCGACAAAATCGTGGCCTGGAACGCGGATTACGAGCGCAATTTTCAGAGCCTCGGCTATTACAGCGGACAGCGCGTGCGCGTGGCCGGCGACCCCGGCGAATTGGAATTCGGCGCGGGGCTGGAACCGCAAAAGCGGGAGTATTTTCCCGACGAAAAAACCGTCTCCGGCTGGCTGGCGTCGGACACGAGGGTATTTCTGGTGATGAAGGCGCGCGATTTGGCGCGGCTGGACCAGATAACGAACGTCAGGCTCTATCCAGACAAGCCGCCGCCGGGCAAGCTGGTGGCGCTGTCGAACAAACCGTGGCAGAGGGAAATAAAATGAGCGTAAAAGTTTCCGCGGTAATCCCCGTTTTCAACGAGGAAAAAAATCTTGACGAGTTGGTGTCCCGCCTCACAAAAACGCTGGAAGGCGCGGGGTTTTCATACGAAATCGTTTTCGTGGACGACGGCAGCCGCGACGCGTCGCTTTCCCTGCTGAAAGATTTCGCGGCAAAAGACCCGCGCGTCGTGGTCGTGGAATTCACCCGCAATTTCGGGCAGCACGCCGCCGTGATGGCGGGGTTTGCCCAGTCGCGCGGCGAGGTGGTGGTGACTCTGGACGCCGATTTGCAGAACCCGCCGGAGGAAATCCCGAAGCTGGTCGCCAGGATGGCCGAAGGCTACGACACCGTCGGCGGCTGGCGCAGGGACCGCGACGACAGCGTTTTCCGCAAAATGCCTTCGCGTGTTCTCAATTCGTTAAGCGCGCAATTGTTCGGCGTCGCGCTCAAGGATTACGGCTGCATGCTGCGCGCCTACAGCCGCGAAGTGGTGGACGAAGTTGTCAAGTGCCCCGAGGTAAACACCTACATCCCCGCGCTGGCAAACAGTTTCGCGCGCAGAGTGACGGAAATTCCCGTGGAGCACGCGGCCCGCACGCGCGGCGAGTCCAAATACAACCTCGTGAAGCTGCTGCGGCTCAATTTCGATTTAATGACCGGGTTTTCGCTGCTGCCCATCCAGGCGGTGGGCCTCGCCGGCATCACGGTGGCTATTTTCGGGCTGGCTTTCGCGGTGTTTTTGTTCATCCGCCGCCTTGTGGTGGGACCTGAAGCGCAGGGCGTGTTCACGCTGTTCGCGATTTTGTTTTTTTTCATCGGCCTGCAAATCTTCGCGCTGGGCGTGCTGGGCGAATATATCGGGCGCATCTACCAGGAAGTGCGGCGCAGGCCGAGATTCGTGGTGCGCGGAGTTCACGGCGGGACTAAATAAAATGAGAGCGGTGGTATTCGCCTATCAGGAAATAGGCTGCGTGTGCCTTGAGGAACTCCTGAGGCGCGGCGTGAGCGTAGCCGCGCTGATTACGCACGCCGACGACCCGGGCGAGGAAATCTGGTTCCGCTCCGCCGCAGCCATCGCGCGGGAACATGAGATACCGGTTTACGAAACCGATGAAGTAAAAGGCCCCGATTGGAAAACAATCGTCGAAAGCTACAAACCTGATGCGATTTTTTCCTTCATGTTCCGGCGGATGATAGCGATGGAAATACTGTCCTGCGCGAAAAAAGGCGCGTTCAACCTCCATCCCTCGTATCTGCCCAAATACCGCGGACGCTGCCCGGCGAACTGGGCGCTGGTCAACGGCGAGCCGCATACCGGCGTGACGCTGCACGAAATGGCGCGCCGCGCCGACGCGGGAGCCATAGTGGCGCAGGCGAAAATACCGATGGCTCCCGACGACGATATCGCCGCGCTCTACAAAAAAATGGCCGCCGCCGCGCCGGCGCTCCTCGCTTCGGTCCTGCCGGCGATAGAGGCCGGGAACTATCCGCGGACGGCGCAGGACGACTCTCAGGCCACCAAATTCGGCGTCAGGCGTCCCGACGACGGCAAATTCGGCTGGGACTGGCCCGCGCAAAAAATACATAATCTTGTGCGCGCGGTGGCGCATCCCTATCCGGGCGCGTTCTGCGACACAGGCGCGGGGAAACTTTTCGTCTGGAAAACCGCCAATCCGCGCAAGCTGGACGGCGGCGCGCCGGGAACGATAATCAGCCTCAATCCGCTCGCCGTCGCCGCCGGAAACGGCACGGCGCTGGACCTGCTGCGGCTCCAGCATGAGGGCGAAATGGAACTTTCCGCAGCCGGTTTTGTTTCAGGAAACAGGTTGGACAAAAACTCTAAAATTACAGACAGGAGAAAATCATGAAAGTGCTAATACTCGGCGTAAACGGCTTCATCGGACACCACCTGACGCGAAGAATTCTCGACACAACCAACTGGGAAGTATACGGCATGGACCTGTCCTCCGACCGCGTGAAACCGCTGCTGGACAACAAGCGCTTCCATTTCTCCGAGGGCGATATTTCGGTCAACCGCGAGTGGATAGAGCTGCACGTCAAAAAGTGCGACGCCATCCTGCCGCTGGTGGCCATAGCCACGCCGAAGCTTTACATGAAAGAGCCGGTGCGCGTTTTCGAGCTGGATTTCGAGGAGAACCTCAAGGTGGTGCGCCACTGCGTGAATTACAAAAAGCATCTGATTTTCCCCTCCACTTCCGAAATCTACGGCATGTGCGCGGATGAGGAATTCGACGAGGACAAGTCCAACATCGTGCTTGGCCCCATACGCAACCAGCGCTGGATTTACAGCGTGTCAAAGCAATTGCTGGACCGCGTCATCTGGGGTTACGGGCAGAAGGCGGGGCTCAAATTCACCATATTCCGCCCGTTCAACTGGATAGGGCCGGGGCTTGACAGCCTCAACGCCGCAAAGGAAGGCTCGTCGCGCGTGCTGACTCAGTTTATGTGGAACATCCTCACCGGCAAGCCGCTGCATATCGTAAACGGCGGCGGGCAGCGGCGCTGCTTCACCTATATCTCCGACGGCGTGGACGGCCTCATGGCGATACTCTCGCACAAGGGGACCGACCATATCGGAGAGATATTCAACTTCGGGAACCCCGAAGCGGACCTGTCCATCCGCGAGCTGGCCGAAACTCTTATCCGTCATTACAACGCGCACCCGATGAAACCCAAAAACCTTCCCGCGCCGCGCATAGAGGAAGTTTCAGAGGAGACTTATTACGGCAAGGATTACCAGGATATGCTGCGCCGCAAACCCGCCGTGCACAAGGCAAAACACATCCTCGGCTGGGAGCCGAAAGTCAGCTTCGACGACGCCATCGCCATGACGGTGGACCACTACCTCAAAATCTACCACGAAAGCATGTCCGAGACCGACCTGGAGGACAACGCCGAAGTCGCATGATAGCGTTAAAGCTTGATATAGACACCCGGCGGGGAATGGAGGAAGGGTTGCCGCGCCTGCTGGAGTTGCTCAAGGCGCGCGGCGCGCGGGCGTCCGTATTTTTCAGCTACGGCCCCGACGAGTCCGGCAAGGCGGTAAAGCGCGTTTTCACCAGAAAGGGTTTCCTGAAAAAGATGTTCCGCTCCAACGCGGCCAGGCTTTACGGTTTCAAGACGATGCTCTACGGCACGCTGCTGCCCGCGCCGCTGGTGGCATCGGCCCTGCCGGAACTGGTGCTGCGCACCTGCGGCGAGGGGCATGAAACCGGAGTCCACGCCTGGAGCCATGTGCGCTGGCAGGATGACCTGGACGCCATGAGCCCCGTTGAAATCATGTGCGAACTGGGGCAGGCCGTGGCCGCGCACAAGCGGATAACCGGCGAGCAGCCCGCGGCGTTCGCCGCGCCGGCGTGGAAGATAAACCGCAAGGCGCTCGACGAGCTGGCGAAATATCCGTGGAAATACGTCTCGCTGGCGCGCGGCACGGCTATGGCACTGCCTTCGCTGCTTGGGACGAGCGCGCCGTTTCCCGAAATTCCTACCACGCTGCCCACGCTCGACGAGATACTGGCCTGGGACGGCATGAACGCCGCCGGCGCTCTGGAATACCTGGCCAAAGCGCCGCAAAAAGGCCGGCTGAACGTTTATACGCTGCACAGCGAGGCGGAAGGCCTGGCGTATCTGGGTTTTTTCGGCGAGTTGCTCAAGCGCTGGCGGCAGGCGGGATTCCAACTGTCAACTCTGTCCGACACTCTCGCAGGAATGGATATCTCAAAACTGCCGCGCGCGGAAATCCGCGACGGAATGCTGCCAGGACGCGGCGGCAAGGTCGCCGTGATTTGCCGGGTGGGCGCAACAGAGGTATGAGAGCCTGTTCACAATCTCCGTATTCTGCTGCAAGCGCCGCTTTTGCCCCTGACACTTCGCGGTCTTCGGCTTACAGGCAACAGTCCTGCTCGCCTGTGTTCATGCTGATGGCGAAAGTTTTGAACCTGTCGCCGCTTGCTCACACCAGTAACTGCCGTTTCTGAGCATGGCGTTTAATATCGTCAGCAGTTTCCTCATGCACGCCACCAGCGCCACCTTC
>JAQTYB010000061.1 GCA_028688475.1 Elusimicrobiales bacterium
TTCGCCGTTTTTGGTCAGCCTTACCATTCCCGCCTTGACGTGTTTGATTGACGAGCATTTTGGACATTTCATAGTGTCCCTCCTCGTCAGCATTATATCTTATATCTATGTAATTAGCAACGCCGGCAAGTCTAATATAGGTCCTTTGGTCCCTTTGCATATAGGTCTAAAGGGCAATGAGATAGGGCCTAAAGACCCATGTGCCGCATGGGCCCTATGGTATCATACGGATAGGTCTTATGGCACCCCGGGACGCAGCGGAACGCAAAACCTGCGCACCCGGGGCAGCCGCAATAAACACGGAGGATACAGCATAACATGTTGAAAAAACTCATCATGGCAGCCATGTCGCTCGCGTTCGTTTCCGCCGGCGCAATGGCCGAAGTGAAGGCGGACTTTGAAAAGTCCGGCCTGAGCGCGAAAGACATCGCCGGTTCCCCCGCAGTTTCCTCGATAGAGGTTCCTGCCGCCGTGCCCGCTCCCGCCAAAACCGCAGTCGCTAAAGACGCGAAAGACGGCCTTGAAGGCGCGCCCAAAGAGTGGACCATCATGGTCTTCATCAACGGCAAGAACAATCTGGAGCAATTCGGCATCTTTAATTTCGACCAGATGAAAAAGGTTGCCGGCAGCGACAAAATCAACCTTGTCGTGGAAATGGGCCGTATAAAAGGCTACGACACCAGCAACGGCGACTGGACCGGCTGCCGCCGCTTCCTCGTCCAGAAGGATACCGACCTGAGCAGCGCCTCCGCCGCCCTCCAGGTGATTGACAAGTGCGACATGGGCGACTACAACCACGCTGTCGAATTCGGCCAGTGGGCGATGAGCAAGTTCCCCGCCAAGCACTACATGTATGTCGTCTGGAACCACGGCGCGGGCTGGGTCAAATCCCGCGATGGCGACGGTATTTTCAAGGGCATTTCCTACGACGACGAAACCAACCACCACATCAACACCCCGCAATTAGGGCAGTTGATGGGCGCGCTCGGCCATGTGGATGTCTACGGCTCCGACGCCTGCCTCATGCAGATGGCAGAAGTGGTCTGGCAGATAAAAGACCGCGCTGACTATATCGTGGGTTCGGAGGAAACCGAAGGCGGCGACGGCTGGACTTACGACGCCTGGCTCAACAAATTCCTCAAATCCGGCGACCTGTCGGCCGCGTCCCTGGCGACGACCCTCGTGGACACATATGTCGAGCATTACTCCAGCAAAGCGACGCTCTCCTACGTGGACACCGCCGCGCTGCCAAAATTCGCAACTCTCCTCAACGACTTCGCCTCGGCCATCATGAAGGAAAACAACAGGACTGCCGTCAAAGACGCGCTGAGGAAAACGCAGAAGTACACCTATTCCGACAACAAGGACCTCTACCACTTCGCGTTGAACATCGCCGCTGCAAGTTCCGACGAGGCGGTCAAAGACTCCGCCGCGGCGCTCATGGGCCACATGAAGGACACGCTTATTCCGAACAACAAGGTGACTTCGGATTACAGCGATTCATACGGGTTGGCCGTGTACATCCCCGAGTATTCCTTCAGGAGCAGCTACAACGACATCGCCTTTGCAAAAGACAGCAAATGGCCGGCGTTTATACAGTGGGTGCTTGCGAAAGAATAGGCCCTTGCCTGAACTTGAAAACCCCGCGCCCGCACAGGGCGCGGGGTTTTTGTTGGGGGAGCAAAGCGCTTTGCCAATAAGCCCGCAGTTGGCTATACTTTCACAATGAAAGTTCTCTCAGCCGCAGCGCTGGCGCTGTTTTTTTGCGCGGCGGCCTGCGCGCAAACTACCGACGACTCCGCCGCGCCCGAAGCCCCGCAGCCGCTTTCCGCGCTGGAGCTTAAAATAGGCCAGTTGCTTATCCCGGCGTGCGATGTCTCGAACGCCGCCGGATTCATCCCCGCCATAACCAGAGGCGCAATAGGCGGACTGCTCGTCCAGTGGGGCGGCTTCGATTTGAAAAAAACCGCCAATGCCATCGCCCCGCTCCAGCGCGCGGCGGCAAAAAGCCCGCTGCGCCTTCCCCTGCTCGCCGCCGCGGATTACGAGGGCGGCCCGGTATTCTCGCCGGAAACCCTCGGCCTTCCCGATTTGCCGACCAACATGATGATTGGCGCGGCGGGCTCCGAAAAAGACTGCGCCATGCTGGCTTATCTGTCCGGACTGGAGCTCAAAAAGGCCGGGCTCAACCTGGATTTCGCTCCCGTGCTCGACATCAACACCGAGCCCTCCAATCCGATAATAGGCGTGCGCGCCTTCGGCGACAATCCCTACGAGGCGGCGCGGCTTGGCGCCGCCGTGGCGCACGGATTTCAGGCCGCCGGCATAGCCGCGGTGGCGAAGCATTTCCCGGGTCACGGCGCGGCCAGGCTGGATTCCCACCTGGAAATCCCCCGGATAACGCTCTCCCGCGAGGATATGGAACTGCACGAGCGGCCTTTCGCGCGCGCGATATCCGAAGGCGTCCCCGTCATAATGACGGCGCACGCGGTTTACCCCGCGCTGGACGCGGGCGATATCGCCACTTTTTCCACCGCCGTGGTGAACGGACTTTTGCGCGGCGAGATGGGCTACAAAGGCGTTGTGGTTTCAGACAGCCTTGAAATGAAAGCCGCCTCCGGCGAAATCGGCATCAGCCGGGCCGCGGTGCGGGCGCTGAAAGCGGGCGTGAATCTTTTGCTGATAGGCTCCGGCGATCCCGGCGAGACGATAGCCGCCGTAAGAAGCGCCGTCGAGTCCGGCGAGTTGCCGGCGGCGCGCATAGAGGAAAGCTTCCGCCTCGTATCCGCACTGAAAAAGAAATACGCCAAACCGGCGCGACGGAGCGGCGGGCTGGAGGTTTCGCAGACCTACCGGGACGTGTCCCGCTCCATCGCGCGCGACGGAGTAACACTTGTGCGCAGCGAAGAAGGCCTGGCGCCGCTCGCTCCCGCGGCTTCGCGGACGATATGCGCGGTGTTTTTTACGCCGCCGAGGTTTTCCGGCGGGATGACCGCGTTTTCCGGCCCGCTCATGAAAAAAGGCTGGAAGGTGACGCTCTACAACTCCCGCGCCGAGCCCGCGGCGGCGGACGAAGTCCGCGCGCTGGAATGCGCGAAAAACGCCGATATCACGATTGCAGGCAGTTTCCAGTGGGCGGCAAAGCCGGTGCGCTCGCAGGTCGCGCTGATAAAAAAACTGCTGGGTTCGTCAAAGCGGACTGTGCTGCTGTCGCTGATGAGCCCGTATGACATACCGTCGTACCCGGAAGCCAAAACCGTTCTCGCGCTTTACGGCGCGACAAGATTCTCCGCCGAGGCGGCGGCTGAAATAATTGCGGGAGCGATACAACCCAAAGGCAGGCTGCCGGTGAAACTGCCGTCTAACTGACGGTCTGCGCGGCGACTTTGGCGTTCTTTCGGGCTTTGAGATATTCAAACACAGCGGGGAGCACCGAAATTATTATTATCGCCATTATCACGTAATGGAAATGCTGCTTGACCACCGGCAGGTTCGCGAATCTGTGCCCCGTCCATAAAAACGCGCAGACCCATGCGACTCCGCCGGTGATGTTATAAAGCGCGAATTTCGGATAGCTCATGGTGCCTATTCCCGCCACGAACGGCGCGAAAGTGCGGATTATCGGGATAAACCGGGCCAGAATGATGGTTTTGCCGCCGTATTTTTCATAGAACTGATGCGCCTGCAATAAATGCCGCTTGTTGAGCCAGAACGAATCCTCCCTGCTGAAAACCTTCGGCCCCAGCCAGCGGCCTATGGAATAGTTGGCGGTGTCGCCCAGCACGGCGGCGGCGGACAAGAACAGCATTATGGCCGGAAGATTGATAGGCGAGCCTTCCCGCCCCGCCAGCGCGCCGATGGCAAACAGCAGCGAATCGCCGGGCAAAAACGGAGTGACCACAAGCCCCGTTTCGCAAAAAATCACGAAAAACAGCACCACATACAGCCATGGGCCCAAATCCCCGGCCCAGCCGTTTAAATAGCGGTCAAGGTGCAGAAATATATCAACCATTCCGGCAAACAAGTGTACGGTTTTTAGAATGAACATTTCAATCATGCTTGAATATGACGCCGCCGCAGCCGCGTCACTCCTCCCCGGGGTAAGGTTTGCCGTCGGCGGCGGGCGCTCTGGACTTGCCGATTACTCCCGCCAGCAGCACGACGGTAAGAACGTAAGGTATCATCTGTATGAACTGCGTCGGCACGCTCACGCCGACGGTTTGCAGTTGTATCTGAAACGCCTCGGCCAACCCGAAAAGCGCCGCAGCCAGCGCGGCCCATAGCGGATTCCATTTGCCGAAAATCATCGCGGTCAGCGCTATGTAGCCGCGCCCGCCGCTCATGTCCGCGCTGAACTGGTGCTGGTCGAACGCCAGCCACGCGCCCGCCAGCGCGGCCAGCACACCGCAAAGCATGACTCCCGCGCAGCGCATGAAATATACGCTCACGCCCAGCGTTTCGGCGCATTCGGGATGCTCGCCCACCGCGCGCAGGCGCAGCCCGAAAGGCGTCTTGTATATCAGGCAATAGGACGCGAAAACGAGCAGCGCCGCGGCGAGAATGAGCGAGTCCGACACTATCGCGCCGATTACCGGCGCCCTGTCCAGCCCGAAAAAGGACCAGTGCGGCAACCCCGCCACGCGCGACGAATTAGACGAGGAATGAAAAATCAGCTTGAGAAAAAACTTCGTCGCGCCGGCGGCGAGGATATTTATCGCCAGCCCCGAAATTATCTGGTTGGCCCTGAAGCGTATGCAAACGACGGCGTGTATGAGCGAAACGAATATCCCCCCCGTCATAGCCGCCATGACGCCGACCCACGGATTGCCGCTGTAATGCGAGCCCAGCACCGCGCAGAACGCGCCGGTCAGGATAAGCCCTTCCAGCGCGATGTTGACCACCCCGCCGGTTTCCGATATCGTCGCGCCCAACGCGGCCAGCACGTACGGGACCGATATGCGCACAGTCTGCGACAACAGCGCCAGCGAAAAAATCCCGTCCAGGCTCATGCTTTCTCCCCGAAATTGGCGGCGGCGTATCTTCGGGCGATACCGTCGAAAGTGATGACGAAAATTATAAGCAGCGCCTGGAGTATGAGAACAATGTCTTTCGGCACCAGCGCGTTGATGACCAGCGTGCCGTGCGAGAGCGCGCCAAACAGCAGCGCCGCCGCCAGCACGCCCGCGGGATTGTTCTGCCCCACCAGCGCCACCGCTATGCCCATGAAGCCGGCGCCGCCGGTGAAATCCTCCTCGAAATAATGCTTGTAGCCCATCACGAAATTAACGGAAGCCAGCCCCGCCAGCGCGCCGGCGATTAAAAAAGCGGACATGGTTTTGCGCGCCACGCTTATGCCCGAAACCGCCGCGGCGTCGGGACTGAGGCCCACGGCGCGGATTTCGTAGCCGAGCGCGGTTTTCCAGAGCAGCCAGCCGGCCAGCGCGCAGGCCGCCAGCCCGATAAAAAACGCCGCGTTGGCGGGCGAACCCTTGAAAAATGAAGACAGCGCCGCCAGCCGCGGCAGAAAAGCGGACGGCATTATGGACGCCGTATGCACGGTCTCCGGCTCGTGAAAACGCGCCATCACGAAATAATTGGTCAGCGCGGCGGCGATGAAGTTCATCATTATGGTGGTGATGACCTCATGCGCACCGCGTTTGGCCTTAAGGTATCCCGGCAGCGCGGCCCAGAGCATCCCCCCCGCCATGGCGGCGATTATGCACAACGGGGCGTGAATAAGCCACGGCAGCCCTTTCAGCGAAAAACCCGCCAGCGCGCAGCAGCATCCGCCCATTATCATCTGTCCCTCCGCGCCGATGTTGAAAAGCCCCGCGCGGAACGCGAACGCCACTGAAAGCCCCGTCAACATAAGCGGCGTGGACTTGAATATGATTTGCGCCAGCCCGTAGGGATTCAGGAGGACTCCTTCAAAAAGCGCCGAGTATACCGCCAGCGGATTTACGCCCACAAGCAGCATTATCAGCGCGCCCGTCAAAAACGCCAGCGCTACAGCGGCGGCGGAAGCCGCAAGCTGGAGGAGAGCCGTTTTGGCGCGCGCGCTCACGGCAGTTTTCCTCCGGCCATAAGCAATCCTATTTTATCCTCGTTCACGCTTCCGGCGGGGAAAACGCCCGCCAGCGCGCCGTGGTAAATCACGCCTATCATATCCGACAGCGACATTATCTCCGACAGCTCCGCCGACAGCAGCAACACCGCCGCGCCAGCGTCCCTGGCCTCGATTATTTTCCTGTGGATGAATTCTATCGCGCCCACGTCAACGCCGCGCGTGGGCTGCGAGGCGACAAGCAGTTTCGGCCTGCGCGAGAGCTCGCGCGCCACGACTATCTTCTGCTGGTTGCCGCCGGAAAGCGCGCGCGCCGCAAGCTCGCCGTCGGCGGGATAGATGTCGAAATCCTCTATCATCCTGTCGCCGAAAGCGGCCACCGCCTCCGCGTTGCGCGAAAGCGCGGAGCAAAATTGCGATTCGCGCTGGCGGCCCAGCACCATATTGTCCCGCACGGAATAGTCAAGCACGAGGCCCCGCCGGTGGCGGTCTTCCGGCACATGCCCCACGCCGAGCTTCGACATTCGCGCGGGCGAATTTTCCTCAAAATCCATCAACTGGCCGGAAAGCGTGAGCCTGCCGGACTGCGGCCTGCGCAATCCGGTTATGATTTCGATGAGCTCGCTTTGCCCGTTGCCCTCGACTCCGGCGACGCCGAAAATCTCGCCCGCGCGTATTTCAAACGAGATGCCGCACAGCGCGTCCAGCCAGCGGTCGGATTTGGCGCAAATTCCTTCCAGCGAAAGCACGACGGGGCTCGCCGCAATCTCCCGTTCGGTTTTAAGCCTGCGCTCCACCTGGAACACGACGGGACGGCCCACCATCATCTGCGCAAGGCCCGCCTCGTTTGTGGCGGCGGTCCTGACCGTGCCGACAGTTTTGCCGCGCCGCATCACGGTCACGGTGTCGGAAACCGCCATCACTTCCCGCAATTTGTGCGTGATGATGATGACGGTTTTGCCCTGCGCTTTGAGCTTGCGCAGAATCGCGAAAAACGAGGTTGTCTCCTGCGGGGTGAGCACGGCGGTGGGCTCGTCGAGAATAAGAATCTCCGCGCCGCGGAAAAGCACTTTCAGGATTTCAAGCCGCTGCTGCTCTCCCACTGAAAGCGTCTCCACTTTCGCGGCGGGGTCCAGTTCAAAGCCGTATTGCCTGGAAATCTGCGCGACAAGCTCGCGCGCCCTGCCGGAATCGAAAGCGCAGCAGCCTTTGACGGGCTCCTGCCCCAGCACAACGTTTTCCGCCACAGTGAGCGGCGGCACGAGCATGAAGTGCTGATGCACCATGCCTATGCCGCTGGCGATAGCGTCACGCGGGCCGGAAAAATGCGCCTCCGCTCCGTTTACCTTCATCATCCCCGAATCAGGCGAGTACATCCCGTAGAGGATTTTCATCAGCGTGGATTTGCCCGCGCCGTTTTCGCCGACGAGCGCGTGGATTTCGCCCTTTTCCACACGGAGGGAGGCGCTGTCGTTTGCCGTGACTTTTCCGAAGCGTATGGAAATGTCCCGCAGCTCTACGGCGAAAATTTGTTCCGTCATCTGTTTTCCTTCACGGAAGGCACTTTTATTTCGCCGCTGATGATTTTCCGCTTCAACGATTCCACTTTTTTTATGGTTTCGGGGGAAATCAGGTCTTTATTGTTTTCGTCGTAGACGTAGCCGACGCCGTCGCGCGCCAGCCCCAGTTCAGTCACCCCGCCTTTGAGCGTTCCGGCGAGCCAGGATTTCACGGTTTCATACAGGCCCACATCCACTTTTTTAATCATGGAAGTGAGGATATAGCCGGGCGCCTCGGAATACTGGTCGGAATCCACGCCGATGGCTTTTATGTTGCGCTCCCGCGCGGCCTCGAACACGCCAAGCCCCGTCGAGCCGGAGGCGTGGAAAATGATATCCGCCCCCTGGTCTATCTGCGAAAACGCGATGGCCTTGCCTTTGGCGGGGTTTTTAAACGCCTCGCCCGTAACGCCGGCGTAGCCGACAATCACTTTGCATTGCGGGTTCACCGCCTTCACGCCGGCGGCGTAGCCCAGCTCGAATTTATGGATGAGCGGGATGTCCATTCCCCCCACGAAACCGACCACGTTGGTTTTGGTGGTGAGCCCCGCTATCGCGCCGACGAGGAAGCTGCCCTCCTGCTCGCGGAATTTCAGCGCCACAACATTTGGCGCAATGGGTTTAGCGGGATTGACGGCATAATCCACGCAGGCGAACATCTTGTCCGGAAAATCGGCGGAGACGATGTTGATATCGTCGGTGAACAAAAAACCGGTGCCGAAAATGAGCCCCTCCCTGCCCGACGCGAGCTGGCGCAGCGCGGACTCCTTGTCCGCCCCCTCGCCGGGCTCTATATAGGAATACTCTATGCCCAGTTCCTTGCGGGCGCGCTCCATGCCGTTATAGGCGGAATCGTTGAAAGACTTGTCCCCCCGCCCGCCGACATCGAACACCAGCCCGATTTTTTTCGCGCCCGACTCCGCCGCCTGTTTGCGCGCGCAGCCGCACAGACCGGCGGCGCACAGCGCCGCGAAAAAAAGCAGTCCCGTATATTTTGAGGGCATATGTAAATATATCAATTTTTCCGTTCTTCCGGCGGCGATTGATTGCCGCGCTCGTCGGAAAATGATAAAAAATAATTACTGATGGCAACTGCGCGAACTGTAAATCCCGGCGGAACGGGCGAACTTTGGCGGCTCACCTATCCCCTTGTATTGTCCACCGGGTCGGCCACCATAATGCAGTTCGTGAACCGGATGTTCCTGTCGTGGTACGGACCGGACACGCTGGCGGCTTGCGTGCCGGCCGGGATGCTCAGCTTCACTTTCAGCACATTTTTCGTCGGAATGGCGGCCTACACCACCGTTTTCGTCGCGCAATATTACGGCGCGAGGCGTTTGGCGCACCTAAGTTCGGCGTTGTGGCAGGGCGTGTGGCTGGCGCTGGCCTCCGGCGTGATAATCGCCGCCATGCTGCCGGTGGGAATCTACTTCATCAACACATCGGGCCATGCGGCGGCGGTAAAGGAACTGGAGCGCGAATATTTTTCCATCCTGATTTTGTTCGGCTGGGTCATGCCGCTTACAAACGCGCTTTCCGCATTTTACACGGGACAGGGGCGCAGCAAGGTCACCATGCGGGTCAACATCGCGGGCAACGCGGTGAACATACTGCTTTCCTGGCTGCTGATTTTCGGTTTCTGGAAAGTTCCGGCGATGGGAATAAAAGGCGCGGCTTGGGCGCTGGTGTTTGGCAACCTGACGATGGCCGCGCTTTATTTTTCGCTGATACTCTCCCCCAAAAACCGGCGCAAATACCGCACCGCGAAGCTTTACGGCTTCTGCCCGGATATTTTCAAGCGATTGCTGAAATACGGCGCGCCGAGCGGATTCGGATTTTTCCTTGATATCGCCTCGTTCACGGTTTTCGTTTTCATCGTCGGGGCTACGGGCACGGTTACCCTTGCCGCCAACAACATCGTACTCGCGCTGAACATGCTCGTTTTCATGCCGCTGCTGGGAGTAGGCATGGCGACCAGCACGCTTGTCGGGCAATATCTGGGGCGCAAAGACAAGGACACCGCGACCAAAGTCGTCTACAGCGCGGCGAAGATGGCGCTCGCTTATGCGGTTGCGCTGGGCGCGCTGTTTTTTTTCCTGCCGCAGTTTTGCGTGAATATTTTCGGCTCGCCGGGCGACCCGCGGTTCCAGGCGGTTTCGCAAGTGGCGGTGCCGCTTATGCGGATACTGGCGTTTTTCATTTTTTTCGACGCCATGTGCATAGTTTTCGGCGACGCCATCCGCGGCGGCGGGGATACGCGGTTCCACATGTCCGCCTCGATACTCTGCGCGTGGGTTTTGTTCGTGCCGGGAACATGGCTGCTGGTGTACAAGCTTCATTCGGACATGCAGTTGATATGGCTGTGGCAAACATTCTATGTTTTCGTACTCGTCTCTATTTTCTATTTCCGCTTCCGCTCCGGCAAATGGCGCGAGCACAACCTGATAAGTTAGAATAAATCTTATTATGACCAGCCCGTTGTTGTTGTGGACCATTTTCGGCGCGGTGATGGCCGCTATTCTTTATATTGACCTCGGCCTGCTCAACCGCCATTCGCATATCATCTCAATGCGGCGGGCGGGCGCGTGGGTGGCGGTCTGGGTGGCGCTGGCACTGCTGTTCTGCGCGGGAATATGGTGGAAGCTGGGCGAGACGAAAGCGCTGGAATTTCTCACCGCGTATATAATCGAATACTCGCTTTCGGTGGACAATCTGTTCGTTTTCGCACTCATCTTCGTCTGGTTCCGCACCGCGCCGCAACACCAGCCGCGCATACTCAACTGGGGCATACTCGGCGCGGTGGTGATGCGGCTGCTGATGATATTGGCGGGCGTGGCGCTCATCTCGCGGTTCCGCTGGATGATTTACGTTTTCGGCGCGGCGCTGCTTTACACCGCGTGGAAAATGCTGGTAAAATCCGGCGAAGAAACCGCCCCCGGCGACAATCCAGCCCTGCGGCTCCTCAAAAAATACCTGCCGTTCACGGACACTCTCTCGGCGGACCGTTTCTTTGTTTACGAGGCCGGCGTCTGGTTCGCCACGCCGCTTTTTGCGACGCTGGTCGTGGTCGAGGCCTCGGACGTTGTTTTCGCAATAGACTCCATCCCCGCCGTGCTGGCCATTTCGCGGGACCCGTTCATCGTCTACACCTCGAATGTTTTTGCGATACTGGGGTTGCGCTCGCTTTATTTCCTGCTGGCGGGAATGCTGGGGATGTTCGCGTACCTGAAATACGGCATCTCGGTGATACTGTTTTTCGTGGGCGTCAAAATGCTGGTGTCGGGCTTCTATCACATCCCGACGGTTGTCTCGCTTGCGGTGGTGGCCTGCGGCCTCGCGGTTTCGGTGCTGGCCTCCGTTTTATTCCCCGCAGGCAAAAAATGACGAATATAATTTACGAGGATGCGGATTTCGCCGCAATCAACAAGCCGGCGGGATTGTCCTCCATACCGGAGCGGGATATTGCCGTTCCCTGCGCGCTTTCGCTGCTGGAAGCGCAGTTGGGCCAAAAAATGTTCATGGTTCACCGTCTGGACAAAGGCGTCAGCGGCGCATTGCTGTTCGCCAAGACCGCGCAGGCGCACCGCGCAATAAGCGCGCTTTTCGAGCGGCGCGCAGTTTCCAAAACCTACCGCGCGCTCGTCCACGGCATCATGGAATCGGACAGCGGCGAGATAAACCTGCCGCTGCGCCAGTTCGGCTCAGGCCGCACCGGCGTGGATATGGAGCACGGCAAACCCTCGCTCACTCGTTATGAAACGCTGGAACGCCTGAAATTCCACACCCTGCTGGATATCCGCATAATAACGGGCCGCCGCCACCAAATCCGCGCACACCTGTACGCCATAGGCCACCCCGTAGCCGGAGATTTGCGCTACGGCGACCGCACCCAGCAGTCCCGCTGCCCGAGACTGCTGCTCCACTCCCGTGAAATCGCGTTCGAGTTAAAACCCGGCGCCCCGATAAAAATCGCCGCCCCCTTGCCGGAAGGGTTCACACAATCGGTCGCGCAGATTGAAACGGAATTTTGACAACACCGCGGGCATAAGCTACCATTAAACTAAGACGGATAGAGGAATGCCGTTTGATTCGGCAACTGCCCCGCAACGGTGATGCGCCTTCGCGACAATGAGGCGACAAGTCCGGTCTACTATCCGCCGCCTGCAACTTGCGGGCGAATCCTTCGCGGGAAGGGACTGCGCCGCATTCTTTCCCGTCCCCGCCTGGACGGGATTTTTTATGAAACACATAACATTTCTGCTTGCGCTGATTGCATTTTGCGTCCGGCCTGTTCCGGCGGCGCAACCGGCGGCTATAACCGCCGCGCAGCCGCCGCGCAGGATAATCTCGCTTCTGCCTTCGCATACGGAGATACTTTTCGCGCTTGGCGTAACCGGCGTTATCGCGGTGTCGAATTTCTGCGATTATCCCCCCAAAAAAACCGCCGCGCTGGAAAAAGCGGGGGACTATTATAATCCCAATATCGAAAAAATACTTTCGCTCAAGCCGGATATCGTTTTCACCGGCAATTGGAAATCCGTACCCGCGTCGGGCAGGCTGCGCCGCGCGGGCATCAACGCGCTGGAAATCCCCGATGCCGACTGCATCGCCGGAATTTACGAGAATATCCGCCGCATAGGCGCGGCTGCCGGCAAGTCGAAAGAAGCCGCCAATCTCGTGAAAAGCCTGACCGCAAAAGTCGCCGCCGCCACCGCAAAATATTCCGCCGCAAAACCGCGCCCTCGCGTCTACATAGAGCTGGACGCGCCGCACTGGACCGCCGGAGGCCGCTCTTTCCTCAACGAAACGCTGGAAAACGCCGGCGGGGAAAACATCTTCCGCGATTTGGAAAAGCCTTACGCGCAGGTTTCGTGGGAAACCATAGTCCAGCGCAATCCCGACGTTATAATCACGCTCTCAGCGGCAAAAACAAATTTTGCGGCGCTGCCCGGCGCAAACCGGATTGCCGCGGTTAGAAACGGGCGCGTCATCTCTTCGCTGGACAAAAACCTGCTGACCCGCCCTTCGCCGAGAATATACCTCGCCATTGAGGCGTTGGGACAAGCGCTGCATGAGCAAAAAAACCGCCGCTGAAAAAATCGGACTGTTTTTCCTCGCCGCGCTTGCCGTCGGCGCGGCGGCGGTGTTTGTCGGCCCGGTGGCGCATCCCGACGCGGCCATCCTGCTCAAAATCCGGCTGCCGCGCGTGCTGGCGGGACTGCTGGCGGGCGCAAGCCTCGCCGGAGCGGGCGCGCTTATGCAGGGCGTTTTGCGCAACCCGCTTGCGGACCCTTACATACTGGGCACCTCATCCGGCGCGGCGCTGGGCGCGGCGCTGGCGCTGCTTGCCGGCGCGGGCTACGGCTCGCCGTTGTTTTATGTTTTGGCGGCTTGCGGCGCGTTCGCCGCCACGGCGGCGTCCTACCTGCTGGCGCGGACGGACAACCGGACTCCGGCGGTGAACCTGCTGCTTTCGGGCGTGATAGTGAGCGCGTTCTGCGGCGCGCTTATTCTGCTGCTTTTCGCGTTGAAACGCGACACGGCGTTTTCCATCCTGATATTCATGATGGGCAGCATAACCGAGGCGTCCCGCGCGGTGTTAATCGGCGCGGGTATTTTGTTCGCGCTGGGCATGGGGATTTCGCTCGCGCTTTCGCGCCAGCTCGATATTCTGAGCCTGGGCGAGGAGAAAGCGCGCACGCTGGGCGTGAATACGGAGGCGTTGAAACTGCTCGCCTTCGCCGCCGGGGCTTTCCTTTGCGCCGCGGCTGTTGGC
Source organism: Elusimicrobiales bacterium (assembly GCA_028688475.1). Taxonomy (GTDB): domain Bacteria; phylum Elusimicrobiota; class Elusimicrobia; order Elusimicrobiales; family Elusimicrobiaceae; genus JAQTYB01. The sequence continues at coordinate 13,400 of JAQTYB010000061.1, forward strand.
GTGGCGGGCACGGTGGGATTTGTGGGGCTGATAGTGCCGCACGTGGCGCGGCTGCTGCTGGGACCGGCGCATGGGCGGCTGAGCGTCGGCGCGGTTTTGCTGGGCGCGGCGTTTCTGACGCTGATGGACGCCGCCGCGCGCACCATAGCCGCGCCGGCGGAAATTCCGGTTGGCGTGCTGACCTCCGTCTGCGGCGCGCCGTTCTTCCTCTGGCTGCTGAGAAAAAGCAAAACGGAGTACAAAAGCTGACATGGCACCTGCATTGAAAGCGGAGAATTTGGGCTACAGCTATAACGGCGGCTTTGCGCTGGCGGACGTTTCGTTTGAAATTTCCGCCGGGGAGTTTTTCGGCATCGCGGGGCCCAACGGCTGCGGCAAGACCACTCTGTTGAAATTGCTCAGCGGCGATATCGCGCCGCAAGCCGGCAAAATTCTCGCGGACGGAACCGGCATGGCGGCCATTTCCCCCCGCCGCAAAGCCGCGCTGCTGGCGTTCCTCCCCGCCGAGATGAGCGTGCCGTATGATTTCACCGCGCGGGAAATCGCGGTGATGGGCCGCTCTCCCGGGCTGGACTGGTGGAAAAATTATTCGGACGAGGATTATGACGCAGCAAACGAAATTTTAATACTGCTGGGACTGGAACACGCGGCGGACAAGCCGGTCAACGCACTTTCCAGCGGAGAGCGGCGCAAGGTTTTCATCGCGCAGGCGTTATGCCAGCGCCCGAGAATACTCCTGCTCGACGAACCCACGACGCACCTCGATATAAGATGCCAGTTGCAGACATTCGAATTACTCAAGGATTTCGCCGCTTCGCGCGGCACGGCGGTGGTCGTGGTGTCGCACGATATCGGGCTTGTCGCGCGCTACTGCGGGCGGATGTTGCTGCTCAAAGGCGGCAGGCCCGCCGCGCTGGGCGCGGCGCGGGAAACGCTCGCCCCGGCGAATCTGCGCGCGGTCTACGGCGTGGAAGCCGAAACCCGCGCCGACTCCGAAGGCGGAATGCACTTACTGATAAAGTCGCCTTATAATGGGTGACGGACGGCGCTCACCGGGTATGAGAGCCGTCCGTCGGGACAATCCGCGGGGCGGGGACCGCCCCTGTCAGTGCAACGCAAACAGGCCGCTGTTTATTGCAGCCCGCGCCGCATCCTGTCAAGCAATCTAAGAATCTTACCATGAGGGTTTTTGCTCCTGTTGTCAAAAGTTGCTGTTTTTAGGCTTTTTCGATATATTGGACAATTTATAAATCGCCTCCAGTTTTTTCTCTATCGTTCT
>JAQTYB010000062.1:0-2437 GCA_028688475.1 Elusimicrobiales bacterium
GCTTGCAGTTTGTGCACGCGGCGACCTTGCTCTCTTGCGGCCTTTGAGACCTTGATTTTGCCGGACTGCCGCGCGCGTCGCCATCAGCTTATCACCTGTATGATACACAGATTCGCTTGATATAAGACTTTAGACAGGCTCTTACCTACCGGTAAGTATACCCAAAGTCCGCCGGACTGTCAAACCGCCCGACGGAACAGCCTCCGGACTCAATATCATTGCAAAGCGTCCGCGGCGTCACTATAATCTAAAAGAGGAACGACTGATGAGCGGCTCGAAAACAGGGTTCTCCGGCGAAATAAAGTGGATACTGGGACTGCTTTTGTTCACGGCCTGCTTCTATCTTTTCCTGGAACGCCTGGCGCCTTATTATTTTCTGGAAGACGATAACCGCGATTATGCGCTGCCGCTGCTGGCGTTTTTCTACCGCAGCCTGACGCAGGGCGGGCCGGCATTTTTCAATTTCCACCAGTATCTCGGCAATCCCTGCATAGGCGCCAGCCCGGCGCTTTACCCTCTCATCTATCCCGCGGTTTTTCTCAGCGAGCTTTTTTCCGGCGGCGCGCTGTGGAGCGTGGACATACTCGCCGTTTTGCACGGCCTGCTGGCCGCTTCGGGGATGTATCTGTTCGCGCGGGAGGCCGGGCTTGGACAGAAGGCTGCGTTCTGGGCGGGCGCGGTGTGGGCGATAAACAGTTTCGCGCTGTTTGTGAGCGCGTCATGGTGGGTGATTCTTCCGGCTTTCGGCTGGACGGCCTGGCTGCATTTTCTGCTGCTGCGGCTATGGTCCGACCCCTGCGGAAAAAACATGCTGCTGCCGGCGCTGGCGCGCGCGGTGTTTTTTTACGGCGGATACCCGCAGTATTTCGTGTACGAGCTCATTTTTGAAGTTTTTTTCATGTCGGCGCTTTTTTTCAGCGGATACAAACGCGAAAACTTCCCGCGCTTTTTGCGGGCATACGCTTTCAGCCTCGCCGTCGCGGCGGCCTGCGCCCTGCCGCTCGCGCTGCCGGCGCTTGACCACATGGCGCATTCGCTCGACAGGGGAACCCCCCTGGCCTACGGGCAGTTCGCAGCGCTCAAATACCGCATAGACATGTGGCTGTGGGGCGTCGTTTATCCGTTCGTGAACACGCGGCAGTTCGACGCCTGGGGTTCCGGCTTCATTTATGACCGCATGCACAACGCCAGCTTCACCTCGTGGGTGATGCCGTATGTGGGCCACATCGGCTATGTTACGCTGGCGGCGCTGCTGGCGCTGTATATCGGATTCAGGGAACAGGTGAAAAAAGAGAGAGTGGCAATGGCGTTATTGCTCTGCGCGGCGACGGCGCTGGCGTGGGGTGCGGGCGCGTTCGGACGCATTCTGTATGCGCTGCCTTTGCTCAACCGGTTTCGCTGGCCTTTCAAAATGGGATTGCTGTTCGATTTTTACATATTCGCGTTCGCGGCGTGGGGCGTGGAGCTGTGGCTGCGAAAAATCGGAAACCCGCGCCGCGCCGCGCTGGCGCTGGCGGCGCTGGCCGCTCTCTCCGCCGCCGATATGGGGCTGCTCTACGCGCAGAAATATCAGCGCGGCTTCGCCATACATGAAATCGCGAATCCAATCGCGGAGCCGCTGGCTGGCGCGCTGTCGGGCGGCAGGATTTTTTCGCTCGGCTACGCGCAGGGCAAGGATTACGACCCAGCGGGCCTGTTTTTCAATTACGCCACGCTGTGGGGGCTCTATCATGTCGGCGGTTACGATGCGTTCCTGTCAAAGGCCAATTATACGGCGGCGTTGTCCCTTTCTTATGATTGCGCCTACACGGGAGAAATAAAACCCAGCCTGCTGCGGTATCTGAGGATTTGGGGAGTCAGTTGGTATGTCGTCAAAAAAAGCGCGGCGGCAAAATACGGCGCGGCGCTCGGGACTTACGGGATAATTCCGAAATTCGACGAGCCGCGCCGCGTCGTGTTTTATGACGCGCAGGCCAGGCCGCTTGTTTATGAGGAGGCGTCGGGAAAAAGCGTCCCGTTCAAAGTTGCGCCGAACCGGCTTGATATCCGCGCCGAGCTTGCGCGGGGGGGGATGATGGTCGCCAACTTTCTGTATAATCCGTTTTTCGTCGCTTCAGTGGACGGCGCGCCGGTGGCGGTTGAGGCAACTAAATACAAGCAGATGGCAGTGCGCGTGCCCGCCGGCAAACATTCGGTGCAGTTGATTTACCGCAACCCATACCTGTACCGCGGGATTTACTGGGGCGCAGCGGCGCTGGCGCTGCTCGCCGTCTTATGGTTCCTGCCGTTCCGTTTTAGGCGTTACTGAGTCCTGCATAAATAATGACCTATCCGGAGGCCTGAGTTTGAGCCGCAGACTAGGCGCGACGACGCGGCGTGCTGTATGCACGACAAGGAGGAGCAACGACGTCCCCTTAAGGAACACGGCGGGTAACAA
>JAQTYB010000062.1:2447-14651 GCA_028688475.1 Elusimicrobiales bacterium
TCCCTGCGAAATAAGTTTCGCAGTTGATTAATCAGTGCATCTCAAGCTTTTTGTTAGCAAATTTGCAAAAAATAGGTGGTTGTGGTAGAATGATAGTTGGTCGGGGATAAGGTACCTGCCGTCCGCCTTGTCACTCTTTAGTCACTCAACCCCGGCCCCATAGGGAAATAGCCAATTCTATTTCTCTTTGGGGCCGATGCGGTGTAGCGGCTCAAGGAGGTGACAAGGAAATGGAAAAAAAGATGAAAACGCCCTCAAAGGGCATTGAAGTCTTTTGTAGGTATACTACCAAGAAAGGAAAAAGAATTTATCCCAAAAAGGCTAAATTCTTTCATTTCTTCCGTAATGTGAAGTAGGGTAAAACCTGCTTCAGCCCCGACCACCATTTTTAATCAGTCTCTCTAAATGCAGAGTAGCCGTAAAGATCTCTTCGGCGGAATCAAGCAGACCGCACAGCAACTAGCCAGCAAGAAGGCCGCATAATGTCTGAACCTAAACTGTTCTACCGGACCTCATTTGGCAGTGCTTACCTAGGTGATAGTCTCAAGTACGTTACACAAATAGAAGATGAATCCGTTGATCTCATCCTGACTTCCCCGCCTTTTGCTTTGAAACGCAAAAAGGAATATGGCAATGCAGACGAGGATAAGTATGTTGACTGGTTTATGAGTTTTGCTACGCATTTACATCGAATCCTCAAGCCAACCGGCTCTTTTGTTCTCGATCTTGGGGGGTCCTATATGCCCGGCTTCCCTGTACGTAGCATCTACCAGTTTGAACTACTCGTGCGTCTTGTACGGGATGCAGGATTTTATTTGGCTCAAGAGTTTTACCATTATAACCCCGCTAGACTTCCAGCACCGGCTGAATGGGTAAATGTGCGTCGCATTCGTGTGAAGGATTCCGTAAATGTTGTCTGGTGGCTTTCCAAATCACAGGCTCCCAAGGCGGATAATCGTCAGGTGCTGAGGCCATACAGCGATAGCATGAAAAGCCTCTTAAAAAAAGGATATAAACCTGCGTTGCGTCCAAGTGGACACGACATTTCTGACAAGTTCAGTAAGGATAACGGTGGCGCTATCCCGCCCAATCTGTTGGAATTATCTAACACGGATAGCAACAGTTCGTACCAGAAAATGTGTCGCTCTCACGACATCAAGGTACATCCAGCCCGTTTTCCTCCAGCATTTGCCGAGTTCTTTATCAAGTTCCTTACCGAAGAAGGAGATCTGATATACGACATGTTCGGCGGCTCCAATACCACCGGCTATGTGGCCGAAACATTGCGTCGCCGTTGGCTGGTAAGTGAGTTGTCTCGCGAGTATCTTGAAGGTAGCACGTTTCGTTTCGATCCGATGATATTGAAACGATTCAATGAGCCGTCGAGCAAGAGGGAAGACAAAAAAAATGGGCGCACCATATTCAAAGCAACAGCTACTGAACCTGTTGCTTCAATCCATAGACAAGAGCGGCTGGCGAGCGTTGATTTCTTCCGGTAGTCATCCATTTCGACTACGTGTGTTCCGCGGAGATGATCGCGGTTTTAATTTATGCATTTATATCTGGAACTGCACTCATGGCGGAGGTTCGGCTCGCGCTAAAGATGAATTCCGTATTCAATTTACTAGCGTGGTGCCAAAAATTCACGCCGGAGAAGTTACTTTATTGCTTGGCTGGCATGATGGGTACGGTGTATTTGTCGGGTGGGATATAACCAAGCATGACGGGCAAGATTCAAAATCCCCGTCTGCCCAAGTTAAAGAAAGTGCGCTTAGTAATGCTCACGGACATGCGTTTTCTTTACATCATCGACACAATGAAGAGATTGTTGTCGCATTCCGCCCCGAATTTTTGGTTGATTATGCGCTAAATGCAGAGTCGCTTCATAAGACAGGTAATGCGGCAAATGACTTATCGCTGTTTAATTCTCTTGATACTATTACCGATAAACAAATTGGCGAGGTTGAAAACAAGGAACGTCAAACAATTTTGAGCCAGATAGTGAGGAAATACCGCGACTACGATTTCCGTCGTCGTGTGTTGGGTGCTTACGAGCATCAGTGCGCTGCTTGCGGTGTGCAGTTGGAACTTATAGACGCCGCACATATCGTCCCCGTTGCGGATAGGTCTAGTACGGATGAAACGAAGAATGGAGTGGCTCTTTGCAAGCTGCACCACGCAGCGTTCGACCGAAACCTTATCTCCTTTGATGAGCAGTATAAAATAGAGGTGAGCAATTTGGAGATTAAGCGGTTGCAGAATATCAACCTAGCGGGTGGAATAACGGAATTCAAGCAGTATTTGAGGACGGCTATCATCCTACCGGTAGACAAAAGGGATTATCCTGACCCAAGCTACATTAGGCAAGCGCGGTTAATAAGGAACTGGGCGACTGCGTAGCTTGAATATTAATCTGCGATATTTTAGCAAGCGTATCCCATATCTATTAATTCCAAAGTTTGCCTGCCAAAATTCGACTCCACTTTCTTGCGCTTCTCTAAAGGATTTCAGGAGCCGTTTATTATTGCCATTCTGTTTTGTGATATCGAATAGCGGGGCTGGGTAGATATAGGCCAGTAGGACTATCGCCCGTTTGCCGGTACGAGCAAATCGTGTTAGAGCGCTGTAATGCTTTATGGTGCGTTCATAATCTCCGTGATGCGTATAATTTGAGAAAAAAGCCCTCGGATTTTGTGTAGGCAGAACTGTGAGGGGTGTTTTTATCTCAAGCAAAGTGCCCTTTGAAACAAAATCTATCCGAGAAGTCCCATATTTTCCGTCACGTCGAAACTTAATATCTTTTACAAGCTGTGCAAATGCGCCTTGCTTTATAAAATATTCGCAAATCCTGTTTATTCTTGTTTGATTTATTCCGAGCCAAAAGCCTTTTTTACCTCGCTCGAAGATATGGATGGCTTCCACTGTATACAATGTTTTGCATTTGCCCATGTTTTCTGAAAGGAAGCATGGATTTTTTTTAAAGTCCAGATTGCCGATTTTAGTAGGTGAGGGGCAGCGACAACGCAAAAGTTTCCCACCTGCCTCAACAAACATAATGAATCTGTTGGGACGACTTATTAGTATTCCTTTTTGCAAAGGTTTAGAAAATGTATATTCCATCCCTCTCAATGATATCCAACAGAAAGGAGTGCAGATTATACTCAGTTTATATTTCCAAGTTTTGGCCCTTCTGACAGTTTGAGTATAGGTGTCCCCTCAAGTTTCATGTAATTCAACTTTGTTTTTTGAATATTCTCAATATGCTTACGTGTTTCAGCATCATCCGGCGTTGATGTGGTCTCGTCACTTGGTTTTGGAAGAGGAGCAACACGTACTTCAACATTATATCCCTGATCAATCCTTGCGACGACCTTTTTCAGGGAAACACGAATGCTTGTGTTTAATTCATTTCGTCGGCCTTGATCAACCAAATTTTTGTCACATTGCTGCATTATTTCAATGGTGATTTGTTCAACCGCAGTATTAATAACACCATCAGCATGTTCATCTATGCCACTTAATTTTTCTGCGGGGACATTTTGTTTTTTGAGTTCTTCCCGATATTTGCGAATTTCGACAAGATTTTTATAGCATTCAAGCAACTTTGCAACTGCACTCACAATAATAAGACCAATTTTGGGGGCGGATTTTAAGAATACCAACAACTCGCTGGATGAGAGGGTTCGTATGCCAAATTCTCCCGGTTTTCCAGTTGCGACTTCGGAAAATGTGTTGAGAATATAGTTTAGTTCATTTAATTCTTTTGCGAACCGCCCAAAATCATTTCCCACAGCTTGGCGGGGTATCAGAATGCCTATCTCGCATTCGCCGGGTTTTAGTTCCTCAATTCCTACTTTTAAGATAGTCAACCCTTGAATTGTTTGTTGTAGCCCCATCTTTAGTTTGTTAAGTTGCTCCAGCAGAATTTTTGTTTCTTCTAGGGCGAGAGAATAGGTGATTTGATTTCGCGAAAAAATGCTTTCCAAGCGTTTTTGAAGATTTTTTCCTAAGATATCACTTCCACCCATTTCCTCAAGTAACTCTTTCCAAGCAGGAGTCAAATTGTCGCTTTCTGTCTTTTCCAACACTTTATATATATCGTTGAGGTTTTGGCCTAGCTGTTGCTGGTGTTGGGGGGTTTGTGGTTGATTGACGATACTTTGAAGACTATTAACAACTGTTTGTAGTCGAGTAATGAGATTTGTTGAAGTCAGTTCATCTTGAACGATTCTCGCTATTGCATGAAGACGCTCTGCGTTCATTTTTATACACCTCTCTCTGCGATTTTCAGGTAGGCGTTGTGATGTCGTTTGTATATCGCCTGATACTGAATTATAACTCCGGTCGTGATTTAAGTCCAGTTTTAAGACGGCAAAACTGTTGCCGTATGTCTGCATTTTGGGTAATTAGCCCGGAAATCGCAGTTGATAGCGAGAACCGAGACGAAAAAGAGCAAAGCAGATTCGGTACAAAAAAGTGCGAGCAGGCCCGTAGGTCTGTAAGCGCTTTTTTGTGCCGGAGATGCGAAGCCATTTTTCGTCGAATTCCGCTACTCAACTGCGATTTTCGGGTTAGCGCACCCCCCCAGAATTTTTGGTCTGTGGTGGGGCCGCGCTTGGCGGTGCGTAGAATCATGGGGATTTTGCAGGTGGGGCAAAGCGGGATTTTGTCCGTGAAGTCGGTTCCCGTTGCGTTTGGCAAAGATTCAGCGCGCATTTCTGGGGGCATGAAGTCTGTCTCCGCGGCCAAAGGCAGGCCTCCCCTTCGGGGCTGACCGCTTTTGGGCTGCAACCGCGTCGCGGACAGTATGTCCGACCATAGGCTCCTTGTTTCGCTGCAAAATCGGCCAGCCGGATAGGACATTATTTATGCAGGTCTCAGTAGTTGCAGGCGTGCCCGCCGGGGTTTTTACGATAGGCCATGACCCAGCGTTTTGCCAGAATCAGCCCGAGCGGGCTTATGCAGGCAAAGCAGCCGTATATCAGCCAGAGTGTCGAGCTGTCGTGATAGCCGTGTTCGGGGACGAATTTTTGCAGCATCCAGCCCGAATAAAGCCCCGTGGTCGCTTTGGCCAGAAACCACGGTATCCCGGCCAGGCCCATATACGCGCCGACCTTGCCGGCGGGGGCCAGGTCGGCCACATACTCCAGAAAACGCGAAGACCACACCGCTTCTCCCAGCGAGAAAACCGCCACATAAACCAGCAGTGTCGTGAGATTGGGCCCCGGCACCAGTATGAACGTGGTGACCGCCGAGATGGCGGTGCCGATTATCATCATCGTGATGATATTGACTTTGCGCGTCAGCGCGGCTATGAGCGGGACGAATATCACTATTATCAGCGGGTTGATGCCGTTTATCCATTCGAACCGGGCGTGCACGGATTCGGGAAAGCAGCGGAACACGTAATCCGGCATGGTGAGGAACTGATGCGCGAACAGCGTGCGCACCGGCAGCAGTATGAAGATGAAAAACATGAAGCGCGCGTCCATTATCGGCAGGTCGAGTATTTTTTCCTTCAGGCTCATTTGCGGCGCGCCGGCCGGCACGGGCTGCGCCTGGCATTCCGCCAGTTCCACTTTGCGGGTGAAAAACGTCAGATGCGCCAGCAGCATGAGCGCGGTTATGAAGACGCACATCCAGAACACGCCGTCTATTCCCCAAATCTGGCGCACGTATGGCGAAGTGAAGTTTTCCGCCACTATGCCGAGATTCATTATGGCGTAAAGCACGCCGTAGCCGATGGTGGCGGTGCGCGCGTCCGTGTATTCCTTTATGCCGGCATAGAGCGCCGGCTGGAGCACGCCCGTGCCCGCCGCCATGAGAAACAGCCCGAACCAGGCCGGAGCCGCGGGCGGCAGCGGGCCGCCGCCGAAAACAGGCGACAGAACAAGCAGCAGCCGTCCTATGCCGATGACGCCCAGCGACCAGGTAAGCGCGCGGCGCACACCCAGCTTGTCCGAGATGAAGCCGCCGCCGAACATGAACAGCGTCACCAAGCCGGTATAAAGCGATACGGAGATGCCGGTAATCTGGTCGCTCATTCCCAGCCGCGAGCCGAGGAATCGGGTCAGCAGCGTCAGTATGCCGAAATAAGCGATACCGTCGCCGAAATTGACCATGTTGACCAGCCAGAATCCCCGCGACGCCCCAAAAAGCGCCTTGAAAGATTCGGCTATTCCCATTTCCGGCTTCTGTTCGGTTTCCATCGGTCTCCCCTGGGATGTAAAATGCGGCTTTCGAGTCAGTATATTAAATAACAAGAGGCAATTCTTTTGCTTATGAAAAACCAAAGCCCCTGCCGGTTAGGGCAAGGGCTCTGGTTTTTGTAAGAAAGTCACCGCTGAGTGGTTGTCAGCGCGATTTCTTGAAGGGTGAATTTTAAAGTTTAACGACCTTGGTGGCCTTGGGGCCTTTTTCACTCTGGGTCACTTCAAATTCCACTTCCTGTCCTTCCGCGAGCGTTTTGAAACCTTCGCCCTGGATATCCTGATGGTGCACGAAAAGATCCTTTCCGCCATCAGACGGGGTGATGAAACCATATCCTTTCTGGTCGTTGAACCACTTCACTTTACCGTTAGCCATTGTGTTTACGTTTCCTTTTGTCTTCATTTTAACTTCAGCGGCGGCACTTTGCCGCGCTGGATATATAGTAGCTTATTTCGCCGCGCCTGGCAAGCGTTTTTTTGCGCAGAGATTTATTCGGCGGACGCGGCGGCGCTTTCAACCGCGGTCTCGGCGTCGCCGGCTACTTTTTCCCTGGCTTTTTCCCCGCGCGGGAAGAACACCGGGCCCGGCATCGCAAACAACTCGCGCCCTGACACGGGGTTGAGCATTTCCGCCAGAGAAACCCACAGCGCCAGCAGTCCCAGCGCGACCACCAGCACGCCCGATGCCGGCGTGAGAAGCGCGCTGTGCAGCGCCGGATACTGCGCCGCCGGGAAAATTTCCTTGGCTATCCTGACGACGAATATCAAGTCCACATCCAGCAGCAGATAGAACATGATTTTGCCGAACAGCCCGAAGCCGTATGTGAGCGCGCCCAGCATGAGCAGGAAGGCCACGTCCGCCGAAAGCGCGATGGTGCCGTCCATTTTGCCGCCCGCCGCGAGCGCCGAAAAGCTCCAGTAATTGAGCACCCAGGTGAACGAGAACAGGGTGAGCACCGTGCCGCCGAAAATATTTTTATTGGCCAGGTTGAGCATTCCCGATATGAACTGGCACGCCCCGCCGAACAGCAGGCAGAATATCGCGGCGGTTTTGAGCCCGTCGGGCGTCATCGGACAGCCGAACGCCACGGGCGTCAGCGCCGCGCAGCCCACGGCAAGCCCCAACAATCCAAGCGGCGTCGGATTTGCGAACACTTGCGTCGAATCTGATTTGGAACTCATTGACTGCCTCCCAAAACAAAAATGCCCGCTTGCGGGTTTCCTTCCATATAATACATTATCCGGGCGCAGGTCTGCACCCGCGCCGTCGGAGAAATACTATTTGGGGAGGTAGCCGCGCACCTTGCGTATCATGTCATCTATCCCGGGATAATATGGGTAGATTTCCTTCGCTTGCTCAAGATGCCGCCGCGCCGCTTTATAATCGGCGCGGTTGAGGCTGATTTGCGCCAGCGCCAGGTGCGACTGGTAAAAGCGCGGCTCCAGCCGGAGCGCGCTCTCATATTCCGCCTCCGCCAAATCGGGGCGTCCGGTTTTCAAATACAACTGGCCCAGATTGTGGCGGGATTGGGGATACGTGTCCGACGTCTCGATGGCTTTTTTGTACGCCTTCATGGCCGCGTCCGTATTACCCTTGTCGTCGAGCGCGATGGCTAGGTTGTTCCAGTGTTTTGCGGACCCGGGGTTCATTTTCAATACGTAGCCTGAATACGTTTCCTGGTCCCGCCAGTAAGTGTTGCGTCTGACAGTAAGCGCGGAGAAAACCAGCAGATATGCCGCCGCCAGCCAAAACAGCGCCTTTCTCCGTTTGACCCGTTGCGCGGCGTCACCAAGCGCGAGGCACAGGCCGAGGAGCGGCGCATAGAACCAGTGGTCCCAGAATATGCCGTTTATCCTGGAAACGAGATTGCTAACCGGCAGGAACGCCGCCAGAAACCAACCCAGTCCCGCCGCCGGTAGCGGGTTATTTCTTTTAAGCGCGGAATATGAATACCACGCGCCGGCGGCAAGCGCCGCGCAGGGCAGCAGCACCTCCGGCGACGCAAAACTGCAAAAAACCGGAAACGCGCGCTCCGGCTGGAGGTCGTACGGCAAAAATATAATCTGCACTCCTTTGCCCAGCACGGCGGCAAGCGTAAGCAGCCGGCAGTAAAGGCTGTCCGTGTAGACATTCGCGGAATTATAAAAGTTGAGCGTGTTGCTGAAATTCAGCCAGGTCAGCCGCAGCAGCGTGTAAACTCCCGCCAGCGCCAATGACGGCAGGTGGATTTTAACCAGGCCGCGCCACTCCGCCGGCGCCGCCCGTCCGGTTTTGGAAAGCGCCAGATGCAGTATCACCGCCAGCAGCGGCAGCACGACAGCGCTTTCCTTGCACAGCAGCGCGCATGCGAACAGCGAAAGATATCCGGCCTGCCAGCGCGTTTCCGATGGAACCGAATCGCTTTTTTTCAGCAGCCGCCCGACAAGCGGCAACAGCGCCGCCAGCAGGAAAAAAAAGTGCATGGGCTCGGGCGTGCTTGTCGGGCAGGCTATCTGCTCGACCGAGAGGGGGTGGACAGTCCATAACAGCGCGAGCATCACGGGTATGGCGGCTCCGGCGGCGGGAAGGCACCTGGAAAGCACAACGGCGGAGAGCGCGCCGCACAAGCCGTGGAACGCGATGTTGAGCAGATGATAAGGCCACTCGACCCGCCCGAAAACATGGGTTATGGCCGCGTACAGCAAAGTCGGCAGCGGGCGGTAGAAATTCGATACTTCGCCGGAGCCGGCCCACAGGTTTTGGGTGAATATCTGTGGCAGATAATGCCAATCGTCGAGAAAACGGTTGCGCAGGACTATGTGCTCGTCGTCTCCGTAGAGAAAACCGTTATGGAGGGTGTTGAGGTAGACGATAAAGGCCGCGATGAGGGGCAGCCACATCCACAAGGAAAGTTTTGTCGGGGACGCAAGTTCCGCATCGGGGGTATGTCCGGTTTTAGCCTTGCTCTTTTTTCCCATTCTGGAGGATTACCTGGCCAGCCACCTGCCGCCCTCGGGGGGGCGTATCGCGCGCTCGCGCCACATGCACCAGCCCAGCACCTTGCGCACCGGCTCGCGCGTGTTGGCGAATTCTATCGCGTGCACCAGGCTCGACGAGCTTCCCTCTCCCGATACCATGCGGTCCGGCGCGGCGACATGGTAGGTTTTGGAATCCAGCAGTTTGTCTCCGTCAATCTCTATATCCTTTATGCGGCTGCCCGCCGGAGCGGAGGGGGAATACGTTATTTTGGCTCCGCCGATGAAAACGCGCCGGTCTGGCGCGGAAAGCGTCTCTTCCAGCGCCTGGCGCAGGTCGGCGCCGCGGATTTTGAGGAACATCACGCGGTCGTCCGGCGGATAGATTTCGTAAAGTTTGCGTTCCGCCACGGGGCCTTCCTCAATTTCCCCGTCCACCAGATTTACCGGCATCATCCCGACGTCGGCTTTTCCCCAGCGCCGCAGGCAGTCCGCGGTCCAGTTGGCAAGCTGGGAATCGGGCCAGCCGGAATTGGGTATCGCGGCGGCGGCGCGGCCCACCGTGCGGGAAAGCGGTTTCGCCACGCGGGCGCGCACCTCTTCGGCCACTCGGGCCAGGCGCGGGTCCTGGCCGTAGCGGTCTTTTTCCAGCGGCACGAGTTTGTAGCGGAAACGCAGTATTTTGCCGGAGTAGGAACTGATATCGAGCTCCATCCGTCCGGCGTAAAGCAGGCGCGAGCCCGCCTGCACTATATAGGTGTTTGCCGCCTGGAGCGGGCGGTCGAGCTCCATTGCGTTTTTGCCGCTTATTATCAGGCCTATCTCCGGCACCGCCGCGGCCAGCGCGCGGTCATCGTCGCCATCGGGAACGCCTTCTTTTATGCCGATGTGCGTCAGGGCGATTATGAACTTGACATCCTTTTTAAGCAGCTCGGCGGTTTCGCGTTTCGCCTCCTCGACGGGATTTTTAATCCTGAGCGAGAGCCCCTTTTCCCTGGGCAGGCTGTGCCCGAGCGAGGCGCTGACCAGCCCGATTATGCCTATCCTGACGCCGCCCGCCTCCACTACGGCGCTGGCGCGGCAGAAATCGGCGCGCGTTCCTTTTTTTGCGTCGTAAATATTGGCGCAGAGGACCGGAAACTTCGCCTTTGAAACCGCCTCTCCGAACTGCCTGATGCCGAAAGCGAATTCGCCAGCCCCCGGCACCGCCGCGGTGTAACCGGCGGCGTTCATCAGCTCCACGGCGCCCTCGCCTTTCGTCAGCATTCCTTCCGGCGAGCCGTAGGACCAGTCCCCGCCCATGAGCACGAGCTTTGGTTTCGTCTCGCTGCGCAGCAGGTTTGCCAGAACGGCGAATCCGCCGCCCTCCTTGCCGCCGAAAACCGGCGACGGGCGCGCCCAGAAATAGCCTTTGACGTTGTTGGTGCTGTAGACGACCACGGTGTGCGTGCGCGCGCAGCCCGCCGCGGCTGCCGCCGCCGCGATTGCCGCCGCGGCAAGACAGCGTTTTGCTGGAATTATGCGCATTTTCCTAACGCTTTTTTATCCTGCCGGTCCGCGGGGCGCTGAGCGTGCCGGCGGTCCTGGCGGCGGAAATCAGCACGTCGCGGACCGTCGCCAGCGTGTCGCGGATGTTTCGGCCTTGTGAAAGTGTTTTGCCGCCCGAACCGCCCAGCGCGAGATAATTGTTTGTGGCGACGGTGTACCAGCCCGCGGGGTCCACCGGCTTGCCGCCGATTTTCACGGTTATCTGCCCGATGCCGCCGTTTGGCGCCGTGTCATATTCTATTTCCAGTCCGGATTCCTGCATTCCGCTTGAATTGCCGCGGATATTTTCCCGCATCACTTCCTCCAACTGCGCGCCCGTGAGTTCCTCTACGACCAGCGTGTTCTCGAAAGGCATGACCTCGTACATATCGCGCAAGGTGACGGCGCCTTTGCGCAAATCCGCGCGTGCGCCGTGGGTGTTCTGAAAAGCGACCTGCGTTTTCGCATGGCTGCGCAGGATATCGCATACCAAATCGCCCAGCGGCGAATCCACGTCGGAGTTGTTCCCGTCCGCATGGCGCAGGATATCGGTTTGCGCGCGTGCGATAGTCTCGTTCATCGCGGAGCTCACTTGCGCCCTGGCGGGCTCCAGCGCGGCGAGAACGGCGGGGTCTTCTCCGGTCCGGTCTGTCCACAAGTCCACCAGCCTGGCGGACGCGCCGGTCAATTTGCCGGTTTTGTCGTCGAACTTCAGCTCTATCCTGCTGGCGGCGGCGAGGCCGTAGCCGCTCTCGGCGATGAGCGTGCCGGTTTCCCTGTCGAGATAGCCGTTGGTTATGGCGGTGTGCAGATGCCCGCCCAGTATCGCCGCAACGCCGCCTTTGGCGGCGCGCGCCAGCGCGAGGGTGCCCTTGTCGTAATCCCGCGGCGACGGGGTCCAGTCCGCGGCGTCAAAACTCCTGCCCGCCTCGTCCCGCGAGAGGCCGTCATGCGCCAGCACGATGACGGCGTTGACGCCTAAACTCTTCACCTCCGGCAGCAAGGCGGACAAGGCTTGCGCCTCGTCCGTGAAAACAAAATCCCGCACATAAGCCGGCATGGCTGTCCGGGACGTATCCTCGTTGGACAGGCCGATTACGCCAAGTTTTATCCCGTCCGCGTCAATCACCGTGTACGGCTTCGCGTAGGAAACCTGCGAGTTGTCCGCCTTGTTTTTTATGTTAGCTCCCAGCACGGCGAACGCCGCGGAGGAAACGAGCGTTCTGAGATTGTCGGCGCCGCTGTCATATTCGTGGTTGCCGACGGCGGAGGCCTTATAGCCCAGCAGGTTCATCATGAGCACGGAGGTCATGCCTTTGGAGAAGCTGCCCTCCGGCGTGCCGGTGTACCAGTCGCCGGAATCGAGGAAAATCACGGGGCTCTTTTCTTTTTTAGCCTGCGCCGAAAGCGCGGCGAAGCCGCCGACGGCGCGGGTGGAGTTTTCCTTGTCCCATTTCGCGGGGCGGGAAAAATACTCGCCATGCACGTCGCTGGTGTGGTAAATCACTATGGT
>JAQTYB010000063.1 GCA_028688475.1 Elusimicrobiales bacterium
GGCGGCTGGCGGGACATTTCTGTGTAAAATTTGGAGCGAATAGCTACGGCTATTCGCTCCAAATTTTACGTCGAACTGTCCTCGCCATCCACCCTCTCGGTCCTCGCTATCTATTGCACAATCCGGGATCATGATTTTTCTCTAAAGACGATTTGCCGTTGTTCTGAATACGTATCGCAATGCGGCGAAGTTACGGAAATTTTTATGTAACGCTGAGGCGTGAACGCGGGAGCCGAGTCTATTTTCAAAACGGATGCATTTGGGCGCGGGCGGTGGAGATTAAATACAGGGCGTACTGGTTTACCGAAACGCCTTCTTCCATAGCTTCTTCTTTAAGGCTGTGTTGCAGGGCTTTAGGGATGCGCAGGAGGAAACGCCCGCCCAGTTTTTGTCCGGACAGGGTTTTGGGAATCGGCAACTTGCTTTCTTTCCTGACGCGGAGGTGCAGCTTTATCGCGTCATCAAGCTCTTTCAACGCCTCGCTGCCGCTATCGCCCAGGGCGGAGCAGCCGGGTATTTCTGGCGCGACGGCAACCCAGCATTTATCTTGCGCGCTGTAAAAAACTTTGCGGATGTAGCCCGACTCGTTAAATGTTTCTCTTTTAGCCGCTTTTCGCATAGAATCCCCGTTTCACTTCATCGTCAAATCGTAATCATTAGCTATTAGGTCGCTGTCCCTATTTTTCCGAATTAAACCCCTTGATTTTTAATGAACGGCCTTTTCTTTGTGTCAATGAGGCAAGCAATCGTTACGGCAAGTTGTATGACTTGCAAAACCCCCCAACTACCAAGCTCAGAGTGCTTGGAGATAAATGTATCCGAGTATCCCCACAATACGTTTCCAAACGAGTGCGCGATAGCGGGAACCCAAATACTTCTTGAGCGTATGTAAAGCCAGCCCAGAGGAACCACCATGAGAATATTGTCGACCGGTGTCATGACGAACGGACCCAAAATTGTATGATTCGGGAATAAGCCCAGAAAATAGAAGGCCGGGGAGTGCCAAAAGCCCCAGACGATTCCGAGGATAAGGAACCCTTTGACGATACCGAATTCACGGAGAAGTTTTTCTTGCGCGTAGCCGCGCCATCCAAGTTCCTCTCCGAGCGCGAAAGGAAGCGAGAGTATCGAGAATAAAACAAGCTTCCGAGTTAGAGCCAGGCAGAACGGCAGGATGTTATTCGGCATGAGCGAAGGTGTGGAAATTGACACATATCCCAACAAAATGGAAATCGGCAGGGATGTGGAGAGCAGCAATATCGGGAAAAGAAGCGCCCAAATCCAAAAAAACGATGGGCGCAGACTCCAGCCCACCGACTGAAATCCTTCTTTTCGCCGATAACGAAAAAAAATTGATACCAGTCCCGGAATGAACATCATGGCATTCACGAGGGCTGTACCACTTCTTCCGAATCTTGAAATACCGCAGGCGAGAAGCGAACTGAAAAATAAGACAATCAAAAAGTACCAGAGCAATGTTTTTCGGTGTTGATTCATATGGTTTCGGGGCTTGTTTTCTTCAGTATCGCCAGCATTTCTTTTGCTATTTTCCCGTTGGTGCAGAGGGTTTGTTGGCCCCAGGTGCGCGGGGCGCGCCACGGGTGGCCGGTGAAATCGGTTATGGTGCCGCCGGCTTCTTCCACCAGCAGGCGGCCTGCGCTTACGTCCCAGGGGTTTAGGTGATGTTCCCAGTAGCCGTCGGCGCGGCCGGCGGCTATCCAGGCCATGTCGCGCGCGGCGGAGCCAGAGCGGCGGATGTCGTGGCAGATTTTGAGAAATTCGGTTATGAAGGCGCAGTAGAACGCGCCGTTTTCGGCGCGGTCATACGGGAAACCGGTCAGCAGCAGCGAATCCTCCAGCCGCTTCGTTTTCGAAACGTGAATCAGCTTGCCGTTTAAGCGCGCGCCTTTGCCTTTGGCGGCGATGAACATTTCCTCCATGAACGGGTCGTACACCCCGCCGAGGAACGGCTTGCCGTTTTTCACCAGCCCCACCGAGACGCAGGATGCCGGGAAGCCGTGCGCGTAGTTGGTGGTGCCGTCGAGCGGGTCTATAATCCACAGCTTTTCCGCGCCGGTGTCGCGCGCGGAGTTTTCCTCCGCCAGAAAATCGTCCTGCGGGAAATTTTTGCGGATTATGCCCAGCACCAGCTTTTGCGATTCCAAATCGGCGCAGGTCAGCAGGTTCGCGCGGCCTTTGAGCGAATAGGGGATTTTGCGGAAATTCTTTTTGAGTATTTTCCCCGCGCCCTCGAGGCATTGTTTCAGTGTTGAAAGTTCTTTTTCCATAGTTGTAATCCTTTGGTTCCGGCGGCGGCATGGGCGCACCAGGGCGCGCTGTCCGGCGCGGCGACCGGCAGTATTTTTCGTATGCCGGTGTAAATTTTAAGCAGCGCGAAAACTTCCGCGCGGTAGAAATCGTCCTTCATCATCGAGCCGTCGTAGGCGGCTCGCAGCGGGCTTTTCAGCCCCAGTCCGCGCACCGCCCGCGCGGCCTCGCCCGCCAGTTTTATGCGGCCCAGGGTGACGGCTGAAAGCGCCATAGTGTCGCCGAATTTTGCGAGGCTCAAAACGTTGCGCGCGCCGGAGGCGGTTTTGGAAACTTTCGCGCGGTCGAAAGGCGCGGTTTTTCCGGTGAGGATGATGTTATGAACCGAGGCCACGTTGTAGGCCGAGCCTTCGTCGCCGTGTTGCGGGCCGAGGCCGCCGGATTTCAGCGTTTCGCCCTTTGCGTTCATGCCGAAGACGACCGCGCCGGTTCCCGCCAGAACGGCTATCCCCGGCTTGCCCGCGAGCGCGGCTTTCAGCGAGGCTTCCATGTCGGAAATAACTCCGACATGCGCCAGCCGGTTTTTGAGCGCCTTGCGGATGAAATCCTTGTGCCGGGGCTCCGTCCACGCGCCCTTTGTCGCTGCAAGGCAGCGCGCCGAACGCGGGACATTTTTTTCATCCAGAACCTTGCGGATGAGCGCGGGAAAATCCTCAATCAGCGGCGAGGGATGCCTTTCGCTGAAAACACGCCGCAATCGCGCATCCAGCCCGCAAAAGCGGACCCAGGTCCCCCCTCTGTCTATGCCGATGAAAACGGCGGAATTTGCGTGGGATTTCATAATTTTAAGGCGGATTGACGGCGAGCTACAATTTTACCGGGTCTGTTTTTTCCAGTTCCATGTCCACGTGGAGCATGGAATAGCAGTCGTCCTCGTTATACAGCAGGACCTTTTGCAGCGCCTCGTCGCCCGCGCCGGCGAGCCAGTCCCAGTAATAAACCATCGCGTCCATCGCGCCTACGTCTTTTTGCCGCCAGTTGAAACCGTAAACCGGCGCGACGGTTTTTAGCGAAAAGCCGGGGCATGGTATGTAAAACGCTTTCCTCACCGATTCTTTCAAATCCACGCAGGCGGACAGGAGGCCCGCTATCCCATCTTTGAGCGCAGGGTATTTGGCGGCGATATCGCGCAACTGGTTGGCTTCGTATTCCGTCCAGTGGTAAAGCACGGCTTTGGACGGGTCGCCCACCCAGGCGATAAATTCGCGGAAAACCCGCTCCTCGTCCTCCGCGCCTTTTGTGAGGAAGTAAAAATATTTGGCTGCTTCCTTGTCCCACACGCCTATAAGATAGGTATGCGGTTTCTGGTTGCTGGAAAGGCTGTCCGACGTTTCAAAATCGAAATACAGGTTGCGCGAGGCGCGTCTTGGCGGAAAGTGCGTTTTGTCGCGCAGCACGGGTTTGTTATGTTTATAAGCCAGCGCGCTGCCGTAAATATCCGCCGCGAAGGGGTCGCCCACCGCTTCGCGCAGCTTTTCCACTCCGGCGTTTGCCGCGTCGTCGAGATTGAGCACTCCGGCGGCGCGCAGTTTGGCGCGGATATCCCAGCCGAGGCCGGGTATCATCACCAAATCCTTCCTGTCGGCGGCGATTTTGTTGGCGTACTGCCGCCACGGCGGCAGGGCGGCGTTGGGCGGGCGGCAGGTTTCGGGCTGCAGCTTGTTATCGCGGATGTCGCGCCATTTTATGAGGAGATTTTCCAGCTTTTCCTTCCAGTGTTCCTGTATAACCGTGCGTTCGCCGCTTTTGAGATAGACGCGAATAACCGGCGACTCGTAACCCTGCACGCCGGTGAGGATATCGTTTATGAAAGCGGCTTGCAGCGCGTAATGCTCCTTCAAATCCAGCGCCTGCTTGAAGAAAACAAGCTGGTAGTGGTATGAGCCGAAAACGGACTGTCCCTCATTGACCCTTATAAGGAGGCCGGCCCTGCCTAACATCCCTTTCGGCAGATTCCACAGGCACGGGCGGGAGATGGCTTTAACCCCTTCCCGCATCGCCGCCAGCGTGGCGCGGAAAGCGTCCGCGCCGTGGCTTTCGCGCACGGGGGAAATTTCGCTGAATACGGAGGTTATCCATTCGTCGCGGGATTTGGTGTCGTGCTGGCGGCGCATCTGCTCGTAGCGGTTGTTTTCGCTTCGCGCCTGTTCGCGCGGGGCGTGGTAATCGCACCAGACAGTGAACGGGCTGGTAAGCAGCGAATATATCCTGGAGGCGTTGAAATCCTGAGCGCCGTCTGGCTGGCGCTGGGCGGAACAACGGGTGAATAACTCATCTATCATGGTTGACTGTCCGGTACGGTTATGATAGCATATTGCAGTTGGATTCCCCATGCCAAAACAACCCACACCGCGGCTGAGCCTGGCGTCGTTTCTGGAGCCGGACAGGATATTTATCGCCGCGCAGGGCGCTTCCAAAGACGCGGTGATAACCTGCCTGGCGGGCATGGTGGCGGCCAAAATCCAGCTTCCCCCCCAAACATTGGTGCAGCGCATAATGCAGCGCGAAGCCGGCATAAGCACCACGCTTGACACCGGGCTCGCCATTCCCCACGCGCGCCTTGAGGGAATAAAAGACTTCACCGCCGCGCTGGCGGTTTCGCCGGACGGCATAGCGGACCCGGTGCATACCGGCGTGTTTATAAAGGCCGTATTCCTTTTTGTTTCCCCGTCGGAAAGTTCCTGTTTCCAGCGCCACCTGCAATTGCTGGCGGCGCTCTCCTCCACGTTCCAGCCCGCGTTCATAGAAAAGATTTCGGCCATGTCCGTTCCCGCTGAGATTTTCGCGGCCATCCAAGCGCTCACTTAAATGATATCCGACAAGGCACAGCCCTCCGCGTCGTTCGCCGCGGGTTCGCTAAGGGTGAAGCGGATACTGGTGCTCACCACCGCGATGCTCACCTTCATACCGTTCTGGAAGGCGGGGGCGGTGGTGCTGTGCGATTTCGGCTCCAGCGCGTTTTACGCGGGCGGCATAGCCTTCCAGGCGTTCGGCCCGGCTTTCCCGTGGTATGTGCTGGCGGTGATGCTTTTTTCCGGCGCGATGCTGGCGATTTACGTGGAATCGTGCGCGATGTTCGTGCGCGGCGGTGTATATAAGGTGGTCAAGGAAGGCCTCGGCGGCACGATGGCGAAAATTTCCGTCTCCGCCATCATGTTCGACTATTGCCTGACCGGTCCCATAAGCGGCGTTTCGGCGGGGCATTATCTGGCGGGGCTGCTCAACTCGCTGTTTCCGCTGGCGGGGATGAATTGGACGGTCAGCCCGCCGTTGTTCGCCGTGCTGTTTGCGGCGGCGGTTACGGTGTTTTTTTGGCGGCAGAATATCAGGGGCATCGAGGAATCAAGCGACACCAGCGCTCATATCGTCGCCTATACCACGGTGGTCAGCCTTGTCCTGCTGGGGTGGTCGGTTTTCGCGTTGACTAAAATACAGTTCACCCTGCCGTCTTTCGGCCTGGCCTTCACCGACGAGGCGCTCGGCTGGGCGAAGGGCTGGGGCTGGCTCAGGCCAATCGGCGCGGCGGGGATGCTGATGGCGTTCGGGCATTCGGTGCTGGCGCTGAGCGGCCTTGAGACAATGGCGCAGGTCTACCGCGAGATGGAATCGCCCAAGATGGAGAATCTCAAAAAAACGGCGATTTTCGTTTTCCTCTACGCGCTGGTGTTCACCGGACTGCTGACGCTGCTTTGCGCGCTGATAATTCCCTCGGGAATGGTCGCCAAATACGCCGACAACATGCTGTCCGGGCTGGCCATGTCGCTGCCGGGGCCGTTATGGGCGCGGCTGCTTATGCAGACGCTCATGGTGGTCGCGGGCGTGGTCATGCTGTCGGGCGCGGTCAACACCTCGCTGGTGGGCGCCAACGGCGTCCTCAACCGCGTGGCCGAGGACGGGGTGCTTACCGGCTGGTACCGCCACCTCCATCCGAAATACGGCACCACCAGCCGGATAATCAACATTATCGCGCTGACGCAGCTGGCGATTATACTCCTGTGCCGGGGCGACGTTTACCTGCTGGGCGAGGCCTACGCTTTCGGCGTGATGTGGAGCTTCGTTTTCAAGACCGCCGCCCTTTTCGTGCTGCGTTTTCAGGACGCCTCGAAGCGGGAATGGCGCGTGCCGTTCAATCTCTCTGTAGGCGAGCGCGAGATTCCCGCAGGGGTAGGACTGATATTTTTCGCGCTGCTGCTGGTGTCCTCGATGAATCTCGTGACCAAGAAAGTGGCCACGCTTTCCGGGCTGCTGTTCACCGCAGTTTTCTACGCGATATTCTATTACTCCGAAAAGCGCAACGAGAAAATCGAGGGTTTCGAGCATGGCGCCGCCGAAACTCACGAGGAAAGAATTAACATCCGCCAGGCGCTCAGCATAGAGCAGGCGCTTACCGAGGTTTCCAAGCCGAAGCGCATTCTGGTGGCGGTGCGCAACCCGGAGAACATGCACCATTTTCATAAAATACTCGAGTCCGCCGACGCCGACGATACCGATATTCTGGTGCTGACTTCAAAGGTGGCAAAAGGCCTGCAATTCGGAGCGGAAGCCGCCGCGCCCGGCCCGGAAGAGACCGAGCTTTTCACCAGAGTCATCCTGACTGCGGAAAAATACGGCCAGAGCGTGATACCGCTTTTCGTGCTGTCGAACGACCCGTTTTACGCCATCGCGCAGGTGGCGTACGCCGCGAAGGCGGACCAGATTGTGATGGGCGTCTCCGGCGCGCACGGGGCGGACTCGCAACTTGAGCGGCTGGTGATGGCGTGGGGCGCGGTCAAGGGCGATGCCGCGTCCGAAAAACCGGTGCTGGCCCGCGTGATATGGGAGGGCCGCGAACTGTCGTTTGAACTGGGTTGATTTATGGCGATCAGACGAATCTGCAAGTATGGCGAGGATATACTTCGCAAAAAGCTGCCGCCGTGCGATTACGCGGCGGTAAAAAAGGGTCTTCCGGCCCTTTTGGAAGACATGTGGGAAACGCTGACCGTCGTGCGCGGGCTGGGGCTGGCGGCCAGCCAGATAGGCGTGCCGCTGCGGCTGGCCGTTCTCATGCTGCCGGACGAAAAAGGCCCGCAGCGCATCGTCGTCATCAATCCTGTCATCGTAAAAGGCGAGGGCAGAATGTTCGAGGAGGAAGGCTGCCTTTCGCTTCCGGGAATGTTCATGCGCGTGCCGCGTTTTAGAAACGTGGTCGTGAACGCGCTCAACGAAAAAGGCGTGGAAATCGAAATCGCCGCCGGCGGCCTCGCCGCAAAAGCTTTCCAGCACGAAGTTGACCACCTCGACGGCAAGCTGTTCATAGACCGGCTGACCGGCCTCGCCAAAATAAAAGCCAAAGCCGAAATAAAAGCCCGCCGCAAGGAATGGCTGGAGATGGACGAATCCAAGCCGCAGCCCGAAGAGGCGGAGGATAATTGATGAAACTGGATTTGAGCGGTTTGGAAAAAGCCGTCGCCGAAAACCGCCTTATAACGGATGTAGAACAGTGGATGAAATATCACAACGCCCGCAACGAGACCGCGCATACCTGCGATTCCGCTAAAGCCGGGGAAATCGCGGCGGTGGCCGCTGTTTTCGCGGGGGACGCCAAAAAGTTGTTGCAAATCCTGCAATCGCGCAATGATTAAAATCACGCCGGAGCAGTTGAAGATTGTTGCGGAAATCCTGTCAAAACACGTGCCGGGCGCGCAGGTGCGGGCTTTCGGTTCCCGCGTAAACGGCACGCCAAAACCCTATTCCGATTTGGACCTCGCCATAATCGCCGGCAAGAAACTCGACATAGCCTCACTAGGCGCGCTGCGCGAGGCCTTCGCCGAATCCGACCTCCCCTTCCGCGTGGACATCATAGACTGGCATTCCACCTCCCTCCAATTCAAAAAAATCGTGGAAGCGGGGTATGAGGCCATTATATTGCCTAAAACCTGATTCGGTACAGGGTTGAAATGAAAGATAGAAAACAACTGTTAATTTTTACCCTTTTGATTTTCTGCCAGACACTGGCGATCCCAGCGCAATCGCAGCCGCAGTTCAAGCCGGATCCGAAACTGCTGCTTCCATTGGGCAAGTTCTGGGAAGAAAATGGAAGGCCGCCCGTTCAATCACCCTTCTTGGTGAAATTCAGCACTGGCGGCAAGAGCTTATGGTTTGTTGCGGCGCATCATTCCAATTCAGTTGAGACGGACACTTTTAGGCTCATAAAAAAAGCTTTTACCGAATTCAAACCGCAGGCGCTGATAGTCGAAGGCGTGGAAAGGGAACGGGGAACCTCCGCCGAATCCTACAAATCTCTTGTCAAGGATGCGGATTTGGACAAAACGAAATTCTGGCTGAATGGTGAACGAGGCTACGCTGTTGCTTTCGCAGTAAAGCAAAAGATTGCATGCGTCGGCGGGGAACCGCCGGAAAAATATCTGAACGAAGAATTGCGTAAAAAGTATTCGATGAAAGATGTTTTTGGTTTTTATGTAGTGCGCTACATCCCGCAGCTAAAACGCCAAAACCCGGATAAGAAAATAGATTTTGACAAATGGTATGAGAAAAATGCGCAAAGGGATTGGCCGATAACTGATGCTCCGGTTTCATTGAGTGAATTCAAGGCTTGGTATGGGGAAAAGAACAAGGAGAAATTCGATTTCGATAAAATAGACAATGAAATATCCGCTCCCATATCCGGCGGAAAAGCATTGTTTACGCAGCAGGTAAGCTATGAAGTCGGCATTGTCAGGGATATCGCGATTCTTGAAAACATAGCCGACATGCTAAACCAGTATGACAGGGTTTTGATTGTATACGGCAGCGGCCATTTCGAGCAGCAGGCCAAAGCTCTTGAAAACATGCTTGGCAAGGGCGATATTGTCGAAGATTGGAAAAAATGAAAACCGTATTTTTCGGAACTCCGGCGGTGGCGGTTCCTTTTTTGAACTTGCTTTGTGAGAAGCAGCCGCCTTTGCTTGTCATCACGCGGGCGGATAGCCCGTCGGGGCGCGGGCTTAAGTTGACGCCTGGTCCGGTCAAAGTCGCCGCGCTGGAGCGCGGCATTGCTGTGGCGACGCCGGGAAATTCCGCTGAAATCGCGCGTGAACTCGCCGCTGTCAAGCCGGATTTGGCGGTTGTCGTGGCTTACGGACGGCTGCTCAAGAACGACGCGTTATACGTGCCGTCAATCGGCTGTATCAATATCCATTTTTCACTTTTGCCGAAGTATCGCGGCGCGGCTCCCGTGCAGCGCGCGTTGATGAACGGCGAGACGGAAACCGGCGTGACCTCTTTTTGGCTCGACGAGGGGATGGACACCGGCCCGGTCTGCGTCTCGGAAAAAACGCAAATTGCTCCCGATGATAACGCCGCTTCGCTGATGGACAAGCTGGTTTCGCTCGGCCTTGTCGTGCTGGATAAAACGCTTTCCGCTGTCGCCGCGGGAAATCCGCCGCGCATTCCTCAATCCGGCGAAGCGTCTTTCGCCCCCCTCCTTAAAACCTCCGAGGCTTTTCTCGATTTTTCGTTTTCGGCGGCGCGGTTGCACAATAAAGTGCGCGGATTAGCGTTAGGCCCGCACGCGCGGGTTTACACCGTTATAAACGGGCGCAAAACGCTTGTGCAGGTGCTTAAAACCTCGCTCGCGCCATCCGCGGACGCCGCGGTGAAACCCGGCGCGGTTGCGCGCGTTGAACGGGGCAAAGGTTTTGTTGTACAATGTATTGACGGAGCGTTATTGGTGGAAGCAGTCCGCCCTGAAGGCAAAAAATCCGTTCCGGCCTGGGATTTCGCCAACGGCTTCCAGTTGAAAGCCGGGGATATGTTTGCCGTTTAGCGGCGGTTCTCCGTTTGGAAAACATGAATTTTGAACCGTCGGAACTCAAGCGGGTTTTTATTTCAGCCGGCATAAGGCTGGGCGAAATCGGCGTGCTGCTGGGGCTGATTTGCGTCGTTGCTTATTTCTCGCTGAGCTGGGCGTTCGGCGCGCTAATCCACAGCCGCAGCCAGATTCCGGTGCCGGACGTTACGCGCCGCTCCGCCATGGCCGCGCTGGACATACTTTCCGCCAGCAAGCTCTCGCTGGAAAAAGAAGGCGAGGAGTTCGACGCCGGCGTTCCCGTCGGCTCCATCATCCGCCAGCTTCCCCCCGCCGGCACGATGGTGCGGGAAGGCAAGGTGGTGCGCGTGTGGTTCAGCCAGGGCGGCGAGTCGGTTTTCGCGCCCAATCTGGCCGGACTGCCGCTGCGCAACGCCGAACTGCTTTTGCGCCAGCAGCAACTGCTGCTGGGCGAGGTGAGCGAGTCGTACTCGCTCAAGTCCGACAAGGGCATAGTCATCTCCCAGGACCCCAGGTCGGACGCCAGCCTGGCCAAGAACTCGCTGGTGAACGTCGTCGTCTCCGCCGGAGCGCCGCCGTCGGGGATAATCCTGATGCCGGATTTCCGGCAGAAGCAGAGCGCCGAGGCCAACCAATGGGCCGCGCAGAACAAGCTTTCGTTTGACGTGAAAGAGGAGTCCGGCTCGCTTTTCCCGAACGGCACCATCCTGGCGCAGGAGCCGCTGCCCGACGCGGTGGTGGGCGCGGATACCAAAATCCAGCTCACCGTCAGCGGGCGCAGGGATTCCGGCGCGGCGGCGGGCAGGGTGCACCGCATACATTACGAGTTGCCGCAGGGCACCGCGCAAAGCAGGCTGCGAATAGTGATGCTCGACCAGTCCGGCGAGCGCGAGGTTTTCAACGGGCTGCGCGCCCCGGGGTCTAAAATAGACCTCACCGCGCCTTACGGCGGGCCGGCGAAAATCAGGATTTTCGTCAACGGCATACTTGTGGAAGAAAAGGAAATGCAGTGAGAAAAGTTCTCCCCCGCCCGTCGGGCCGCGTCGCGCTGGCGCCGTCGCTTTTATCGGCGGACATGGGGAATCTGGCCCGGGCCGTGGAGCAGGCGCATAAGGGCGGCGCGGACTGGGTGCAGATTGACGTGATGGACGGGCATTTCGTGCCCAACCTCAGTTTCGGGCCGGGGCTGGTGGCCGAGCTTTCCAAAACGTCGCCGCTGCCGCTGGACGCGCATTTGATGATTGACAATCCGCTGGAGTTCATCGGCCCGTTCGCGAAGGCCGGCGCCGCGCTTATCACCGTGCATTTCGAGGCGCTCAAAAATCCGGCGGCCGCGCTGAAAAAAATCCGCGCGGCGGGCTGCAGGGCGGGGCTCGCGCTCAACCCGGATACGCCGGTTGCCTCCGCGAAGAGGCATCTGCCTTTGATGGATTTGCTTTTGCTGATGACCGTTTATCCCGGCTTTGGCGGGCAGGGCTTCCTGCCGGGAAGCTGCGAGCGCATTGCGCGGGCGCGGGAACTGATTGCCGCTTCGGGCCGCAAAATCTGGCTTCAGGTTGACGGCGGCATAAATTCCGGCACGGCCCCTATGGCGGCAATGTCCGGCGCGGACTCGCTGGTGGCGGGCAGTGCGGTCTACGGCGCGGCGGACCCGGCCAGGGCCATAAAGCTTTTACGAAAGACTGTCAAGGAGGAGCATACATGTCAGTAGCGTTGAGACTGCAGAGAACAGGCAAACCCAAGCACGCGCATTACCGCGTGGTGGCCATCAACAAGACCAATGCCGCCGGCGGCGAGCCGCTGGAAGTCATCGGCCATTACCATCCGTCGCGCCCGAAGGAAACCGAGCAGTTCCAGCTCGACGTGACGCGCGCGGATTACTGGATTAAAAACGGCGCGCGGCCGAGCGAGACCGTCGCTTCACTCATCCGCCGCGCGAAACGCACGGCCACGGCGAAAAAAGCCTAACCGCCCGCCGGCAGGAGAGCTTATGCAGGAGTTGGCCAGCTATTTGCTGAAGTCGCTGGTGGACAAGCCCGAGTCGGTCTCCGTGCAGGCCGCGGAGGACGGCGGCGTGCTGCGGCTGAAAGCCGTGGTCGCCGAGGAAGACAAAGGCAAAGTCATCGGCAGGGAAGGCAAGGTCATAAAGGCCATACGCACCGTCCTTGCCGCAGGCGCGCTCAAGCAGAACAAGAAAGTTTTTCTTGATTTGGATTGATGCGCATTGATGTAGCGACCCTGTTTCCCGAACTGGTGGATTTCCCGCTGTCCAAAAGCATAGTGGGGCGCGCGCGGGAGCGGGGCATACTCAGGCTGGGTTTCGTGAACCCGCGCGATTTTACGCACGACAGGCACAAAAGCGCCGACGACCGGCCTTACGGCGGCGGTCCCGGCATGATAATGCTGGCGGAGCCGCTTTATCAGGCTGTCAAAAGCGTGAAAAAGAAAGGCTCGTTCGTGGTTTTTCTGGGCCCGCAGGGGCGGCCTTTCAGCCAGAAAGAGGCGCGGCGGCTGTCGAAGAAAAAACACCTCGTTCTAGTCTGCGGCCATTACGAGGGAGTGGACCAGCGTTTTATAGACACCTGCGACATGCAGTTGTCGCTGGGAGACTTCATCCTGACCGGCGGCGAGCCTGCGGCTGCGGCGGTGATAGACTGCATCACGCGGCTGTTGCCCGGAGTGTTCGCCAAGGAAGGGGTGAGCGACTCGGAATCGTTTTCGGAAGGATTGCTGGAAGCGCCGCACTACACCAGGCCCGCCGTGTGGCGCAGGAAAAAGGTTCCGCCGGAACTCTTAGGCGGCAACCACGCTGAGATAGAAAAATGGCGCGCCGCGCAGTCGCTGGACGCGACGCGCAGGTTGAGGCCGGATTTGTTAAAACGGAGGAAGTGACTCATGGAAATCAAGCAGGAAGGGCTCAAAACAGGACTGCCGGAATTTCGCCCCGGCGACACTGTCCGTATCCACAATAAAGTGGTGGAAGGCGACAGCGAGAGAATCCAGTATTTCGACGGCGTGGTCATAGGCCGCAAAGGTTCCGGCATAGCCGAGACCTTCACCGTCCGCAAGGTCTCGTTCGGCGTCGGCATAGAGAGGATATTCCCCCTCCACTCGCCGCGCGTGGAAAAAATCGAGGTGCTAAAGCAAGGCAGAGTGCGCCGCGCGAAGCTGTTTTATCTGCGCGGTCTTTCCGGCAAGGCCGCAAGGCTTGACGAAAGGACGCAGGGCGAATCCGGCGTGGCGGGCGTGACCAAACCCGAAGCCGCCGCCGCACCCGTCCCGACCCCCGCGCCCGCTCCGGCCAAGCCCGCCGAGCAGGCCGCCGCTCCCGCCGCCAAGTAAGTTAGCGGAAGGGATTTTGCCCGCTCTGGCCGAATTCGACCTGCAGGCGCTGCGCGCCTCAAAAGCGCGCGCGCTTGTCGGCATTGACGAGGTGGGACGCGGCCCGCTGGCCGGTCCGGTCATGGCCTGCGCGTGCATAATCGAGCCGGAATTTTATCCCGAGCTAGGCAAAATAAATGACAGCAAAAAGCTCTCCCCGAAAAAACGGGAAGAGCTTTTTGATTTGCTGTCCAATTCCCCCCATGTGCGCTACGGCCTCGGCGAAATTTCCGCCGCCGAGATAGACCGCATAAACATACTGCAAGCCACTTTCGCCGCCATGCGCCGCGCGGTGGAAAACCTCAGGCCGCCCGAAGGCGCGTTCGTCCTCGTTGACGGCAACCAGAAAATTCCGCGGCTTGATTTCGGGCAGGAAGCGGTTGTGAAGGGCGACGGACGCTCGCTCTGCATAGCTGCGGCCAGCATACTCGCCAAAGTCACGCGGGACAGGCTGCTCGTCGGGATGGAAACGCGCTACCCCGGTTACGGTTTCGCCCGCCATAAAGGCTACGGCACGGCGGAGCATACGTCCGCGCTGGAGCGCCTCGGCCCGTGCCCGGAGCACAGGATATCCTTCCTCTCGCTTTTTCATTTCGCCGGTGCGAAAGTATGACCGGAAAAGCGGCTTCCGCCAGGCTGGGCGCCGACGGCGAGTCGGCGGCGGCGCGGCTTATGGAGTCTCAGGGCATGAAAATCGCGGCGCGCGGGTTCCGCACCAGAAACGGAGAGATTGATATAATCGCCAGAGACGGGAAAACTCTCGTTTTCGCGGAAGTCAAAACCCGTTCCTATTCGGCTTTCGGCGGGCCCGCGCTGGCCGTGACGAAATCCAAGCAGGATAAAATCACGGCTTGCGCCGTCGAGTATCTCAAAACGCTGCCCACGCTGCCCGACAGCGTGCGTTTCGACGTAATTGCCATAACGCATGGGGGCGAACCGCAGCATATAAAGGACGCGTGTCGCGATTTTTTTAAAATGTCATGGTAGCGTTTTATAGAAATGTCATGGTTGAAGTGCTAAAACGGCTCTTTACGCCGCAAGGCGGAGGGGCCAACAATGGAGCTACTGACCATGAGCAACC
>JAQTYB010000064.1 GCA_028688475.1 Elusimicrobiales bacterium
CCTCACGGGTGAAAAGTTACAGCTTTTCACGTCCGCCCAAAGGCGGATAGTCCTTCGTCGGGACCGTGAGGCTATTTTATGTTTCTTGGAAGTTACTGCGCCCGCTTGCCTGAGGATTGGGGGGAATACGGTCATTTGCCCGCAGAGCGGCAACATGCTAAAATAAAAATATTGCGTTAGAAGCGCGGCTGTATTCCGGGATGGTGAAACGGTATCACGGCAGACTCTGAATCTGCTTTTCTAGGTTCGAATCCTAGTCCCGGAGGACATTTGGAATATTATAGCGCGACCTGCCGGTTTCTCGACGGCGGGTCGCGCTGTTTTTCGGTTCGAACCTGGCTTTTACCGGACTTGCCGGGGTTCGCACCGAAATTGCGTTCTCCGTCGGGAAACCGGCATTCTGCAAAGCTTCCGGTTTACCGGCAATGGGATTCGCACCGTGGCACATTACGCCATTTTCCGCTGCACTTGCCATGGAATCACTGGCGCGCTGGGCATTTCCCGCATACTCCGGCACAATTGGCGTGCTTGCCGCGTTGTTTGCGTCAGGTTGCGGTTCCTGCGCGGTTTCTACGCGCTCCCGCGCCTTTCTATCGCTTCTGTCAATTCTGCGCACCAAGGCGGCGCATTTGGCGATATGTTTTAGCGGCTCATCCAAACTTACCGCTACTTTGCCATCCTTCAACGTCCAGTTCGTGCCAAGCACCGTAAGTATCTCGCGTTTTTGTGCGGCATCGCCTTTGTCGAAACGGTTGCGCGCCGTTCTGGCGAAACTGAATGCTTCCTCCGCCCTTGCAAGCCAGTTGTCGATGCGTTTATCGCCGTCTTTCAGCAGGTTCGACAGGCTGGTTTTTTCTTTTACCAGTTCCTCCTTTTTTGCGAGGAATTGCGCCTCGTCTATCTCGCCGGATAACCGCATTTCCAGAAGCTTGTCCAGTTTCCTCACGCAGGCATCGTAAGTCTTGCGCCGCTGGTCCAGTATCCCGGAACGGACTTCGGCTTCTTTGGCGCTTTCGCCGCTTAAAGTTTCCAACGCCCAGTCGCAAAAGTCTTGCGGAAGTTCTATCCCGGATAGCAGCGACTCTAATTGCTTTTTAAGTTCATGCTCGGCTATTGAGCGTTGCGAACAATCCGGTGTGCGTCTGCCGGTGCAATGGTAGTAGGTGTGCTGTCGGATGGTTCCGTCATTTAACTTGCGGCGTTTGTATTCCGCCGTAATCAATGCGCCGCATTCGCCGCAGCGCAGAAAGCCGCGATATGGGAAATCGTAGTTTTTAGGACGCGTGGTTATCTTCGTGCGGATTATGCTTTGCAACTTGTCGTACTCGGCTTTTGTTATGAGCGGCGTGTGGTTGCCCTGATGCCAGATGCCGCTGCCGACGGGGTATTCATACGCGCCGTAATAAAACGGCGTTGAAAGCATACGGTAAAACGTACTCTGCTGGATTTTATGGCCGTTATGCGCGCGCACGCCCCATTGCTCCGTCGCAAGCCGCCAGGCGGCGGGCGGGGTATGCGTGCGGTCCAGCACCAACTCGAACATACGGCGTATCACGGGGAACAGCTCCGGGTCGGGCGTGATGATGCGTTTGCCTTTCTCTTTGTCGGGGCTGTTCAGATAGCCGGGCGGCGCTTTGCCGGGACGCCAGCCTAACTCAGCCTTGCGGCGTAGCTCGCGCTTTACGTTCGTGGACAAATCGCGCACGTACTGGTTCGCCATGCCGAACTCGACCGACATCATCAGCACGTTGTCCGACGGACGATAGGCGCGTTCATAAGTCTGGATATGCAGCAACTTGCCTTGCTGGAGCATCCACGATATCGTGCCGCCGTCTATCGGGTTGCGCGCGAGCCGGTCCAACTTCCAACAGATGATTCCCTGTGCCTCGCCTCGGTCTATGCGCTTTATCAACTCGCTGAACACGGGGCGGCCCGGTGCTTTCGCGGATTTGGACTCGGACAGAATCTCGACGACTTCCAATCCGTCAGTGGCGGCGATTTTTTGCAACTCGCCGATTTGCGAATCTATCGACGCCACCTGCCGGTCCTCGCTCTCGGTAGACTTGCGCGCGTACATGAAATATTTCATGCGCGGTACGCCATTATTGTATGCGCTCATGATATCACCTCAGTGTGATGATAGAGCCTGTTCCGCCCGAATGCAAGGCGGTTTCAGCTACATTTAGCCGCCGCTTGCGAACCCGCGACAAATACACACTTTTTGCGCGTTATCCCACCGCCCCGCCTCTTACCCCTTCCGCTGAATTCGGAACGCCGGAAGTGGCTTCTACAAATGGTTTTTTACGCGCCAAACGCATTCTGGCGCAATGTGCCTCACGCTGTTCCGGGGTTAGCGAACATGCTTTTTTGACCTTCGCGCCAAACAACGGCAGCAAAGCGTCAGCCAATTCCGGCGGGACCCAAAGCTCGGCTTCGCAATCCAGAAGACGGGCACGCAACCCGTGTTTTGTCGCGATACCCTGCGCCAACCGTTTGCGCGGCGTCCAGATGCGGAATAGATTGCTTTCAAGCGTTATCTCGGCACCGCATAGTTTGCAGTCAACGATAGTTGCGGGCTTACGGCTCTGCAACATAAGCGCGCCGGTTTCCGGCTCCGCATACGGTTTGAATGCACGGCGTACACCCAGTTCACACAATCGCGCTTCATGTAACGCTATCGTCATAGAATCACCTCGCTACGCATCGAATTACGCACAAATCCGGCACTTCGCGACATGCTCTTCATACGCTCCCCGTACGCGCGCCCGTATCACTACATGCGCCTTTTTACAGTTTTGGCAGCGCGTGCGTTTGGGCAGAGCGCGGTCTGCCAGCGAAAAGGCCCAAGGAAATGATGCCCATACCGGCTGGAGTGCTTCCTGTATACCGCAGCTGACGGTCGCGTAGACCCTGCGGACACAATGCCCCTCCATATAGTAAATGCCGGTAAATTGCCCGCGCGTTGCAGTAAAATGAAAAGCCCCCGACACCAGTGAAGGCATCAGGGGCGACACTCTTTGGCTCACGGACAAAGACTAAACCGGCGCAAATAAAACGAGGCTCCGCCATGGGAATTGCTCCATGCCTATACCTCGACAACAGTATTTTAGCCAACCCCGCCAGCAATGTCACGGATAATTCTTTGGCAAGCTTTTGCAAGCAGTTTTGCCGTGTTAAAGCAGTCGTTTTTGATAATTTTTGCAGCAGGATTATCGCGCTACAAGCAAAAGAAATATCCCGGACACCATGCAGATGCAAAGTGTCCGGGGTTGCTGTCTTTGGTGTTGAGGCAAAGACAAAATCGGTTTCGGCACAACGAGGCGCAGCCATGGTATTTGCTCCCATGCCTTTGCCTCAACATGAATATTTTAGTTCAGGAAACCACAACTGTCACGCGCTAAACTTTGGCTAAAGTTTTGCACGCATTTTATCGTCGGGACCGCGTTTATATTCCGCAAACAAATCTATTCGGTTTGGAACTCAATGCTCGTTTATCTGATTTTCCAATTGTTGCAACGCCTGAATGATAGCATCCCACGACGGGGTTTCGCCGAATAACATCGGCTTCATTGCGTCATAGTCCTTGCGCAAATAGCGTATCCTTGACTCTGGAGGGACCAAACGGAATGTGCCCGGCTTCGCGCTGTCATAGCCTGCCCATGTCTGCGCGAAGAAAAGACTTTTATGCTGGACAACCCGCTTCAACAGATTGCTATTTCCCAACGCTTTGGCAGCGAACCCTTTGCGTGCAAGGCAACACAAGTCATAATAATGCCGTGACAACCGTTCTTTCGAAGGTTTGTCCGACGGACGATGATACTCGGCATGAAGCAACGTTGCCTTTTCCCAAAAAGTGCGTTCGGCGTCCAAGGTGCGCACCGTGCAAATCGGCAGTTTGAACATATCAGGAAAACTCTCTGCGGCGTATGGCATTATTTCGGCGTCGACAGATGGCCAGTCATCGGAACGTGCACCCATTTCCAGCCGAATCGCGGGGCGGATATAGCGGTTTGCCGGTGCGGCAGCGCTCTGTGGATAGACAAATATTACGGTCTGCGGGTCGGCGACATCCAGCTCAACAGTCCAGCCGGATTTGCCTAAAACCGAGGTGAAATCATGCCGAAGCGCAGGCAGCATTTGGTCTCGGATAGTATTCCGGCATTGAACGGTTAAATCCTCGAGTCTGCGACGCCGCTCCTTTGCACTGATGCCAGACTGTTCCGGGTCCCGCGCCTCGGCAAATCCGAGGTCGCGCCGACTCAGGGATAGGTCCACATCTTCCGAGAAACGCTCTATGGCCTTGTATACCTTCGATAAAGATGTGCCACCCTTGAAAATTAAATGAGGCCGGAACTGCATAACATCAAAAAGTCTATGCAGCGTCCAGCAGGCCCAAAAATCTTTCTCGATTATTGGGGCTATTATTCTGGGAGTATGCTTAACTTCGGCGGCTGCAAATAGCTGCCCTCGTTCCTTGGATGATAGTGTGGCGATTGAGTCCATAATTATTTCCACCCAGCTATCTGCTCCAGTAACGGACGCATCCAGACTGGCGCATAGCGCGAATCCCTGCGCAGTTGATTTTTTGCTTTAACCGGCAATGCCGCCTTCAACTGCGGAACAACCGTTTCCGGCATATTTTCACGCTTAAAGAAACGCAGCGTTTCAAATACCAGCGAACTGCCGCCCTTTACTGCCATTCTGCGCGGCGCAACGTGCTTGAAGCTAATCGTATACGGTCCGATAACAATATCCCTCGACGGGCCATCGGTCAGATAAATCCGTTTTGCGGGAACCTGCGTGGAAAGCCCGAGCAAATTGGCAGCCAACGCGCCTGTCGGCAGTATTTTACTATTGGTTCTTAACGCGACGGCCTGTGCGACGGCATCCGCAGGCGGCGGCAATTTACCGCCGAGTTTTTCGTTGATAACCGGATAGTAATAAAGCGATGCTCCCAGCCGCTGAATGGTTCCATTCCGGGCAAGGCGGGATAAAGCCTGACGTACAGCTTCAGGCTTGCCCAGCTTGCGAAAATCCACGGCGAAGACCACGGAACCGCGTCCCCGGCGGGTAATCTTCGACAGAACTTGGTCTGCAACATTTTTGGGATTGCGGATAGCCTTCATATTGTCACATAAATATATACTTTTTTGTGACACAAATCCATATGTTTCCTGTCGTTAAAGACCAATTCAATGGCGACAAGACGCTGTCGCTTGTGGTTGTTAAACTGGATATATGGAATTGCTGGTACTCATAGCGTTTGAAGAAATCAGCTGCGCCGTCACTTTGCCGATGGATGCCCACCATTATGCAAAAGTTCAAATTCCGCCGTCTTATAGAACGACGGGATTCCCACCGATAGTACTAAACCAATGATGATAGAAACTTATCAGCGGAAAGAATACGCGTTCCACCTGAAGTTTTATCAACGCCTGCCTTTTTTACAAGTTGATAACTGAACGGTATAGACAATTTCTCGCAGAAGTAAGGCAGATTAGGTGCCAGATGCTCGCTCTGGCTTTTAACCTCCACGGCAAACCAAGGTTTCGCGTCAATCGTAACCAGAAAATCCACTTCCCGCATTGAGGTGTCGCGCAGGAAATATAATTCGGCGCGGAATCCCTCCCGGTCATTAAGCCAGTGGACGAATTTCAACAGATGGGAGGCGACCATGTTCTCATATCGGGAGGCGTCATTTGTAACTTCAGACCAATCCCAAAGATAAAGCTTTGGTTCCTTTTTCAGACTGCGTATGGAGCTACGCGCAAAAGGCCGTATCCTGAAGTGATAATAAAACCGTTCCAGAATATCCAGCCAGTTGGCAACCGAGCGGAAGCTGACCTCCAAATCCTCCCGAATGGAATTAATCGAAAGAAGCGAACCAACCTTTGACGGCAGCATGTCGCCCAGCAATTGCATATTGCCCAAATCGCGGATAATCTCAATATCCCGAATATCCTCTTTTAACAATCGGTCATTGCGTTCGGTATGCCAACGGCGCAAAACACGCTCATTGCCGGCAAAAAAAGGTTCCGGGAACCCGCCCCACTTTTCAAGCGATTCGCGCACATCTGTTGCTTTCCGGGAAGTTATAGGCAATTCCTTGAATGGCACGAATTTGTTAGTGCCGCCGCCGGAAAGCTCTGCTACTGAAAACGGATGCAAACGATAGTAATGATAGCGCCCCTGCAATGAGTCCCCGCCTTTGCGGTATATATCCAGACGCGCGCTGCCGGTAACCAAAAAATGATGTTCCGCTTTATGCGTGTCGAACTCGCCCTTTACAAATCTTTTCCAGGCACGATACTTGTGTATTTCGTCAAAGATAAGCAGCTCGGCATCAGTCGGCCATTCGGCGGCCATTAACTTGCGGCGGTCCTGTTTGTTATCCCAATTGAAATAAGCGGTTTTGCGAAAATGCGAGCCAACCAGGTCGCGAGCCAATGTCGTCTTGCCTACTTGGCGCGGGCCGCCAATGAATACCATCTTTTCGCGCAAGTCTTCGGCTATTGCCGTCGTTAAATACCTGTTTTTCGCCATGCAGAGATGATATATAAATATTTGCGCCAAAGCAAAAAAATACATGTAAATATTTGCGTTGGCGCAAATGTATTGTCGTGAAAACCAAATGATAAGCACGGCGCAAACTACTGAGCTTCACACAATTCCTTAACATGTTGGCTGGCCGGCTTTGCAGCGAAACAAGGCGCAATGAGCGGCGCATACTGCCTGTATGCGCCGCTCATTGCAACGCGGTTGCAGCCCAAAGCCGGCCTGCCCCGAAGGGGAGGCTCACCTTTGGCCGCAGGCGTCGTTGCTCCTCCTTGACTTGCCCAGAGGGCAGGCCGGCGTCGTCGCGCCTAGCCTGCGGACAAATCTGAGCCTCCAACATGTTAAGGAATTGTGTGAAACTCAGTAAGAGCCAAATCCCGATTATTCCGCAACTGCGGGAAATATTCATGGAGTTGCAGCCGCAGGCATCCGGCAACGTGTTCCAGGTGCCGGAGATAACGCTGCGCAGGCTGTTCGCCAGAGCGCTTTCGGATGCCGGGATAAAAGATTGCCGTTTCCACGATTTGCGTCATACATTCGCCAGCCATTTCATAATGCGGACAAACAATCTGCCCGTCTTGCAGGAAATACTTGGCCATGCGACGCCCCAGATGACGCAGCGCTACGCGCATCTGGCCGGCGGGCATATTTCCATGCAGATGGGCATATTCGCGCAAGGGTTGGCAACGGCCCACGGGCGCAACTGAATGCGCTCCCCGCGCCGCAGCTAGCCCCCGCCATGCTCCACGCCTAAAACGTCGGTACATCTATTCAAAGAAAAACATGCAGTGTCGTTGGAATTTGCCGCCTGTTTCGCGCGCAAACGGTCCACGGGGCGGCTGAATGCCCGCCTGCGCCAACTGGGCCAATGGCGGGACAAACGTCGATTTGATTTCAACCGGATTTAGCCGATGTGGACTCCCGATGGACACCTATATGGACACCAAGCCGAATTGCGCGGGCGGAAATTTGCTAGAATCGTCTATACAAACGGGCCGGTAGCTTAGCGGTAGAGCGCCTCCCTTACAAGGAGGAGGTCACAGGTTCGATCCCTGTCCGGCCCATGTTTACGACGGCGAATTTGACGGTTCGCCGTCGCATAACATAAAATAAACTCATAGATTTACCGTGGGGACGTAGTGTAGCCTGGTTTAACACGCTGCCCTGTCAAGGCAGAGACCGCGGGTTCAAATCCCGTCGTCCCCGCCAGTCTTGACCAAATTCTGCTACCGAGCTTCGGTGGCAGTTTTTGTTTTTAACGGGGTTTGCCACCCGTCGTTCTCCAAGACGACCTCCGCCAGATACTCCCTTTTCCGACGACAATTCACCCGCAATCAGCAGCTTTTTGTCCAAGGCCTTTTGCAAATCCGCTACCGACAATTCATGCAGCCGGACCTCAATTCTGCTGTTCGATACAATCACCTTCTCCACCATCAAGCGAATGATTTTTATTCGCATTTCTCCGGGGATTCGGTTGATGAACAGGGCGAAGCGCCGGAACACACCTTGAACAGCATCAACATCATAGACTGCCTGTTTTCTGTGCGATATTACGACTTCCAGTTGGGCGATTCGGACGGTGATTTCGGTCTTTGCGGCCTCTGTTGGGACTGCTCCAGTTGCTTCTTGTGGTGGTCCCGTTGCTCTTTGGCTTCCTTGAAGCGCGCTACCAGTTCTTTCTCGCATAGTTTTTCTTCGGGCATGATTCCTCCGTTAGTCCTCCGTTAGGTTTTCCATGAAGCGTTTTGTTTCCTCCACGCTCCGGCATACGGTCGCTTTGCCGCCGGAGGCGCGGATTCTTTCCAGCACATACTTCTGAATCTTTGTCGGTTGGTTGCTGCCAACTTTCAGCTCGATTGCCATGAACCGTCCGTCAACGCACAGAAGCAAGTCCGGGATGCCGGATGTCCACCTGTCCGCCGCCTTATAGACCCACGCCCGCGGGTACTCGGCCTTGAGAAACCCACACGATTACCGGCTGGTCGCCCAATTCCTCGATGACGTTCTCAAGCTCGCGCAGCTTGCTGGACTTGCCTGTTTCGATAACCTTGCCGTCCGCCGCATAGAAAAAACCGGAGGTGGCTTGCCGCAGTTTCATCAATTTCGCCAGCGCGACCTGCGCCGTGATTTCCGTGCCGTTTATTTCGGCGACGAGGTATTTGCGCATATCCTCGTAGGCGGCCCATTCCTCGGAGGAGAGTTCCACCTCGCGGATTTCGTCTATTTTTTCCGGCAAGTCCAGCGCGTCGTCTTTTTTCACCCAGTTCACAAGCGGGCGGATTTTGTCCATGAGCCGCTGGCGGTTCTCACCCGTGATGGCGTAACGCCAGCCGGAGCTGAGGATTTCGCGCATATAGTCCCGGCTGATGTACTGTCCGGAGAGGCGCATTTTCTGCCCGTTGCGCTCAAGGTGGAAGTAGGTGTTGCGGAAGGCGTAGAACGACTTGTACAGGTATTCCGGGCGCAGGAAGTTGATTTGGCCCCACAGCTCCAGCTCGCTGTTGGGCATCGGCGTGCCGGAGGCGACAATCCGGTGCCGGAAAAGCGGCGAGAGTTCCAGCAAAGTCTTGGTGGTGATGCTCTTGTTGTTTTTCAACCGCGAACTTTCGTCCAGCACGCACATGAACGGCAGGGCGGTTATCAGGCGGCGGATTGCGGGCAGATGCCGCTTGGATATCAACGCCTCGTAGTTGATGATGACGATGTCCGGCACCGCCGCGCCCATCTCCTTGAACGGCGCGGAAGTGAAGCCGGTAAACCGCTTGATATCCTCGCCCCAAGCGGCGTTGACTAGCGAGAGGGGACAAACCACCAGCAGTCGCAGTTGCGGATTGCGCGAACGCATTCGCGTGAATATCTCAAGGCTGGTGCGCGTCTTGCCGAGGCCGGGATCATGGAACAGCGCGCAGTTGCCGCCGACAGCTTCCGCGAATTCCGCCGCCTCGCGCTGATGTTGATATAAAGGAGTATCAGTCATGGCGCGGCTCCCGGCGGGTATGTTCCACCTTGAAGCGGGTTTCGCCGAACGCCCGGATAAGCAGGCCGGTAAAGACGCGCACTATCGCCTCGCCCGCTTCGTTGCCGGTTTCCATTACGACGGCGTTCTTGTCCTTCTTGACCGCATAACGGAAGCCGATGCGCACCGCCGCCTTACCAAGCATGCACTCCACCGCGATTACCGCCAGCGTTATCTGCGCCTCCAGCAACTCCGTGGCGGCGCGCTTGCCGAACTTGAAGATGTAGATTTCATTCATGGTCTCCTCCACTCATAGATACCCCGTGTTTCTGGAAAGTGTCGGCGGGATTTTTACGGTGGAGGTACTCGTCCAGTTTCGCCTCGGCGAAAATAGCGCGGATGCGCTCTATATCGCCGTAGAGCGTGGCGCGGGGCATCTTCATGGCGGCGCTGGCTTCCTTTATATTCAGGCCCTCCTGCCTCAAAAGCCGGCAGAGTTCCCGCTGGCGGGGGGACAGCAACGCCAGAACCGCCGCCATGTCCAGCCTCAGCTCAATCTCGCGGGGAGTGGCCTCGTCGTAATGCGACAATTCCCACTTGTCCTGAAGCGTGGCTGTTTCAGTTACGGGCATGTCCAGCGAGTCGGCTTCGGCAAGGACGCGCCGCTTGTCGCGGCAGAGCGCGCGCACCGTTTTGCCCATGTGGTTGCGGACCACCTTCGCCATGAAGGCGTGCGGCGGCGCGCCCACTGCCGGGTTGAACTTCGGTTTTGCGTTTTGCCAGCGGGAGAGGCATTCCTGCACGAGGTCTTCGAACGCTTCCTTCTCAAGGCAAGTCCACTTGCGGCGATACTCGGCGACGACATTCACGGCTACGGCGACTTCCCACGGCTGGAACAGCCCTTCGTACTGCTCGTTACGGCTTGGCATGACACACCTCCGCATTGATTTTTGCGAGGTGTGTCCGCCCGCCCACTAATAGGGTACGGCCCGGCGAGCTATTTGTCGGTTAGCGGTATACCGCCACTTTTTGGGGAACTATAGGCAAGACAAATTTGAACGCATTTTTGACCAAAAACAGGATTATTGGTTAAATTTGATATGAACGAAAATGGGATGCTATGGGTTGGTGCACTACTACGGGCTGAGCTAAACAAAAGGAAAACAAAATGAATTCTATTTTAAACGAATACTTTTTTAAGGTCTGGGGATTCCGTTTGCGACATATGCCTAGTGACATACCAGCGGAAACTGTTCCGAGCAAGCCTTGTGCCCTGTTATGCCAAGGTGGTGGTGGCAAAGGGGCTTGGCAGGCTGGGGTTATAAAAGGCTTGTTCGAGGCGAGAATTGATTTTAGGCATTTTTCCGGAACTTCAATCGGTGCTATAAACGCTACTTTTGCATATACAAATCAAATCGGAAAAATGTAGACCTTATGGCACGATATGGATTCCGACGATATATTTACTGGTTTTTGTGCCCTCAATTTAAACAGATTGCGATCCAAAGGGGGCTTTTACTCAACTAAAAAGTTAGAGAAGATAATATCCGAAAATCTAACTGACGGAAAATTGCAAACGGCAAAAGAGGCTGGCAAATTTCTATATATATGGGTAACGGATTTGGACAGAGCAACTTCCAAAATTGTTTCTTACAGCGATAGCCCTCTTGATAAACCGTTTGACGAATTTCTTTTGGCATCCTGTTGCATACCTGGAATATTCCCTCCCCAAAATATATGCAATGGAAATGGGGAAACTAGTCGGTATGTAGATGGCGGTGTCGTTGCCAATAATCCTATAAAACCTGAGTGGTTAGACCAAAGTGGACTTGCCGGATTGCAATTTGCGATCAATGTTTGCCCGTTCACTTCTGAAGAAAAAAACAACTTGCCTTGGTATTCGGCAACCATTGATGCCGCCATGAAAGAGCAAGTACGAAATGCTTTATCATTTACGCAAAAACGCATACCCAGCCTTCAAAATACGCAATATCCACCACTAAAATTCTATGTGATACAACCTTCCAAAAAATTACGAAATGAACTCAAAAACTTCACCGCAACATCCTCGTCTGTTGATTTTGCATTGGGAGTAGAAGATGCAAATAATTTTTTAGCTGCACCACACTTGCGCAATATTGAATATCTAAATTGCGAACCCACATTGTGATTTTTGCAAGTAGGATATTCTAAATCATTTATCCTTATGCTTTCGTCTCATTATACCCTCTGATATTTTTTCAAACGCATTAGCTATCGTGAGATTTATATCCCTTTGTTTGGCAGGGGAGTTCGGCTTTGCCGGATAGACCACGACGATATTTCCGCCGAAACGCCTTTCAAATTTCTTGTCTAGAATTTTTCCCATATAGCCCTCCGCTCATAGATACCCCGCACTGGCGGGAAGTGTCGGCATTTTCTTCGGAAACGGGGTATTTATGAGTAGTGGAAAGCCTTGATATTTCGCCCCAATGAATGTAACTGGTGCATGAGGCGGCTTTTCGCGGGAGGACAATTTGGCGATTCTTACAGGCAAAGCGTCGGCGGAAAAGAAGCGGTATGTGATTTATACGCGCTGTTCCACCGACGACCAAGCGCAGGGCGATTTCACCACGCTGGACGCGCAGGCACACCACTGCCGCAACATGCTCGAAGCGTTCGGGCACGAACTGGCGTGTTTCGGCAACAAAGGCGTGGTCAACGACGACGGTTACTCAGGCAAGGATCTGAACCGGCCCGGCATGCAATCCATCCTTACCGCCGTAAACGGCAAGCGGGAGTTCGACGGCATCATATTCTTCCGGCTGGACAGGCTCACGCGCAACCCGCGCGATTTATACGCCATGATAGACCTGTTCCGCGACAAGAACATAGACTTCGTATCCGTGCGGGAAAACCTCGACAGCTCGACGGCTATCGGGCGCGTGGTTATCGGCATATTGGGATTATTGTCGGCGTTTGAGCGGGAACTGACAGGCGAGCGCGTCAAAGCGTCGGCCTTGGCGCGTGTGAGGCAGGGACGGTGGGTTGGCGGCGGCATACCGTACGGCTACGACCTGATTAACGACGGCCCGGCGTTATCCAACGGGCATCAGCCGCACAAGCTGGTGGTCAACGAGGAACTCGCCGCGAAGCTGCGGCCTATCTGGGATTTGGCGGCGCAGAACAAGTCGCTCACCGAGATAGGCAACATCTTGTTGTCAAAGGGCATCAAATCGCCCACCGGCAAGCTCTGGCTCCGGCAGAGCATTTCCAACATCATCAAAAATCCGTTTTACAAAGGCTATGTGCAGTACGGCGAGGAGCTTCACAAGGGATTACATCAGGGCATCGTGGAACCCGCCGTTTGGGAAAAGGCCAACCGGTATCTGACCGCCAAACTGCCGGGCCACCGCTTCTGGAGCAAGCGGCCCAAGAATTACGAATACCGCCTGTCCGGGCTTATCCGCTGCGGTAAATGCGGAAGCCATTATATCTGCGTCTCCTGCACCGGCAACACCGGAAAACAGTTTTTTTATTATGTCTGCGGCAGGGGGAAACAAGGCTTGGGCTGCAAGCCGGAGGCCATCTCCGCGACGGCGTTCGACAACGCGGTTATAGAGTATTTCAGGAAGGCATCGGCGGACCGCGAAATACTCATCAAGGCAATCGGCGACGCCATGCTGGAATCGCAAATCAAGCTGGACAAGGCGGACAAGCGCATTCAAGAAGAGGAAACGAAGCTGGAGGCGGCGAAAGCCGAGTCCAAGAAGCTGCTGGCCTTGGCGATGGACGGCGACATCCCCAAAGGCGCGGCGTTCAAAGATAAATTTGCGGACTTGGAGGCCAAGATAGCGGAGGGGGAGGAGAAGTTGGAAAAGCTCCACGCCCAGCGCAAGGCCAGCCAGCTATCCGCCAATTCCGGGCAATTTTTGCATGACAGGATACGCTTTGGATTGGAACATCTGGACAGCGTGCCGCCGGAGGCGCAAAAAGACCTGATGCGGGCGTTGATTCAAGAGATTGTGGTGCATGACGGCAAGATTGAGCTGAAGATGTACATAGAAGGCCCGCAAACCGCGACGTTGGCGCGGGAAACGCCAATCCCGGCGGAAGATGCCCCGATAAACGCGGAAACGCCCCGCATATTAGGCGAGGCGTTAACCGCAAAAGGCCAGATTTCGTCCGGTTGTAAAGCGTGGCTCTCCGGGCAGTACGATAGATAGAACTTTCTCCGTCGAGTTCCGGTTCTAGCTATGGCGCATGAATGTACCCTGAGCAGGACGATAGACAGAACTTTTTTTGGCGACAAAATGTTTTTTTCAACTTGCATAATATACACAGCAACTTGGCATTTTATGCATGCCTAACGCCTTATCCGTCCCAGTCCGCGAGTAGGGGGGAATTCGGTCAAACAGCCTTGTTGAAAATGGCGGTTTAAATAAGTCCGGTTAAAAACTTCTCCGCGCTTATAACCCGGATGCCGCTTTTTATATAGTCGACACCCTGCTCCTTTACCACCTGATAGCTGAAAGGCACCGACAGCTTCTCG
Source organism: Elusimicrobiales bacterium (assembly GCA_028688475.1). Classification (GTDB taxonomy): domain Bacteria; phylum Elusimicrobiota; class Elusimicrobia; order Elusimicrobiales; family Elusimicrobiaceae; genus JAQTYB01. Next base: position 14,043 of record JAQTYB010000064.1, read on the forward strand.
GAGAAGTATTTAAGCGGCCCCGAAACACTTTTCGCGGCTGTTTTGGTTTCTACCGCGAACCACGGTTTGTTATCCACGGAGACAAGAAAGTCAGTTTCCCGCTGGTCCCTGTCCCGCAGGAAATGCAGCCGCACCTTATACCCGTCGGCGTCGAACAAATAATCCGCGAATTTTAGAAGATGCGAGGCCAGCAGGTTTTCAAAACGCGCGCCTTCGTCAGAGATTTCGGACCAATCCCAGAGATAGAGCTTGGCTTCTTTTTTTAGCGCGTTTATTCGTGAGCTTTGATAGGGATAAACCCGGAAATGATAATAGAACCGCTCCAGCACGTCTACCCACGACGAAACCGTTTTATGCGTAACATTTAGGTCTTCCCGCAGCGAGTTGAGCGAAAGCAGCGAGCCGACTTTAGCCGGCAGAATCTCCACAAGAATCTGAAGCGCCGACAAATCCCTGATAGCTTCGATGTCTCGGATGTCTTCCTTAATCAACAAGTCGGAGCGCTCATTATGCCACTGCCGGAGCCTTGTTTCGCTTTGCTT
>JAQTYB010000065.1 GCA_028688475.1 Elusimicrobiales bacterium
CAGAAAGCATTTTTTCATCACGGTTCCCGAATCCTCCCTTATTTCGCGGCGCCACCGAGCGCGCCGGAGTGCGATACACTGGTTATTCTAGGAGGAATCAGCGTTTTTGGCAAGGGCCGAAAGACCCCAACGCCGCCATACCCCGCAGAGGGCGGTTTTGCGTTGACAGCCGGAGCTTAAAACCTTATTCTATCGTCATGCTGAAAATATCGTTTCGCCGCAATTTTTGCGCATTGCTGTTTATTGCCGCCGCCTTGCCGGTCCCGGCCTTTTGCGCCGTGGCCGCGCCGGAGCCGCGCAGCTACCACACGCTTACCACCGGCAACGGCCACGGTTTCCAACTGTATGACGAAACCAGCGGCAGGCGTTTCGCTTTCATGGACCATCCGTACCGGTACCTTCGCGCTCCCAAAGACCTCGCGACGGACGGGCCCGAAAGCCGCAACCTGCTGGAAGACTTCGCTTTAGGCATGGCAAAAGACGGTTCAACAGATTGGTTTTCCGCCGCCGAGCCGGGCGCGGCCGGATATGCCGAAGAGACTAATATCATAAAAACCGCGCTGCGTTCAGGCGGCAATCGCGCTGACATCTATTACTTCTCCCCTTTCGGGCTTGAGCGCAACGCTATGATAGCGCTGGCGCGGATGCCAGCCGGCGCCGCCGGCGCGGCGCGTTTCAAATTCAACCTGGGAGCGAGCGCGCCCAATGATTTGATGCGCCTGGCGTTCAAAGTCTCGCCCGTTCCCGGACAGCGGCTGCAAAAGCTGGGCGAAGCGTGGGTGCAGACGGGCAACGGCGGCGGCGCGTTGATTTATCTGCCGCTGGCCGACAACGCGGCGCTCAAATGCGCTGTTTCCGGCAGCTCCGCGCCGGTTCCCGCCGGGGCCATTTCCGGCGAGACGGTTTGCGCGGGCGATGAAGTGTCCGGCGAGTTTGCGCTTGCGGCCAAAGAAGGCTGGTTCGGGCTGCTCATCGCGTATGTTGACGAACCGGCGGAGGTTCCCGCCGCGCTCGACTCGCTGCGCGGCTGGCTGGCGGGCCGCGGCCAACAGGCCATTCTGAAAGATTCGCTTGCCGAATGGGCGGCCTGGCGCAAGCCGCCGCGGGTCCGTTTCCGCAGCGAAGATGAGGCCAAAGTCTGGCGGCAAAACGAGGCGGTGCTGCGCATGGCGCAGGTGCGCGAGCCCAATATCCGCCGTGAAGGCGTTTTGCGCGTCAACAACGGCATGATTCTTGCCAGCCTGATGCCCGGCTGCTGGGCGACCGGCTGGGTGCGCGACGGTTCATACGCCACCGCCGCGCTTGCCCGCATGGGACACTGGAAAGAGGCTAAAGCGTCCCTGGATTTCTTTTTGAACGCCGAGCCGGTGGGCAAGTTCAAAAGCTACGCGAGCTTTTCCGACTATCGCATTTCGCTGACCCGCTATTACGGCTCGGGCGAAGAGGAAGCGGACCATTCCGGCTGGCCGCAGCCCAATATCGAGTTCGACGACTGGGGCCTGTTTTTGTGGGCGGCGGGGCAATACGTCGCCGCCTCCGGCGACACCGCCTGGCTTTCCGAGCCGGCGCGCAAAGGCACGGTCTATGTTCAGGGCGAGAACGGATACCGGACCGTGGGAGTGTCCGACGGAACGCGCAAAGGCACGGTGTACGAAGCGCTGCGCGACGGAGTGGCGCGCCCGCTGGAGGAGAATCTGGAGCCGTACCCGCTGCCGCGGATATTGCAGCGCGATTCGTCCATCTGGGAGGTGCACGGCAACGCGCGGCACTACGCTTTCAGCAACATCAACGCCATACGCGGGCTGCTCGATTTCGCGGCACTCGCCAAAAAGGCCGGCAAGGCGGCGGACGCGGAAAAATATGAGCGGCTGGCCAAAGAAATCCGCGCCGGTTTTGAAAGCTCTTTCGCCGCCGAAGACGGGCTGCTGGGCGCGCTGGAGCGGTCCAAAGCCACCGATACCGACGGTGCGGTCATAGAGGCGCTGGGCATGGGCGTCCTGAGCGAACCAAAAGGCCGGCTGGCCATGAGCACGCTCGCCAAAATGGAGAAGCTCAAAACCGCCGCAGGCGGCTACAAACGCAACGGCGGCGATGACCCGTATGACTTCAACGAATGGGTGTTCATGGATTTGCGCGCCGCCAGCGCGCTTTACCGCCTGGAGCAGCCGAAAAAGGCGGATTATTTCGTGGAAAGCGTGACCCGCCGCGCGGCGGCGAATTTCGGCCTCATCGCCGAACTCTACAACGTTGTCGCAAAAGACGGCCCCATAGGCGCCTACACCGGCAGCATACCCATGGCGGGTTACGGCAGCGGCGTGTATATAATGGCGCTGCTGGACCGCGACGGACTTTTAAATCCGGTTGGCCATTGAGCAGTGAAATATTGTATCGTTGGTGGAGATATCGTATGAGAAAGTCCTTATTATCGCTGATTGCAATTCCGGCTTTCGCCTGCGCCGCCGCCGCGCAGGAAAGGCAGTCTTTGCCGCCGGTGGAGGACGTTTCGCTTCCGCCGCACGGCAGGATTTACAGAGCCGTTACGGCGGAGCTGAGCGTGCCGCTTCATTTCAGCGAGAAACAAAAAAAACGCATCGAATCCGCGCTTTACGACGACGTTGACAAACCGCTGGAAAAAATCGCCGTCGAATACGAAGCCCGCATGGAGCGCGCGCGCCGGCTTCGCTACGAATTGAACGATATCCGCTTTGCGATGTTTAATCAGAAAGCGGGGTTGCCCGCCGAGATACGAAAAATCCTCTCCCCCGGGCAGGTGGAGAAGTTCGACAAGATGGTTTACAACGGCTATCTCGCCTCCTCCATCGGCAAAACGGGCGACGCCTACACCCAGGAAATAAAAGAAGTGGTGACCACCGGGCCCGACGGCAAGCCGGTGCGCAGGCGCATCATAATACGCCACCGCAAAAAAGCCGCCGAACCCGCCGAAACTCCGGCGGATGAAACAAAACCCTCGCCGTTGATAGAGGAAACCCCCGCCGGCTCATACCCGTAATCCCGGTCTTGCGATAAGAAACCCCCTCAACATATGTTGAGGGGGTTTTTTTGAAGCGGCTCAAATGCGGTCAGTTCCCCGCGCCGGAGAAGGAGTCGTAGCCAGCCAGCATGCTGTTTACGCTGCGCGCTATTTCAGTGAACAGATGAATAAGATAAATTGTGCCCGCGATCGTCAGCGCGGTGTAAATCCATTTCGCCGTTCTGGAAATTACGGGCGAACGCCATACCGGGTAAAGCGCGAACGGGCCGACGCAGAAAAACAAGACAACCACTCCCCAATGCTTGTACTGCCACGGAACATTGCGGCCCTGCCCTTTGCCGCAATGGCGGCAGAAATTATCCGGCTGGTCTATGCTCCCTTTGCACACCCAGCAGGAAGCGCGGGCGGCGGGCGGCTGCAAAACAGGCGGGGGAGGCGGGGGCGTAAGTTCCATTCAATCCTCCGATAATCCGTGTTCGCGCAGGTATCTGCGTATTCGGGAGCGGGACCTGCCGGTGCGCACTATCTTCACCCAGTCCGGGCGGGGCGAGCTGTTTTTGCGGGTCAGAATCTCGCAGATGTCGCCGCTTTTGAGCTCGTAATCCAGCGAAACCATCTTGTTGTTGACGCGCGCGCCGAAGCAATGCTCGCCTATTTCCGAATGGATGGCGAACGCGAAATCCAGCGTGGTCGAGCCTTTGGGAATCGCCTTTACCTCGCCTTTGGGGGTGAACACGAAAACCTGCTGGAGTTCCATATCGGTGCGCAGCGTTTCCAGGAACTCGCGCGGGCTGGTCAAATCCTGAAGCCATTCTATCCACTGGCGCAGCCAGTTTATCTTCTCGTCGAAATGGGCGTCCTTGCCCGCCTTGCCCAGCTTGTAGCGCCAGTGCGCCGCGATGCCGTATTCCGAGGTGCGGTGCATCTCCTCGGTGCGCAGCTGCACCTCCACGATGTCGCCGGCGGCGGAAACCACGGTGGTGTGCAGGCTCTGGTAGAGATTCATCTTGGGCAGCGCGATGTAGTCGGTGAACGAGCCGGCCAGCGGCTTGAAATGCGAGTGCACGAGGCCCACGAGCGCGTAGCAGTTGGCCACGGTGTCGGTGATGATGCGCACGCCGAGGGAATCCTGTATCTCCTCGAAAGGGCGGTTTTGCGACTGCATTTTGCGGTAAATCGAATACAGGTTTTTGGTGCGCGCCAGCACGCGGTGCGGTATGCCGCTTTGCGCGAGGCGGCTTTCCAGTTCGGCGCGGAAACTTTCGAGCACCTCGCGGCGTTTGGCGGAGGTCGCCTCCAGTTTGGCGGAGAGGTCGGCGTATTCCGCGGGATGCTGCGCCTTGAAAGACAGGTCCTCCAGCTCCGCCTTGAGGCTGAATATGCCCAGCCGCTGCGCCAGCGGGGCGTAGAGCGTTAGCGTTTCCTCGGCGATGCTCTGCTGGCGCTCGCGTGTCAGAAATTGCAGCGTGCGCATGTTGTGCAGCCGGTCGGCCAGCTTGATTAAAATGACGCGCACGTCCGCCGCGGTGGCGAGCAGCATCTTGCGCCAGTTTTCGGCGGTCTCCTCGTCCACCGAGGTGAACTTGAAATGCTCTATTTTCGTGACGCCCAGCACGAGCTGCGTTATTTCCTCGCCGAATTCCCTGTTGAACTGCTCGGTCGAGACGGGGGTGTCTTCCAGCACGTCGTGGAGCAGCGCGGCGCAGACGGTGGGCTGGTCCAGCTTGTAGTCCAGCAGTATGTCCGCCACGGCGTAGCAGTGGCTGAAGTATTTTTCGCCGGAGGCGCGGGTTTGGGCGGAGTGGGCGTTTTCGGAGAACTTGTAGGCCTTTTCCAGGAGCGCCATGTCCGCGTCCGGCACATAGGCGAGGTATTTTTCGGCGAGCGCTTCGTAGGTCATTGCGCGCCGCCCATGCCCTGTATCTCGCAGAGGCGCTTGTAGATTCCGTTTTTGGCTATAAGCTCGGCGTGCGGGCCGATTTCGGCTATTTCGCCGTGATGCAGCACGCAGATGCGGTCCGCGCCGGAAATGGTGGAAAGCCGGTGCGCCACCATGATGACGGTGCGGCCCTTCATTATGCGCTCCAGCGCGGCCTGCACCGCTTTTTCGCTGGCGGTGTCAAGATTGCTGGTGGCCTCGTCGAGCAGCAGCACGGACGGCTTTTTGAGGATGGCGCGCGCTATGGCCAGCCGCTGGCGCTGCCCGCCGGAGAGCTTCACGCCGCGCTCGCCCAGCATGGTCTGGTAGCCCTGCGGCATATGGATGATGAAATCATGCGCGTCCGCCGCTTTGGCGGCTTCGATGATTTCCGCCTCGGAAATGTTCTGCCCGCCCAGCGCGATATTGGCCAGCACGGTATCGTCGAAAAGTATGGTGGTCTGGCTGACCAGCCCGATATGGGAGCGCAACTGGCGGAGGCTGACGTCGCGCAGATTCAGGCCATCGTATAATATTTTTCCGAATGCGGGGTCGTACATCCGCAAAAGCAGGTTTATCAGCGTGGTTTTGCCGGAACCGCTGGCTCCCACGAAAGCCACCGCCGTGCCCGGGCGGATTTCCAGCTGGATATTTTTCAGGGCCGGGCGCGCCGCGCCGGGATAGGAGTAGGTTACGCTGTCGAACACGATGCTGCCCTTGAGCTCCGGCACCGGCGCGGGGGAGAGCGGTTCGACAACCTGCGGTTTTTCGTCAAGCAGCTGCAACACGCGGTTCCAGGAGACTATCCCCAGTTGGAAAGATGAATTGGCCTGCGCCAGGTTTTTGAGCGGGCCGTAGGCCATGAAAAACGCGACGAGGAACGCGGAAAAATCGCCCACCGTCATGCGCCCCGAGAGTATCTCATGCCCGCCGAAATAGACCAGCAGCGCGATGACGAGGCTGCCCAGGAACTCCATCAGCGGGCCCGACAGCGCGGTGGCGCGCAGATAGCGCATCATCTGGTCGAAAAGCGCGTCGTTTTCCTCGCGGAATTTTTTTATGGCGCCCTGCTCGTAGTTGAACGCCTTGACTATCGCCATGCCTTCGAGGCTTTCGCTGAAACGGTGGTAGATGTGGCCCGTTATCGTCTGGCCCTGCCTGGCGGCGCTGCGCATCTTGCGTCCCAGCACGCCCAGCACCGCGCCCGCCATCGGCCCCGCCAGCAGCGCGACGAGGGTGAACCGCCAGTTGATATAGAAAAGCACGCCGATGCTCACGAAAACCGTCAGAGTGTCGCGCACGGAGTAAAGCGGTATGAACTGGAGGGCGGACTGGATGTTGGTCAGGTCGTTTGTGACGCGGGTCATTATCTCGGCGGAGCGCCGGCGCCAGAAAAATTCCACCGACAGTTCGTGCAGGTGGCGGAAAAGGTCGTCGCGTATCTGCTGCACGATTTTTTGCGAGATGAAACTCATCAGGTAGGCCTGCGTGTATTGCACTACGAGTTTGAGAAGGAAAACCGCCGGAATGGCCGAGACCATCAGCAGCAATTGCCCCTGCGTTTTTATGCTGGAAAAATTGTCCACCAGCAGCTTGAGCAGATAGCTCACGCTGCCGTTGATGGCGGCTGTGGCGGTCATCGTCGCGCCGGCCTGGAAGAGGCGCGCGCGGTGGGGCCGCAGGTACGGCATCAGCCGTTTAAGGGATTTCATCATCGGCAATTGCGCCAAAAGGCTCTCCGCGGGTTCAGGAGGAGAAGGTGTCGGAATATATTATCTGCGCGGCGCGCGCCGCGGCGCCCGGCTCGCCCAGCGATTTTCTCACCGCCAGCAGGTCGTTGCGCACGGCGGCGAGCCGTTCCGGGTTTTGCAGCAGGCTCATTATCTGGCCCGCTATCGCCTCCGGCCGGGCGGCTTCCTGTATGAATTCCCGCACCACCGGTTTTCCCGCGAGGATGTTGGCCAGCGAAATGTATTTGACCGTGACCACCCGCTTCGCTATTTGCCAGGTAAGCCACGGCATTATATAGCCCACCGCCATGGGTATGCCGAGAATGGCGTTTTCCAGCGTGGCGGTGCCGGAGGCCGTAAGCGCGGCGTCCATTCGGGAGCGGACAGCGTAATCGTCCTCGCGGATTATCGTGAAGGCGGGACTGGGCTTGTCGTATTCCACTCCCGCGCACAGCGCCCGCAACTCTTCGTCTGGAACCTCTTTGGCGGCGAAAATGTACGCCGAACTGTTGGGAAATGACTCATGCAGCTGCAAAAACGCTTTCCAGAAAACCGGCATGAGGCGTTTTATTTCCTGAGGACGGCTGCCGGGGAGAAGGCCGATTTTCCACGGATAATCCGCGCCGCCGCGGTTTTCCGGCGGGGCGGCGGGCGGCGGCATTATATCCAGCAGCGGGTGCCCCACGAAAACGCAGTCGCCTCCCGCGTCCTTGTAAATTTTTTCCTCGAACGGGAAAATCACGAGTTCGCGCTTCGCCAGTCTGGCGAGGCGCCTGGCGCGTCCCGGCCGGCTGGCCCAGACCTGCGGGGTGACATAGTAGAAAACCGGTATTTTGCGGTGGTTGGCCAGCCCCAGCACCTGATGGTTGAAGCCGTAAAAATCCACGGCTATCACGCAGGCGGGCCGCTTTTCCTCGAGAAACTTGCGCACCAGGCTGATGAGGCGTATCCACAGGAAAAACCGCTTGAACGGCTCGCCGAATCCCGCCGCGCCCACGCCGACGAGGTTGTAGATGAACCGGTCGCAGACCGCCTGCATGCGCTTTCCGCCGAGGCAGGAAACCGAAATTCCCGGGTCTTTCGCCTTGAGCGCGCGGATGAGGTTGGCGGCGTGCAAATCGCCGGACGGGTCGCCCGCTACGACGAAGATGTTTTTTGTGGTAGGCACTATGTCCGGCATTGGGAGCGTCCTTTGAAAATCAGTTTTTGTCCAGGCCGATGTTCTGCAAGGTCTCGTTTATCACCACCTGCGCGGCCTTGCCGATGTCCGTCGCCACCTGGACGGGGCCCTGCGGCTCGGGGTTTTTGAACCGGTTGAGCTCATAGCGCTGCAACTGGTCGGTGAACAGCAGCGCGTAATGCAGCGCGCGGCTGCCGCGCTCGCCCGACGGCCACGGCTCCTTCATGTGGTTGATGCAATCTATGAAATGCGTGATTTCGGCGGCTATGGGCTGCTGCCTGGCCACCGGCGGGTAAAGAACGTCTATGTCCTTGAGCGATTTTATCGGCTGGTTTTTCTTTTTGTAAAGCTTGACGCGGGCGTTCATGAAATCCACGGACAGATAGGCGTCCTCCTGATAGACGCGCATGTAGCGCGCGCGCTCCATCGAGGCGCGGCTTGCCGTGACGTCGGCTATGCAGCCGTTCTTGAAGCGCATGCGCACGTTGGCGATATCCTCGTGGCCGGACAATATGCTGGCGCCCACCGCCTCGAAGCTGACTATCGGCGAGTTCATCATGGTGAGGAGAAGGTCTATATCGTGAATCATCAGGTCCAGGATGACGCCTATGGCCGACGTGCGCGGGTCGTAGGGGCCGAGTCGCTCGATGACTATGAACCGGGGAACTTTTATGTATTTGAAAGCTTCCGTGACGGCGGGATTGAACCGTTCGGAATGGCCCACCTGGAAAACCACGTCCTTTTTTTCGGAGACCTTCTGCAGTTTGCGGGCCTCCTCCATGCTGACGGCGATGGGTTTTTCGACGAGGCAGTGTATACCGCGCTCCATGGCGGCTATGCCCACTTTTTCGTGATGCTCGGTCGGAACCGCGATGACTATGGCGTCCACCTGGGGGAAAAGGTCTGCGCAATTGGTGAAGGGCAGGCAGTTGTGCTTCCACGCCAGAGCCTGCGCGCGCATGGAGTCCGAATCGCAAACGCCGACCAGCTCCACGTCCGGCATTTTGGCCAGTGTGCGCACATGGAAAGTGCCTATCTTGCCCGCGCCCACCACCCCGAACCTGAGTTTCTTTTTTTCCGGTTGAGTTTCCGCCATGATATACCTCTGAAATCCAGACTTTCCGGGCGCGAACGCGCCGCTTATTTTAAGCACTCTAATGTTACAATATTCGGCCTGCCTTATAAACCGGCTGCTGCGGCGCGATTTTACAAGACCGATCGCGATTTTTCTCGGCGGCGGTTCACCTGTTCAGCCATTTCTCGAGTTCTTTGCAGGAGCAGCAGTTCAAAACATCTTTTTTTTCAAGCCAGGCGCGGCGCGCCACTATAACCGCCTGTTTCATGTAGCGGTATTGCGTGCGGCTGTGCGCGTCGGTGGAAAGCGCGATTTTGGCGCCCATATCCCGCGCACGCCGCGCTGAAACCGGGTTGAGGTCCTGGCGCTCCGGCTGGCCGTTTATCTCCAGCGCGGCGCCGTTTGCCGCCGCCGCGGCGAAAACTTTTTCCAAATCGAAAGTATAGCCCGCGCGTCTGCCGATGAGCCCGCCGGTGGGGTGGGCGAGAATATCCACGTTCGGGTTTGAAACCGCTTTCACTATCCGCTGCGTCATGTCGGATTGCGGCATCCTGAACGCGGAATGCACCGACGCCACCGCCACGTCCAACTGCGAGAGTTCTTCATCGGTGAAATCAAGCGAGCCGTCTTTGAGTATATCCACCTCCATCGAACGCAGCAGCCGCGTGTGCGGAAATTTAGGCTGAAGTCTCCCCAGCGCCGCCTTGCCTGCCAGCGCCCTGTCCGCCGTCAGGCCGTGGGCCACGCCGAGGCTTTTCGTGTGGTCGCCTATGGCGGCCCACTCCCAGCCCGCCGCGGCGGCGGCCCGCGCCATTTCCTCCAGCGAATCGGCGCCGTCGGACTCGGAGGTGTGGCTGTGAAAATCGCCCCTCACGTCGCTTTCCGTGAGCAGGTCCGGCAGCGAGTTTTTGGCGGCGGCGTCAATTTCCCCGCCGCCCTCGCGCAGTTCGGGAGGGATATATTGCAACCCCAGCTTCGCGTAAATTTCCTCTTCCGCGCGTCCGGCGACAGGTTTTGAATGCTCCTTGTCCTGCGTCCTGAAGAGCCCGTACTCGTTGAGACTATAGCCTTTTGAAAGCGCCAGTTCGCGCAAAAGCACGTTATGCTCTTTCGAGCCGGTGAAATAAAGCAAAGCCGCGCCGCGCGAGCTTTCGGGAATGACGCGTAAATCGCACTGGATGCCGGAGTTGAGCAGCACCGAGGCTTTTGTCTTACCCGCGCCGATAATCCGCGCCACGTCCGGCAGCGCGGTGAAGCGTTCTATTATCCCGCCGTCCGCCGCGCCGGAGCAGAGCAGGTCTATATCGCCGACGGTTTCCCTGCCGCGCCGGAGGCTGCCCGCGGGTTCAAGGCCGCCCGCGCGCGCGCCTTCGAGTTTTGAGATTATATCCCGCGCGATTAGCGAGGCTTCCCACCACAACATGCGCGTCGAGGCGTTCTGCGCGGTTTGCGCGCCGGAGAGGAGGCTGGTTTCCAGCTTTTCGCCAAAACCTTTGAGCTCGCGGATTTTGCCCGCCAGCGCGGCGGCTTTCAGCTTCTCTACCGAATCAATCCCCAGATTTTTGTGCAGCAGCCGCGCGCGCTTAGGACCGAGGTTCTGCACCCTCACCAGCTCCACAAGGCCGGGTGGAAGTTTTTTCTTGAGCGCCTCGTACTCGCCGAAAGTGTCTTTTTGGGCGATTTCGGTTATGTGCGCCGCCATGCTGGGGCCGAAATGCGGCAGCGCCGTCAGTTGTTCGCGGGACAGGGAGGAAAGCTCTTCGGGATAGCCTTCCGCGAATTGCGCGGCCTTCTCATAGGCGCGCACGCGGAACGGATTTGCGCCGTCAAGCTCCAGCAGCGCGGCCATCGCGCGCAGCCGGTCCGCTATTGCGGCGTTCGTAGCCATTTAGCACTACTCCGTTAACCCGGAAATCGCAGTTGGTTGCGAGAACCGAGACGTAAAAGAGCGAAATGGATTCGGCTCAAAAAAATGCGAGCAGGCTCGTTGCCTGTGAGCAGTTTTTTTGAGTCGGAGCCATGAAGCTATTTTACGTCGAATTCCGCAATCCAACTGCGATTTCCGGGTTAAGTATATGCGCCTATTTGGAGGCGCGCAGCGGAATAAACAACCCATACGCCCGACGCAGCCCCGCACAACCGCGCAGGCAACCCGTAACAAAAATATCTCCATCCCTTTATATGCGCCTCCCCTGCGGGCAAGGGCGCTTTCGGGCTGCGTCCGCGTCGCTCGTCGCTTGCATACAACGAGTATGCGCGCTCCTCGCTCCTTGCCTCGCCTCAAAATCACCCTTGCAAATAGCCGCATATACTTAACGGAGTAGTGTTAGGAAATTACGGACAGCAGCCCTATCACAAGGCTTGCTGTCACGAACGCTGCGGCGGCCAGCAGCCCCAGCGCGATTATCAGAAACGGCAGCGCCACGGCCCACCACGCGCGGGCGAGCGACGAGGAATAGGCCATGCGTATAAGGCTCGCCGCCGCAGAGAACTGCAATACGCAGACCACGGCGTAAACCGCCATCCGCGCTTGCGGGAAAGCCGGCTCCGCCGCCAGCAGTATCAGCCCGATGGGGATGAAAAGCAGCTTCACGAACTCGCTCAGCCCCAGCGCGGTGAACAGCGCCAGCGCGCTTCCCTTCTCGCCGGAAAACTCCATGAAAAGGTGGCTTGTGGCCGCGCAGAAACAGGCGAAAACCGTTTCCAGCGCGAACAGCAGCAGCGTGCCAGCCAGCAGGTGCGGCCAGGCCAGCGCCGGCCCGCCAAACCAGGTCCACAGGCAAAGCGCGAACGCGCCGCAGAAAAAACCAGCCAGCGCCAGCCTCTGCGGCTTTTCGGCGAGAACGCGCCGCGCGGCTTCGCGGGGTTTGCTGGCGAAATCCTCTATCAGCGCCGCCAGCGCGCTCATGGCTGCAGCGTCCACAGGTAGGAAAGATGCGGAGAAGCCATCTCGTCTAGCCGCTTTACCGCGGCCAGCGCGCCGGGCGCGGAAAGCCCCAGCCTGGAATCCAGCAGGGAGAACAGCCGCTCCAGCGGTTCCGTCTCGCGGAATATTTTAGGATGGCGCTCCAGCCCGCCCAGTTCGCGCGCGTACTGTATCGCCTCCTCGTCGCCGCCGAGCTTGTCAACCAGCCTGGCCTTGAGCGCCTGGCTGCCGGTGAAGATGCGCCCGTCGGCCAGGTCTTTGAGCTCTCCGTCGGAAAGTTTGCGGCCTTTTTTGACCGCTTCGAGAAACTGGGAGTAGGCGTCGCCGATGACGTCCTGGAGTATTTTCTTCTCCTCCGGCGACATGGCGCGAAAGCTCGAGCCTATGTCTTTGAACTTGCCGGATTTGATGGGGTCCATTTTGACGCCGATTTTCTGCATAAGCCCCTCTAGATTGGGGACGGAGAAAATGACGCCTATCGAGCCCGTCAGCGTGCCGGGCTGCGCCACAATCCTGTCGCAGCCGGCGGCGAGGTAATAGCCGCCGCTGGCGGCCACGTCGCGCATGACGGCGATGACGGGCTTTTTGCGCTCGCTGCGGGCGCGCAGGATTTCGGCGTATATCGCCTGCACCGCGCCTACCGAGCCGCCGGGCGAGTTGATATCGAGCACTATGGCCCGGACTTCTTTTTTCGCGGCCATTTCGCGTATGCGCCGCGCCGTCTGCTGAGCGCCGCGCTCAAACGGGGAGGAGGAGTCGCTTTCCGTTATCGCGCCGCGCACGTGTATCCAGGCTATGCCGGCCTTTTTCGAGCTGATTAAAGACGACACCGCCGCCGCGTCCTCTTCAAGCCGGCCCGCCGCCCTTTTATCCGGCGGTCCGCCGCCGCGCATGACGACTATGACCGCCGCCATGATTGACAGCGCCAGCAGCAGCGCTATCGCCCTTGCCCAAAGCGTTGGCTTGAGCGCGGGCGGCGGCGCGGATTTGAGCTCCGCGACGGCGACCGGGTTCTGCGCGGGTTGCTCCGCCGGAGTCGGCTGCTGCGGGATATTGGAATCTTCCATAAATGCTCCTCCGAATATAAGTGGAAAACGGAAACGGCCATCAGAATTATACCAATATTACCCCGAGTTCCTCAGTGATGGTGATATCTATGGGAAAATCTGGCGGAACAGACTGAACTTTTACAGCACTGTTATGGCGCAGCAACAGGTGATGATTTGACCTGTTTATGCATATCCTCTAATTTGCTCCAATACTCCGGCAGTTTATTTGAATGGGAGAGGATATCGGCAAATGCTTTTTCGCCGAGTTCTCCTTTAATCTTAAGCAACATTTCAGCGCCGACCCGGTATATGTTGCCAATATATAGCTTATTGCCTGGAGTCGCGACCCATTTGCCTTTTGTTAACATTTCAAGCTTTTCTTCATCTTTGGGTTGTTTTTTGCTCCATTCGGATGCTAGGGTTAAGAAAGGCTTTATCTGTGCTGGCGCGGAGAGGATTTCCCTCAACCATTCATCGGTTATCGCCTGAGGGAAACGTATTGGTTTCTTGGGTAAAATCTTTTGCCCGCGGGAATCTGGAACATTATTACCGTAGAGGCAGGCCGCTCCTTCGGCAACTGCGGATTGAATGAGCCATTGTCCCGCATTGTTCGGCTTATTGCTATCGTTTTGCACTATGTGAAACAGTTCATGAACAAGAAGCCCTGTAGTGATATCAATATCAGGCGGAGATTCTCTATTAGTGTCACCGGGTCCGCGCAATTGAAGAACATCAACGAAAATATACTCCACGCCGGATGACTCGGTGACCCAAGGGAAACTTCCTCCCGGATCAAACAAGAACACGATATGAATCGGGTCCGTGGATGCGCGGATAAAATTTCCCTGCCAGGGCAATTGTTCTACTGCCGTATTGAACCATATGCGGAATTGCTTTTTTACCAATTCACTATCTGCTTTCACGGTAGTCAGATGCATCATTCCCCATTTATAATGAGGCAAAATATACTGCATTCTGGGGTGAGCAATCTGATTTTCATTGTCGGCCCATAATTTGTGTATGAAGTCAGAATAGAGTTTTCTATCAACACGGCTCTCTGGCGGTCTCGATAAGCTGGAATATCGCGTAAACGCTATCTGCATCATGGGATGAGAGAGATACTTATCAAGCGCGACGTCATGTTCCGAAGGCTTGAGGGATATATCGAAAATAGGAAGGCCGATATCGAGCAAATCGGTGTGAAATATAAATGTGGGATTATTAGCGGCATGAATATTCGAGGCTATAAATAAGACCACCAAAAAAATACTTGCCAATTGCATTGTTTTTTGAGAATTACTTCGTTTAGAGAATGCCATAGATTATAATCTTACAAAAAAATCTGGCGGGACAGACTGCAGGAGTTGCCTACGTGCTTTCTTTCGCATTTTTCGTTTTCAATGCTGCAAATGACGCGCAGTATAGGGAGACTACCAAACCCGAGGACTATTTGTTCTTTGATGAGCCCGTTGCGAAACTGGCATTTTTCTGAAAGTCCCTACAATTGTGTGATTTTTCTGCGGAAGGCGTGAAATTTCGTCGTTTACATCCGTTTTTTTTGCGTCAGCCGGGCCTTTTCGCCCGAAT
>JAQTYB010000066.1 GCA_028688475.1 Elusimicrobiales bacterium
AAAAGAAACGCCCTGTTTGAAGACAACGTGGTGTCTTTGTTTCACAACGACAACGCGAGGATGGAAACGGCCAAGCTGTATTATTCCCCGGACAAGGCCTTCGCCTGGACGGACGTGCCGCTGAAAATCATAAAGGAAAACGCGCAGGCGGCAAATACGGCGGCGGCGGAAAAATCGTCCACCACGGTAACGGCGCTGCGCGGGCAGTTTTTCATGGGCAAGCGCCAGGCCACGCTTGAAGGCAATGTCGTGGCGCTGGAGCACCGCGACAATGTAAGGCTTGAGACGGAAAAGCTGTATTATTCCCCCGGCCTCGTCTGGACGGACGAAAAAGTGAGAATCACGAAGGAAAACGTCCCCGGCTTGTCCGCCAGACCAGAAAGTTCAGGGGAGGCAGGGCGTCCGGCGCGGGAAATTCCTCCTTCCGTCATGACCGCGCTGCGCGGGCGGTTCGATTTGGAGCAAAACAACGCCACTCTGGAAGGCAGCGTCGTGGCTGAATCCGCAACCGAACGCCGCCGGCTGGAAACCGAGAAGCTGCACTATTCCCCACCGCGCGAGCTCATCTGGACGGACGAAGCCGTCAAGCTCACGCAAGGCGGCACCGTGGTGCGCGGCAAGGGATTTGAGGCAAAATCGGATATGTCCGAAATCACGGTCAGGCAGCAGGAAACGCAGCTTTCAAACCAATGAGAAAACTTTTGCTCGCCGTATGCCTGTTGTCGGCGCAAACCGCCCTCGCGGCGGACGCGCCCAGGCGCCGCTACCCTCCGCTTGCGGGACTTATTAAAAGCGCTGCCTGGCGAAGCCGCCCGCTATTGGAAGAGGAAGAGTATACCGGCGACGTTTCATACCGGGACAGCGAATATCTGCTGAAAGCCGACCGCGCGGTTTACCAGCGCGGCAAAGGCGTGCTGACGCTGACCGGCAATGTGGACGGCACTAAATTCTGGAAAGACGCTTCCCTCTCGCACGCCTGGGCGGACAAGGGCGTTTACAAAATGGATGACGACACCTCTTTCCTCGAGCCGCAAGCCGAGGGGGGCAGGGTCAGGTTGTTCCATTCCGACCCGCAACGCGGCAAATGGACCAGCCTTTCCAAAACAGCGTTTTTCGACGGCAAAACAAGGCTGGCGCGGCTGGAGGAGAATGTCGCGATAACCGGCGAGGACGCTTCCTCTCAAAGCGACACCGCGCTTTACAACTATAATACGTCCGCGTTCAACCTTTACGGCAGTCCGGTCATAACCGGCAGGCATGAGGACTACGACTATGCCGTCCGCGGCGATACGGCGGCGGCGTCGGGATTTTTCACCCGGTTCCGCGCCGACGGAAACGTGAAAGGCTGGATAAAGTCCCGGACGGGGAGTTTGGAGAACTATGGAACTGCGCGCTCAAGGCATTGAAAAAAACTATAAGGACCGCAAAGTCGTGAAGGGAATAGATATCCGCGTCTCGTCGGGAGAAATCTGCGGGCTGCTGGGACCCAACGGCGCGGGCAAAACCACCACCTTTCACATGCTGGTGGGCTTCATCCGCCCCGACGGCGGCAAAATTTTCATAGACGACGCGGATATTTCCGCGCTGCCCATGTACGAGCGCGCAAGGCGCGGCATAGGCTACCTCGCGCAGGAGCCCACCATATTCCGCGGCCTGACGGTGGAGGAAAACCTGCTGGCGGTGCTTGAGCGCATACTCAAATCCCGCAAAGAACAGGAAGTAAAGGTGAAAAGCCTGCTGGAGGAATTCGGGCTGTGGGCTTTGCGCAAGCAGAAGGCCTGGACGCTATCCGGCGGGGAAAAGCGCCGCCTCGAAGTTGCGCGCGCGATGATAAACGAACCCAAAATCATGCTGCTCGACGAGCCTTTCGTCGGCATAGACCCGATAACGGTCAGCGACCTCAAGCGCATCATTTTCCAGTTGCGGGACAAAGGCCTCGGCGTCCTCATCACCGACCACAACGTCCGCGAGACGCTTGACCTCGTCCAGCGCGCCTACCTGATATGCGACGGGCAGATACTTATCGAAGGTCCGCGCGAAACGCTGCTAAACGACCCCGCCGCCCGCCGCTACTACCTCGGCGAAGATTTCAAAATGTAATGGACATCGTTTTGTATCTGCTGTACTCGTACGGGTTCTCAATCGGCTGCACTTTGGCTGTGGTGCTGCTCATGGAGCGCGGGAGGCGCAAATACAAAACCAACGGCAGTTCCCCGCCGGATGTATTGCTTGCCGCCTATACTTTCATACTGCTGACAGTGGTTTCAACAATCGGCGCGGCAAAACCAGGACTGCTTCTGGCGGTGCACGCGCTGGCTGTATGCGCACTCGCGATATGGTTTTTTCGCATGGAACACAATTACAAGATACGGCGCTCTGAAAAGTATCTGCAAGATGAGGAAACTATCTTCTCTTGCCTGCAAAAACTGCGGCAGGATGGCAATTGCGGCTTCGCGTTGTCTAAACTGGCTGATATATATTTCGAGCGCGGCGACTATGCCGCCGCCGTGCGGATTCTGGAGAAGCTGATTAAAATCGAGCCTTCGACCCGCAACGAATGGCAGTTGGAACAAGCAAAAAAAGAAGCCGTAAAACCGCCTCCGCCCGCGCCCGAACCCACGTTGGTCCGCTTCGCCAGGCTCTTGAGAGGACTTACCCGTAAATCGCGGCAACTGTGATTTCCGGGTAAGTCCTCAAACAATCGCGGATATAAAAAATACGGAGCTTCAGGCCGGCAGCACATCTTGACGCCGCAGTTGCGGCTGCCGTCCTGATGCAATTCGCAAAGCGTGAACTGATACCGGGTCTTCTTCTTTCCGCCCGGGAGAGCGGTTTTATGTGAATTTTTTCTCACCACCTCGAAGCGGGTTCCGGGGCGGAACAGGACTTCCTCTTCGTCCGGCGCCTGGGCATGAGAAACGGCGTCTATTGACTTGCCCGTAAGCGAGTGTATCTTGAGCAATATATCGTAGCGTGATATGATTCGCCGCCGCGCGGCCTGTGTGCTGACACGGCTGGCGCTCCAAAACGCGCGCAACAGGAAAGGTTTATGCTGCTCGAAAGCCGCAGTGTAGAGCGCGGCCCGTTTAGCCACGGCGTCAGGGTCCGGCTTCTGCCCGTCATTCGCGGCGTAAAAATCAGTGCGTATCGCGCCGCATTCGTAATCAGGCAGTTTGTTGAGCCCCGAAAGCATGAGTTTAACCGTATCCAAATCGCCAAGACTTTGCGGCAGCGTTGCGTTCCATAGCTGGCTGTTGATGGCCTCATAACCGCTGCCGACGTAAGCCATGATTCCCACGATTTCTTCGGGCGCCAATGCCCGCCATGCCGGATACTTCTCCCGCAATTTCAACGCAAACGGCACGGACGGCGAGTTTCGCCAGCGTTCGACGACGGCGGCGTCGGCCTGATAACCGCTCAACGGCGAGCCGTCGGAGACGGCGAGAGAGCCGTCCCTGATGACCAGTTCCGCCGCGCCGGCGGCACTGCCCGGCGCGGCGAGAATTGACAACAGGCACAGGGATAAAAGAAGATTCCTCATTCAACAGCCGGATTGCTTATGCTCTCTCCGGAATCGGACATGTTTTCGCCGGCAGACTTGCCGTCGGCGGGATTGGCGCTCCAATCCGATTCAAAGGCGTTGTTTATGGTCGTCAGAAACGCCGGTTCCGTGAAGACGACTCCCAACTCCCGGTTCTTGCCCATAGAGGTCGAGGAGAAGTTTATGGAGCCGATGAAACCCGTCTGCGCGGCAGTGCCGTAATCGGCCAGCATCATCTTGGAGTGATAGTAGTAATTCGTGCCGGCTTTGGCCTCGACGCCGTTGGCGTTCATCCTGTCGCGCGGAGCCTTGTTCGAGTCTTCGGTGCCGTTATAAGGCACCAGTCGGGCTGTGATGAAACGCACCTTCACCCCGCGCGCGGCGGCGGCGATGACCGCGTCCACGCATTCCTTATCCAGCGCCTCAAGTTGCTCCAGCACGAGCGTGTGCTTTGCGGAATTTATCACCTTGAGAATTTTGGCGCGGGCATTGACCGGACTCCACGCCAGCGAAGGCACGGACGGCGAAACGGCGGTGTAATTCCAGTCCGCGTCGAACACCTCCTTTATTTCCTTCACCTGTGCGGTGTTGTCGGTGACATAGCCGTAATCCCTCGTTTTGGCAAAGTACGCAGGAGTCAGGTTGAAACCCATAATCAGGGAGACGCGCCCGTCCACCGTGATAGTTTTCTGGTGCGTGAACTTAAACGATTCGCTGGCTTTCTGCACTGCGATACCGGCGTCGCTGAACTTTTTTATGGTTTCCGCATTAGGGTCCTTGCCGTATTTCTGGAAGGAATAGAAGTTGTAGAGCACGCGGATTTCCACACCCTCGCGCTTTTTTGCGAGCAGCGCGTTGACTATTTGCGTGTCGCTTATCTGGTATATGGTGATGTCAATGGAACTTTTGGCGCTGTTTATCAGGGCCAGCACCGGCTCGCGACCCGAGTCCGGCTCCACGACAAGCGCCGGCGCCGATATGGCGGACGCCGCTTTGGCGGACCGCATCACTGGCGCGGGAACGGTTCCCGCCGCTTTGAACGTTTCCAGCGCGCCTGCGTCAGCCCCGGCGGAACAATTCAGAAATCCGGCGACGGCAAACACCGCGCCCAGCAACAGTATGCGAATTTTCTTCATTATCATCAGTCAACTCCTGTTTGAATTAGAATAGTAAACAGCCACCTTATGTCTACAGTATACACGCGGCGCGAAACGCGCAAAAGTGTCTAAAGACCCATTTCAAATTGCCCGAAATGCCTATGTAAACAACTCCAGGTAAGTGCAAAGGCCGTGGTGCTTTGCCAGAGACACTGCCGCATCATATTCCTTGACGGCGAACGCCTTTTTGCCGAGAAGATAATTCGCGTAGGCGATGGAGAGGCGGCTCAGCACCTCGCCGCGCATTTCATCGGAACCGGCGAAAAGCCCGCGCGCCGCCTTGAAAAGCCTGAGCGCGCCGGCGATATCGCCGCGTTTTAGCAGGATATTGGCGATTCCCCATTTGACGAAACCGAGGTCCGGCCTGTCGTGAATGCCGGAGTACAGTTTATCGGCGGTTTTATAATGACGCAAGGCCGAGTCCAAATCGCCTTTCTGTCGCAGCGCGTTCGCCAGACCGCAGTTCGCGTATGCCCTGCCGAAAATATCGTCAGTGCCCCTGAATATTTTTTCGGCCTGCCGGTAATACTTTTCAGACGCCGCCACATTCCCGGCCACGCGGCAGACTCCCGCCAGCCCGAACAGAGCGTAGCCCCGCGAAATTTCATCGCCGGACTTTTTCGCCAGCGCGGCGGACTTTTCAAATTCAGCGATGGAATCCTCGAATCTCCCAGTCAGGCGGTATATCCCGCCGCGCGCCCAGTTGACATACCCCATGGCCGCGTAATCGCCGCAGGAAGAAAACCGCGCGCGGAGCGAATTCAAAAACGCAAGCGCCGGTTTCAAATCGCCCTTCGCCCGAAGAGCCAGCGCGGTTTCAAGCCGTGACTCCGTTAAAAGGCCGCCCGCGCCCGCGATGCGCGCGGCTGCCTGGGCTTTTTTGCAAAAATCAAGCGCGGCTTGCGCATCGCCCAGAGTGCGCAGGCATTTCGCCAGGCCAAGCAGAAAACGCGCTTTTTCTCCCGCGCTTTCCGGCGAACGGAGCGCGGCGCGATAATAACCGCAGGCGGCGTTGAAATCGCCCAGCATTCGCAACGCCTCGGCTTTCAGATACGCGGCGCGTGCGGTTTTGGATTTCGCGGCGGAAAGCAGTTTAAGCGCGGCGGAGGGGTTTCCTCCGTCGAGAAGTTCTTCGGCTTTTGCGGTCAATTCCATATTTTTTCTCCCTTTTTGCCCGCGCATTTGCGCTTCAGGGGGCAATTCGCGCAAACCGGCGTCTTTTTGCAGAAATTTTTTCCCAACGCCACCATGAGCGCGTGAAACTCGTTATATACCGGCGCTTTGGCGGGCAGGTTTTCGCACAGGCACTTTTGCGCCGCCGCGTAATCCGTTTTTTCTGGATACCAGCCGAGGCGCTTTCCTATGCGCAAAGTATAGGCGTCCACCACGCAGACCGGCTGTCCGCTGGCGTAAAGCAGAATGGAATCCGCGGTCTCCGGCCCGATTCCCCAGAGCGAAAGCAGTTCCCGCCGCGCCAAATCCAAATCTTTGCCGCCAAGCCACGCTCCAAGCCCCCGCGGATGCGCCCGCACGAGATGCCACGCGAAAATACGCAGCTTCTTTTCTTTCTGGACAAAATATCCCGAGGGGCGGATTAGGCGCCGCAGCTTTTCAGGCGGCACGGCAAGCAGGCCGCGCGGCGTCCGTATGCCCTCCGCAAAAAGCGCCGACAGCGCGCGTTCCACGTTTTTCCACGAAGTGTTCTGCGTCAAAATCGCGCCGAGCGTTATTTCAAACCGCTCCGTCTCGCTTTGCGGGACATAAACGCGCGGACGGTATGCCGTATTTTTGCCGGACGGCGGCGTAACCGGCCACCAGCCCTGCGGGCCGAAGTTCTCAAGCAGTATTTCAAACGCGTCGCGCGGAGTCAATGTTTGGGAAGAAAACGCAGTATTTCCCCGATAACGGCGTCGAGGTCGTAGGGTTTGGCGACGAAATGATCGGCCCCCGCGGCTTTCGCCCGGTCCACCTGCTCCGGCCTGGAAAGCGTGGACAGCACCACCACGGGAATGCGCCAGGTGGCGTTGTCAGTCTTGAGAATTTTGCAGACCTCATAGCCGCTCAGCTTCGGCAGCATGAGGTCGAGCAATATGAGCGCGGGTTTTTCCCGGCGCGCCAGCTCCACGCCGGAGACGCCGTCCCGCGCCGTAAAAACTTCCATCCCCTTAAGGCCGAGGACGCCGGCGAGCGCGGCGGAAAGCTCCTTACTGTCTTCGATAAGCAGGATTTTAGGCTTGGCGGCGGGTTTGGCTTCGGGCATGGTCAGGCGACAACGGCGCACTCGTTTTTGAAGATATCCGACAGCAGCAGGTACGCAGAGTTGCCTCTGACAATACCTTTGAGTTCTTCAGCCGAAAGTTCCCGCACCACTTTGGCGGGCACGCCCATCACGAGGCTGCGGGGCGGAATCTGTTTGCCGCCAGTCAGCACCGAGCCCGCGGCTATAAGGCAGTCGTCGCCTATTTCGCTTTCCAGCACCACGGCGTTCATTCCGACAAGGCAGCGGTTTCCCACCCGCGCGCCGTGCACCACCGCGCCGTGGCCGATGGTGACATCCCGCCCGATTATGCAGGGCGCGTTTTCGTTGACGTGGATGACGCAGCAGTCCTGCACGTTGGTGTTCTCGCCGATTTCTATGGCGTCCACATCGGCGCGTATCGCGGCCAGCGGCCAGACCGAGGCGTTGGCGGCGATTTTCACGTTGCCGATGATGACGCTGGTCTCATGCACATACGCCTCCGGCGAGATATCGGGGGTGAAATCCCGGAATTTCTGTATCACGCCGCACCTCTTCCCTCGGCCACCTTGCGTTCCTCCTCCCGCTCGGCTTTAAGGTCCAGCGGTTCGGAAAGCTTGAGGCCCCAATATATAAAAATGCTCAAAAGCGCCGGTATGACGTAATACGCCAGCCGGAATATGAGGCATGCCACAAGCGCCGATTCCCACGGCACGCCGAAGCGCGAATAGGCGGCGGTCATGGTAAGCTCCATCGCGCCGAGCCCGCCGGGCAGCAGCGGTATCAGCACCATCACTTGCCCGAGCGCGAATCCGCTCACCAGCGGCCCGATGCCGATATGGCAACCCACCGCCTTGAAGCCGAAAAAGAGTATCAGTATCGTGCACAGCCAGTCCCCGCACACATACAGCACCGTCGGCCCCAGGCGCATGCCGCAACGCTTTATTATCTTGATGCCGCCTTCCAACTGCTCCTCGAAACGCTTGAAGCTCTCATGCGGTATCTGCCCGCCGGAGAAAGAATATATCAGGCGGTTAAGCAAGTGGAAAGCGGAGGCAACCCAGCGGGCGCGGAATTTATGGTCGAAAAAGCCCTTGAAAAATGCGCTGCACATCACCGCCAGCACGCACACGCCGACGATGGCCTCCACGGCCTCCATCCTGCTGGTGCCGGGGTTGAGCAGTATCCAGAACGCGCCTTCCAATACGATAAGCGCCAGCACGGAATAAATTATCACGCTGATGACCACGCTGGCGGTGACGCTGGTGCCGAAAGGCACGCTGCGCTTTTTGAGCAGATGCGCGCGCAGCGCGAACCCGCTCGCGCCCATCGAGGAGACGAAATAATTAACCGCCGTCGAGACAAAAGCTATGCTGACGGCTTCAAGCACGCCCAGTTCGCGGCCCAACTGCCGCAGCACGGCTTTCAGCGAAAGCCCCATGAAAACATACGTCCCGACCGCCGCCAGCAGCGCCAGGAAAAAATACCGGTACCGCACATGTTCCAGCACTTCCATCAGGCCGCGATAGCTGTAGCCGATGAGCGCGGCGAGAATGGAAAGCGACAATATGATGCCGCCGGTTATCAGAAGCGTTTTTTTATTCATGGACATGCTTTTGCTAGAATTATTATATAAATCTTGCTATGGCAAATCATACTTCCGATTTTCTGGTGATAGGCGGCGGGCTGGCCGGAATGATGGCGGCGCATGAGCTTTCCGCGTTCGGCACGGTCAGCCTCGTCGCAAAAAAGGACCTGTTCAGCTCCAACACCGACAACGCGCAGGGCGGGCTGGCCGCCGCCGTTTCGCCCGAGGACTCAATCGAAAGCCACATGGCCGATACGCTGAGCGCCGGCGCCGGGCTGTGCGACCCTGAAATAGTGCGCATCACCGTAACCGAGGGGCCGGACTGCGCGCGGGAGCTGCTCAAGCTGGGCGTCAATTTCGCGCGCAAAAACGGCAGGCTGGATTTGGGGCTAGAAGGCGGGCATTCGGCGCGGCGGGTGCTGCATTACAAGGACCTCACCGGTCATGAAATAGTCCGCGCCCTCGCGGAAGTCTGCCGGAGCAGCAAAAATATAAGGATTTTCGAGAATTGCGTCTGTATAGACCTGATACTGCGCGACCACGCGCGCGAACTGCCGGTTGAACGCAACCGCTGTTTTGGCGCCTATGCGCTGAACGGAAAAACCGGCGGGGTCAGTCATTTCACCGCGCGCTATACCGTGCTGGCGACCGGCGGCGCGGGCAAGGTGTACCGCTACACCTCCAACCCCGACACCGCCACCGGCGACGGCATGGCAATGGCCTGGCGCGCGGGCGCGCCGCTCAAAAACATGGAGTTCGTGCAGTTCCACCCGACCTGCCTTTTCCACCCGAAGGCTAAATCATTTCTCATCTCCGAAGCCGTGCGCGGCGAAGGCGGAGTGCTGCGCGGCGCCGACGGCAAGGCGTTTATGAAAAACTACGCCAAAACCGCCGAGCTTGCCCCGCGCGACATCGTGGCCCGCGCGATAGACTCCGAAATCAAGCGCACCGGCGCGGATTGCGTTTTTCTAGACATAACGCACCTGAAAGCCGATTTTGTCAAAAAACGCTTTCCTTATATTTACAAAACCTGCCTGCGCTTCGGAATAGATATAACGAAAGAGCCCATTCCCGTTGTCCCCGCCGCGCATTTTTTCTGCGGCGGAATAGAGACGGATTCTTGCGGCAAGACCGCGCTGGCGGGACTGTTTGCCGTCGGGGAAACCGCCTGCACGGGACTGCACGGCGCGAACCGGTTGGCGTCTAACTCGCTTCTGGAAGCGTGCGTTTTCGCGCGCCGTGCGGCGGCGAGAATAAAGGAAGAGATGACCGCCATCCGCGGACACGGCGCGCCCAATTTCACCCGCTGGCACACCGGCAACGCCACGCCGAGCGAGGAAGCCGTCACCATCACCCAGAACTGGGAGGAAATCCGCGCGCTGATGTGGCATTACGCCGGCATAGTGCGCACCGACCGCCGCCTTGAGCGCGCGCGCCGCCGCCTCAACCTCATCAACGAGGAAATACACGAGTATTACTGGGATTTCCTTCTCACCCGCGACGTGATAGAGCTGCGCAACATCGCCTGCGTGGCGGAACAGATAATCCGCAGCGCGCAATACCGCCGCGAAAGCCGCGGCCTGCATTATAACCTGGACTCCCCCTCCCCCCGCCCCGAATGGAGCATGTCCACCGTCGTAGACCGTTACCGGCTGTGAAAAAACGGCCATGTCAAATTGAAAGTTCAACTTTCAATTTGACATGCCGGCTTTTCCGTGTTATCCTATTACCATGATACAGCGCGCCCTGTCGCCCAGGCTTAAAACTCTGGCCTCGCGGTTTCCCGTGGTGGTCATAAGCGGCCCCCGGCAATCCGGCAAAACCACGCTGGCGAAAATGGCGTTTCCCGGATACGCATACGTGTCGCTTGAAAACGTGGATAACCGCCGATTCGCCATGCGCGACCCGCGAGCCTTTCTGGAACAGTACAGCAAATGCGTGATTATAGACGAGGCACAGCATGTGCCGGAACTGCTTTCCTATATACAGACCGCGGTTGACGAAAAACGGATTCCCGGGCGCTATATAATAACCGGCTCGCAGCAATTCAACCTTCTGCATAAAGTAAGCCAGAGCCTCGCCGGACGCGCCGCCTACCTGCGGTTGCTGCCGTTCACCGTCGCGGAACTGCTGGGGAAAAAAGCCCGCAATCCCGACAAATTCCCGCCGCCCCCCGCAAAACCGTCCGCCCGGGCGCGTTTGACCGAGTTTCTTTATTCGGGCTTTTACCCCCGGATTCACAACGAAAAAATAGCGCCGTCCGACTTTTTGTCCAGCTATATAACCGCCTATGTGGAACGCGACGTGCGCGACGCGCTGAAAATCGGCGACCTGATGGGTTTTCAGAACTTCGTGCGCCTCTGCGCGGGCCGCAGCGGACAAATACTCAATCTCTCGTCTCTGGCGGCGGACTGCGGAATCTCGCATACCACCGCGCGCAGTTGGCTTTCTGTGCTAGAGGCCAGTTCGATAGTATTCACGCTGACGCCTTACTATAGGAACTTTTCAAAGCGCATAATCAAAAGTCCCAAGCTCTACTTCATGGACACAGGACTGATGTGCCATCTTTTGCGGATACGCAAGCCGCAGGACGCGGCATTGCATCCGCTTTACGGGAATATCTTTGAAACTTTTGTAATCGGCGAATTGTACAAGTCCTTCTGCAACGCCGGAGAAGTGCCGCCGCTTTATTTCTGGCGGGACATGACAGGCCGGGAAATAGACCTGATTATCGAATCCGCCCGGCGGCTGACCGCCGTTGAGATAAAAGCCGGCAAAACCATATCCGGCGATTTTTTCGACAACCTGAAGTATTTCGCGAAAATCGCCAAATCAGCCACGACCCTCGCGCTGGTTTACGCCGGAGCCGATTCCCGCAAACAGGAAGGCGTGCACGTCCGCACCTGGCAGGAGTTATCCTGACGCGATAGCGCGCACAAGTCCGCCCGTCCCCATTACCGCTTTTTAGTATAATTTCTTCATGGGCAAAGAACAGATAGCGGATATTTTGAAACGGGAACACGGTTACCTGCATTCCGTCTATGGCGTCGGCAAAATCGCGCTCTTCGGCTCTTTCGCGTCCGGCACGGAGAGCGATAAAAGCGATGTTGACTTGCTGATAGAATTTGACCGTCCGCTTGGTTTCGAGTTTTTCAGATTAAATGACCATCTGGAGAAAGCGCTGGGCCGCAAAGTCGAAATACTGACGCCGGACGGACTCAACAGCATCCGAATCCCCGCCGTAACCCGAAGCATAAGGGAAAACCTATTTTATGTCCTCTAATCCAAGCATCATACAGTTGACCCCTGTGGGTGTAGTTCGTTCCACCAGAAAAGCGGTAAGCGATGATAACTGGGATGTGGAAAACACATATATTGAGCTTGACGCGACCCGATTCGACAACACCGCACTGAGAGGCCTAGAAAATTTTTCTCATGCCGAAATCGTATTCTATATGGATAAAGTCAATCCTGACAAAATAGAGTATTCTTCTCGGCATCCGCGCAATAATATCAACTGGCCGAAAGTAGGTGTGTTTTCCCAACGCGGCAAAAACCGCCCCAATCAGATTGGCGTAACTGTCTGCCGTGTTAAGGCTATTGATGGATTGCTATTGCATTTAGACGGGCTTGATGCTGTGAATGATTCTTTTGTTCTGGATATCAAACCATGGGTAACCGAATTTGGGCCACGCGGCAAGCAGTATCAACCTTCTTGGATTTCAGAACTCATGGCAAATTACTGGAGTGCGCAGTCCACAGAATCAGCAGAAACTTCCAAGTAAACACTTGTTTGCGCAGGGCAAACAGCTCTCTCTAAATAGCACATCATGGACAAAATAATCATACGCGGGGCGCGGCAGCATAATCTTAAGAATATTTCGCTGGAGATTCCGCGCGAGAAGATTGTTGTTATTACAGGGCTTTCGGGGTCGGGGAAATCAAGCCTCGCTTTTGACACTATTTACGCCGAGGGGCAGCGGCGGTATGTGGAGAGTTTGTCGGCCTACGCGCGGCAGTTTCTGGAATTGATGGACAAGCCGGACCTTGACCATATCGAGGGTCTTTCCCCCGCTATTTCGATAGAGCAGCGCACGCCGTCGCGCAACCCGCGCTCCACTGTCGCCACCGTCACGGAGATTTACGATTATTTCCGCCTCCTCTACGCGCGTATCGGCAAGCGGTATTGTCCCAACTGCGCCATACCGGTGGAAACCTGGTCCGCGCAGGGCATGGCCGCCGACGTGCTGGCGCGCTTCGCCGGCAAGACAGTTTACATATTCGCGCCATTGGTTACCGGCAGGCAGGGCACTTATGAGGAAGTTTTTGCCAAGTTCAAGAAACTCGGTTTTGCAAAAGCGCGCGTTGACGGCGAAATTCAGGAACTTGGCGCGGTGCCCGCACTGTCCCGCTACAAAAAGCACACCATAGAGTTGATTGTTGACGAACTGGCGGCCTCCGCCGCGGAAAAAGAACGGCTTGTTGAGTCAATAGAAGTCGCCGTCAGGCACGGGCGCGGGCTGGTCACAGTCGAGGAAAAAGGGCCGAAGAAGCCGCAAAGCTTCACCTACAGCGAGGCCAACGCCTGCCCGAAATGCGGCGCGGGGTTCACGCCGATGGAGCCGCGGCTGTTTTCGTTCAATTCCCCCTACGGCGCGTGCCCGGCCTGCACCGGCCTGGGCGTAAAAATGGAAGTGGACGTGGATTTGGTCATTCCCGACCCGTCGCTTTCCATTGACGGAGGCGCTATCGCGGCGTGGAGCAATCCCGTCACCACGCGGAGCCACCGGTGGAAAAACTCGTGGTCCTCGTATTACCTCGAAATTATCGCCGATGTCTGCCGCCGCACCGGCATCCCGACGGACAAACCGTGGAAGACGCTTTCAAAAGAGCAGAAAAAGCTGCTGCTTTACGGCGGTTCCTCCTACAAGTCGTGGTCGGGCAGGGACAGCCCGTTTGAAGGCGTAATCGGCAACCTCAAGCGGCGCTACACCGAGTCGGAGAGCGAGTTCGTCCGCGAGGAGGTTTTCAACCGCTTCATGCGCGAGGTCACCTGCGCAACCTGCAACGGCGCGCGGCTCAAGCCGGAGGCGCTGTCGGTTTACGTCGGCGGACAGAACATCTCGCAGGTGACCGGCATGGCGGTTTCCGAGGCGTGCGAGTTCGCGAAATCGCTCAAGCTGACGGACAAGGAAAATTTTATCGCGCGGCAGATATTGCGGGAGATAAATTCCCGGCTGGGTTTTCTCTCCAGCGTCGGGCTCACCTATCTCACGCTGGACCGCCGCTCCGAAACGCTGTCCGGCGGCGAGGCGCAGCGCATTCATCTCGCCACGCAAATCGGCTCCGGCCTGACCGGGGTGCTTTACGTTCTCGACGAACCGACTATCGGGCTGCATTCGCGCGACAACGACAGGCTGCTGTCCACCCTCAAATCGCTGCGCGATATGGGCAACACGCTCATCATCGTCGAGCATGACGAGGAAACCATGCGCACGGCGGACTGGATTATAGACCTCGGCCCCGGCGCTGGCGATTTCGGCGGCAACATAGTGGCGCAGGGCACGCCGCGGGATATCTTGAAAAGCGAAGCCTCGCTGACCGGCAAATACCTGCGCGGCGACGCCAGAATAGAGCGCGCCTTCCCCCCCGTGGAAAAGCCCAAAGGGCATATCGTCATCAAGGGCGCGCAGCAGTTCAATCTTAAAAAGATAGACGTTAAAATACCGCTGGGCATGTTCGTGTGCGTAACCGGAGTGTCGGGCTCCGGCAAATCCACGCTGGTGCACGAGGTGCTTTACAAAACGCTGGCAAAACAG
>JAQTYB010000136.1 GCA_028688475.1 Elusimicrobiales bacterium
CGGCGTCGTAGCGGTTTTCGACGGGTTTCCATTCAAGCAGCGGAAAGTGCATCACCCACGCGAACGCCCATTTGCGCGACGGTTTCAGCGCCAGTTTGGTTATAAGCGTCTTGCGCAACTCGCCCATATAAACCGCGACGACGGCGGGCTTGTCTGAGCCGATAAAAACAGCGTCGCCGGTTTTTACGCCAAGCTGCGCCTTGAGCGCGGCGATTTCCCCCTCGCTGAAAAATTTCACAGTCGGCGATTCCGCGCCTTTGTCCGTGAATTTTAGCCACACGAGCCCTTTGGCTCCGGCGGATTTTACGAAGTCGGTCAGTTTGTCCATTTCGGTGCGCGAGAATGCCGCGCCGCCCTCGGCTTTTATGGCGCGGATGGAGCCGCCCGCCGCCAGCACTTCGGAGAACACGCGGAACGCCGTGGTTTTGAAAACGCCGCTCACGTCTTCTATTTCCATCCCGTAGCGCAAATCCGGCTTGTCCGAGCCGTATTTTAGCATGACTTCCGAAAATTCGATGCGCCGGAACGGCGTTTCAACGGTTTCCCCGGCGGAGGAGAAAATCTCCCGCATGAGGCCTTCCGCCATCGCGAAAATGTCCTCTTCGGAGACGAAAGACATCTCAAGGTCTATCTGCGTATGCTCCGGCTGGCGGTCTGCGCGCAAATCCTCGTCGCGAAAACAGCGCGCAAGCTGAAAATACCTGTCCGCGCCGGACACCATGAGAATCTGCTTGAACATCTGCGGCGACTGCGGCAGCGCGTAGAACTTGCCCGCGTTGACGCGCGAGGCAACGAGATAATCGCGCGCGCCTTCCGGCGTGGAGCGGGTGAGGCAGGGCGTTTCTATTTCCAGAAAACGGTTGTCGTCAAGATAGCGCCGCGCGGCCTGCGCCGCCTTGTGGCGGGTCACCAGATTTTTAATCATGCACGGACGGCGCAAATCGAGGTAGCGGTATTTGAGGCGGGTTTCCTCGCTGGCGGTGATGCGGTCGTCCACCTCGAAAGCGGGGGTTTTTGAGGCGTTGAGGATTTCCAGCTTCTCGGCGGCGAGCTCTATTTCTCCCGTCGGGATGGTCTTGTTTTCAAGTCCCGCCGGACGGGTTTTCACCGCGCCGGTTACGCGGATTACATATTCCGCGCGCAATGTCTCGGCGATATCGAACGCTTCCTGATTGTCCGGCGCGGCGACCACCTGCGTGATGCCGGTGCGGTCGCGCAAATCCAGAAACAGCACTCCGCCGTGGTGGCGGTAGGAATGCACCCAGCCGCAGAGCGTGGCGGTCTGCCCCGCGTTTTTGGCGGCGAGCTCGCCGCAATAATGCGTTCTCATCATAATGGAGTCTCTCTCAAGTTGTTATTTTTTCAGGATTGACGGCAAGTCGTCAAACGGGATTTCTTTCTGCTCGCCGGTTTGAAGGTTTTTCAGCGCGGCGGCGCGTTTTTGCATTTCGTCGCCGCCGATAATGACCGCGAATTTCGCGCCGCACCTGTCCGCCGCGCGCAACTGCGCCTTCATGCTTTGCGCGAACGCGCCGCCGTCGGCGCAAACGCCCGCCGCGCGCAACTGCGCCAGCAGCCTGAAAGCCGTCCGGTGAGTGGCCTCTTCCATGCTGACGACAAAAACCCCGGGGCCGGACTGCGGCGCGGCGTTTTTTTCCAGCAATGAAACCACGCGGTCCGCGCCCAGCGCCCAGCCTATCGCGGGCACCTGCGGCCCGCCCATGGAGCCCACAAGCGCGTCGTAGCGTCCGCCGCCCGCTATCGCGTCCTGCGCGCCTATGGCGGAGGAACGGAATTCAAACACCGTGCGGCTGTAATAATCCAGCCCGCGCACGACGGCGCGGTTCACCTCAAAGGGAGTGCCGGTCTCTTTCAAAAGCGATTGCACCGCGGCGAAATGCTCAGCGCAGCCGGGGCAGAATTCCTGCGCCGGCGCGGTTCTGAAAAGTTCGGGGCCGTCGGTCTTGCAGTCCAGCGCGCGCATCGGGTTTGTCTCAATGCGTTTTTTGCAGTTTTCGCACAGCGCGTCCTTTCTGGAATTCAGGAAAGCTATCAGGTTCTGCCGGTATACCGGACGGCACTGCGCGCAGCCGAGGCTGTTGATGTCCGCCCTGAAGTCCGTCAATCCGGCGGCGGAAAGCACGGAGGCCAGCAGGGCGATGCTTTCGGCGTCCGCCGCGGGGTGGGCGTTGCCGAAATATTCCATGCCGATTTGCTCGAACTCGCGGTAGCGGCCCGCCTGCGGGCGTTCGGCGCGGAACATGCTGCCGACGTAAAAAAACTTGCGGCGCGGGTCCTGCGCGTGGAGGTTGTTTTCGATGTACGCGCGCACGACGCCGGGCGTGCCTTCGGGACGCAGCGCCAGATGCCTGCCGCCGGCGTCTTCAAAAGCGTACATCTCTTTTTCGACGATATCAGTTGTTTCGCCGGTGGATTTCACGAAAAGCTCTTTCATCTCCACCGTGGGGACGCGGATTTCGCTGTAGCCGTAGCGCGCGAAAACCTCGCGCGCCTTCGCTTCAAAAGAGGCGAAAATTCCCGATTGCGGCGGGAGGATGTCCCGAAAGCCGCGAATGCTTTGTATTTTCATTGGTGCTGCGGCGCGATGGCCCTGAGTCGCGCGATATCCTTGATGGAGATTTTGCGGTCTTTGTAATCCAGCATTCCGGCGCGCTTGAGCATGGCCAGCGCGCGGGACAGCGGCTCGCGCGTGGTGCCGATATAGTCGGCCAGTTCCTGTATGCTCATTTCGATTCCGGGCGGCTCGCAGCCGGGCGGCACCTCGCCGCAGAGCTTGAGGATGGCGCCCGCGAGCCGGCCCAGCATGTTGTGGAACAGCAGGGCTTCTATTTCCTCGTCGGCCTTGCGCAGCC
Organism: Elusimicrobiales bacterium; assembly: GCA_028688475.1. Classification (GTDB taxonomy): domain Bacteria; phylum Elusimicrobiota; class Elusimicrobia; order Elusimicrobiales; family Elusimicrobiaceae; genus JAQTYB01. Next base: position 2,874 of record JAQTYB010000136.1, read on the forward strand.
GCTCGGAGAGGGTGTGCAGCAGTTGCAGCGTGAATTCGCCGTCCTTTTTTATGAGCCTGTTGAAGTTGGCTTTTGTGATGACGAGGAGTTCCGAATCCTCCTCCGCCCGCGCCGAGGCGGAGCGCACTTTGCCGCCCAGCAGCGCCATCTCGCCGAAAAAATCGCCGGGGCCGAGATAGGCCAGCGTCTTGGTGCGGTCCGTCGCCGTCGTGGTGAATATCTTGACGCGGCCGGAGTTGACGACAAAAAACGTTTCCCCCGCCTCGTCTTTCGAGAAAATAATGGTGTTCGCGGGAACGCGCACCGTTTTCGCGATGGAAAACAGGCGTTTTAGCTCGGCGGACGCGAGATGCTTGAAACAGGATGTGGTTTCCAAGTATTTCACAGGCATATACGGAATTCTACCAAATAACACGGCGGGGAAAAACGGCTGGCAGCGGCATGTTGCAAGTTTATAGAAATGTCATGGTTTGCGTTTTTTAGAAATGTCATGTAGTTGTCGTTTTCCTTGCTGTTGTCCTTTCTATCAGATTATCAACAGTCTTGAAGCTGTCTCGGCGCGTTTT
>JAQTYB010000067.1 GCA_028688475.1 Elusimicrobiales bacterium
GCGGTTGCTCATGGTCAGTAGCTCCATTGTTGGCCCCTCCGCCTTGCGGCGTAAAGAGCCGTTTTAGCACTTCAACCATGACATTTCTATAAAACGCTACCATGACATTTTAAAAAAATCGCGACAAAGATATGCCAACTATTCGGAGCGCGGAAAAGATTTGATAGAATATGCAGAGGGCAAAACCATGGAAATAAAAAAGCGTCCTGCGGGCGTGTGGATAATAACCATATTCTATCTGGGTTCGCTTGGCTTGGTATCGCTGTCTTTGTTGTTGGTATTCAGCGGAGTTATTCCTCTTGTCGAAGCGCGCCCCTCTTATTTCGCCTCTCTCACCGCGTTTGACTGGATTATAACGGCGGCGCTGGCCTGTCTGGGCTTTGCGGCGACCATATCCCTGTTTTTGCTGCGCCGTATAGCCGTCATGCTGTTCGGCATCGAACTCGGATTGAATGTGCTTTTCACTTTATTCGGCGATTTAACGCTCAGGGCTAAAACCTTTGAAACTCCGGGGCTCATAGGCGACGCGCTCGGCTTGGTCATTCTCGCCGCTGTGTTTTTGTATGCCAGGAATCTGGAGAAAAAACAAATTTTATCCTGATATTTCACCCGGCCAACCCCGCCCGCCGCTTCCGAATTCCGGCATAGTTTGCTATAAAGATTCATATGTCCATACCAGAAACCGGTAAAATAGTCATCAAGGCGGATCCAGAGTTCGCGCCGCTCATTCCGGGCTATCTCGAAAACCGCCTTGGCGACGCGGCCAAAGTCGCCGCGCTGGCCGACGCCGCCGATTTCGGCTCCGCGCGCCGGCTGGGCCATTGCATGAAAGGCTCCGGCTCCGGCTACGGATTCGACGGCATTTCCGAGATAGGCCTCGCCATGGAAATCGCCGCCAGAACACCGGACAAAGCGCAGCTCAAAATGCTGGCGGAAAAGCTGAAGGATTATATCTCCCGCCTGGAAGTGACCTATGAGTGACGCCCCCGTAATCGGAATTTTCCTGGTGGACGACGATTCGGACACACTCACGCTGGTGCAGACCATACTCAAAAACCGCGGCTACCGCACCATGACGGCGCAGGACGGCGAAGAAGCGCTCATGCGCCTTACCACCGACGTTTTCGACCTGATAATTTCAGACGTGGACATGCCCAACCTCGACGGATTGAAACTGCTTGAGCTCATGCGCGCCAACGGCATCAAAACGCCGCTGATATTCCTCACCGCCGGCTCCGCTGAGAATGCCGAGAAACAGGCTCTCGAACGCGGCGCGGCGTTCTACCTTAAAAAACCGGTGAAAAAAGATGTCCTGATGGAAAAAGTGGCCGCCGCGCTCGCCAAACCGGCCTCCTCCTGATTTATGCACAACTTCACATTCCAGAATCCGACCAAAATAGCGTTCGGGCGCGGAGTAATTTCCGGCCTGGGCAAGGAAGCCGCGCGTTATGGCCGCAAGGCGCTTTTCGTCTGCGGCGGCGCAAGCATAAAAGCCAACGGCGTCTACGACGCCTGCATGAAAAGCCTCGCCGCCGCCGGAGTTTCCGTAATCGAGCACGGCGGCGTAAAACCCAACCCGGCGCTGGCCCACGCGCGCGCGGGCGCGGCGCTGGCGAAAAAGCACGGCGCGGACCTGGTGATAGCAGCGGGCGGCGGCAGTTCCATAGACGCCGCGAAGGCTATCGCCGCCGGCGCGAAGTATTCCGGCGATTTGTGGGATTTCTACACATACAAAGCGCCAATTCAGGAGGCGCTGCCGCTGCTCACGGTTTTGACGCTGGCCGCGACGGGCTCAGAGATGAACTGCGGCTCCGTCATCACCAACGAGGAGACACGCCAGAAATTCGCCGCCGGAGGCCCGCCGCTTTTTCCAAAGACCTCATTCCTGGACCCCGAAGCCACCTACACGGTGCCGCCGGCTCAGACCGCCTACGGCGCGGTGGACGCCGTGTCGCACCTCGTGGAAACTTATTTCACCACTCCCGAGAAATCCGTCAACCTGCAACTGGAACTGGCCGAAGCGGTGACGCGAAACATCATCTCCTCCAGCGCCGCGGCGCTTAAAAACCCGCGCGGCTACGACGCCCGCGCGGAGATGATGTGGTGCTGCACTCTGGCCCTCAACGGCATACTCCCTGCGGGGTTGGGCGAAACTTCCTTTATAAACCACGGCATAGAGCACTCGCTGAGCGCGATTTACGATATTCCCCACGGCGCGGGGCTGGCGATAGTAACACCCGCCTGGTTCGAGTGGAAACGCGCGCGCGGGCTGGAACCGAGGCTGGCGCGCTTTGCGCGCGAAGTGTTCCGCGTCAACGAACCGCAGGATTCCAAAGCCGCCATAATCTGCGTTGACAGGTTCCGCCAATGGTGCGCCGGAATGGGTGTGCCGGTGCGGTTGTCCCAACTGAACATCCCGTCGGAAGGTATTCCCGAAATCGCCGCAAATGCCATGGGACTGTTCAAGCTCTGGGGAATAGAGGGCTACTCCCAAAAAAATATCGAGGAAATACTGACGCTGGCTAAATAATGGGCATCACAGAATACGCGGTCCTGACCGTCACAAGCCTGCTCGCCATAGTGAACCCTTTGGCGGCGGTGCCGTCGTTTTTCGCGATGACGCCCAGCGACACCGAAAAAAACCGGCTGCGCATGGCGCGCGTCGCCTGCATAACCTGCGCGGGGGTGCTGGCCTCGTTCTCGCTTGCGGGACATGCGATATTCCGCATATTCGGCATCACGCTGCCGGCATTCCAGGCGGCGGGGGGGCTTGTGCTGATGCTGGTGTCGCTCGACAACCTGCGTGCCAAACGCTCCGGCGTAAACGACACGGAAGAGGAAATGCGCGAAGGCGTGGAAAAACCGGACGTTTCCATCACGCCGCTCGCCATACCCATGCTGGCCGGCCCCGGCGCGATAACGACGGCAACGCTGCTTGCGTCAAAAGCCAAAACGCCGCTGTATCAGTTGATTCTTATTCTGGCGATACTGCTGGTAGCCGCGGCTGCCTATGGCGTTTTTTACATCTCGGTAAAAAAAGCCGGCAAGATAAGCCCGACCGCTATGAACATCGTAACCCGCGTAATGGGCCTCATCCTCGCCGCCACCGCCGCGCAGTTCATCCTCGACGGCATAAAAGGCGCGCTGGCCGCCGGCTGAATTTTCCCCGCGAAAAGGCGCCCGAACCTTTACGGCTCGGGCGCCTTTGTTTGTTTGGAATTATCTTATGCGGCGCGTTTGCGCAGGGACATGAATTTCGACAGCGCCGCCACCGCTCTGTCCGATGAGCGGAATACGGGGATTCCTGAGCGCGCCGCGACATCGCAATAAGCGTCGTAGAGTTTTCCCGCCGCCACACAAAACACCAGCGGCTTTGAGTGTTTCGCGGCGAGAGCGGAGAGCTTGGCGGCCACGGAATCATTCAGGCCTTCGGCTTCCAGCGTCTTCATCACCGGCGTCAGCGGAATCAGCGACAACACCATCGCGTCCGCCTCCTCCCATTCCAGCGCGGTTTGCGTAATTTTCAGTATGGCCGCGTCGGAGGCCATCGGGGTTACGTCGAGCGGGTTATGCACATCCACAATCGAGTCAAGGCCGTATTCCTTGAGGGCGGCGTGGACTTTGGCGCCGAAAGCCGCGTCGGGCGCGGGCGCGGCTATGGGGCCGCGCGGCACTATTTTGTCCGCCATCGCGGCGCTTTCAAAACCGGCGTTGCTCATCGCGAAAACGCTGCCCTTCGACGGCTTCGCGCCGGCGTAACAGGACATGAGCTGCGCCATGTCGTCGAACTCTTCCAGTGTGTCCGCCACGCAGGCCCCCGCGCGCTTGAGCGCGGATTGCATGACCACATAATCACCCGCTATTGAGGCCGTGTGGCCCATGACCGCCTTCTGCCCCGTGGGAGTGCGTCCGGCCTTGTAAACCAGCATCTCTTTTCCGGCGGCAACGGCTTTTTCCACGGCGGCAATGAGACGCAGCCCGTCGCCGTCTTTAAGGCCCTCGATATAGATAAAAATAGCGTCCAGTTCCCTGTCGCACGCGGCCTGTTCCACATAATCCACTACGGTGACATCCATCTGGTTGCCCACCGAGACGCTGTATACCGGTTTTAGATGCGGCATCCTGCTGACCACCGAGATGATGAACGCGCCGCTCTGGCTTAAAAGCGCGGTTTTGGCGAACGGCGCGGGGTCGCCCAGCGGGGGGGGCATTTTTTCCACGGGGATGAAGAGCGTGTTCACCTTCGACGGGTTGGACACTATTCCCAGCGAGTTGCCGCCGCTCAGCGAAAAATCAGGATTCTTCTTTTTGCCGTCGACGATGATTTTCAGCACCTCGTCCTTGACGGACTCGCTGCCTTCCTTCTCGCCCATGCCGCCCGATATCAGCACCACGCCGCGCACCTTGCCGGAGTGGCCCGCGCCGCGCAGCACTTCGGGCACCTCCTTTGAAGGAACGCAAACCACGAACATGTCCACCATATGCGGAAAATCGGCGGGCTTCGCGAAACACTTCACGCCGTCAATCTCGCCTTTGAAATCCTTCAGTATGTAAAGCTTTTCCCGCGGAAACCCCGCCTTGAGAACATTGCCGAGAATGATGCGGCCCATGTTCATCTTCTTCTCGCTGACGCCGGCTATGGCTACGGTGGCGGGACGCAAAAGCGACTGCACTCCCCTGGCGGTCGGCGGCACGCGCCTTTTCGGCGCGGGCGCGCGCAGGCGCAGCACGCCGTCAAGCGCCACCAGCCTGCCGTTGGAAACGGCTAGAGGATTTACTTCCATCTCCTCTATGGCAACGCCTTCCCTGCCGTCGTCCGAAAACGCGGCGAGAAGCTGCGTGAAAGCGTCCAGCCATTTGAGCATTTCCTCGTCCTGCGCCAGTTTTTTGCCGCCGCGCACGTTTCCGGCGACGTATTTCCATATCCACGCGGAATTGAGAAACGCTTTCAGGTCCTCCGGCGAATGCCGGCTCTCCACCGGCAGTATGGCGGGAGTGTTGCCGGGCTTTATCCTGGAGGTGATGTTTTCCGCGTCCGTGCCGCCGACGCCGAGGGTGAGCACGGGGCCGAAGGCGCGGTCCTGCCTCGCGCCCAGCATCAGTTCCTGCCCGAGCGAAAAGACCGCGTGCTCGACGAACTCGCAGACCATGAAGCTCTCCGCTTCCGGGAAAAGCTGGTGCATGTTTTTCAGCGTGTCAACTATCTTGTCTTTGGCGCAGACTTTCACTCCGCCCGCCTCGGTCTTGTGCAGCGTTTTGGAGGAAATCACCTTGACGACGACTTTCCCGCCCGGAAAACTCTCCATGATGTTGTGCATCGCATCGCGGTCGAACCCGCCGTGCGGCAGCAGGCTGCGCATGGGGGTGGGAAGCCTGAACGCGTCGAAAATTTCGTAAACCTCGAATTCCGTCAGCGCGGCGCGTTTTTCCGCCAGGGCCTTTTTGAGAATCGCCGCCGCCGTCTTCACCGGGTTGTCAATCTGCGTCTGCATGTTAGCTCCCTCAGTAGTATGTTTTTCAGCCGACTGCGATGCCGGATGCGGCTTTAAGTCCTATCTCAAAAGCTTTCAGATTCAGTTCCACGACGCCCGCGCCTTTGGGGGCGAACATCACCGTCACGGCGTCAAGCATAGCCTGCTCGCCCAGCCCCAGATACTTCGCCGCCGCGCCCGCCATCACCACGTTCTGCGCGCGCGCGTTGCCGGCCTGCCGGGCCAGCGCCGCCGCGTCCACGAGAATGTGGCGCGCGCCGGAATTTTTATAAAGCTCCAGTAGCCTCTCCTGCGGCGGATAGTCGGGAATATTTTTGAACGGCTCGGTGTTGGTGATTATAACGCCGTCTTTGGCCAGATACTCTATCTGGCGCAGCGCCTCCAGCGGCTCGACGGAGATTATGCAGTCCGCCCGCCCGCGGCCCACGAGGTCGCCGTGGATATCCTTGTCCGAGATGCGCACGTGGCATTCCACCGCGCCGCCGCGCTGGCTCATGCCGTGCACCTCGGACTGGCGGAAATTGAGCCCCTGCTTGACCGCCGCGCTCACCGCCAGCACCGCCACGGTGAGTATTCCCTGCCCGCCCACGCCGCAAAGCACTATGTCTTTTTTCATTTCTTTTTCCCCAGAATCTGTATGCACTCGCGCCGCGCGATGATGACCGAGAGTCCCCTGTAGTCCAATTCCTCGCCGATGACGCGCGCATTCTCCCCGTGCCGCGCGGGCAGCGGCGTTATCACGCGGACATGCTCCGGCGAAACTCCAAGTCCCGCCAGCAAGGCGTCCAGCCGCGCGCCGGTTGACAGGCTTTTTTGCGCGCCCGTCATGGCGGTGGTGCCGTTGTCGAGTATGAAAACGGTAACCGGCGCGTTCGCCGCCGCCGCGCCCAGCAGCGCGGTCATGCCGGAATGCCCGAAGGTGGAATCGCCGATGACGGCCACGCTGTATTTGAGTCCGCCGTCCGCGGCGCCGCGCGCCATGCCGATGCTGGCGCCCATCTCGACGCAGGAGTGTATGGCCTCGTGCGGCTTTAGCGCGCCCAGCGTATAGCAGCCGATATCCGAAAATACGCGCGCCGGCCTGCGCTCCGCCAGCGCCGAGTTGAGCGCATGGTAAGTGTCGGTATGCGGGCAGCCCTGGCAAAGCATGGGCGGGCGTTCGGGAATGTCGGGTTTCGTAAAGTAAGGCTGCGGCGGCATGCCGCCGAAAACTTTCGCCACGGCGGCGCAAACCTTGTCGGGATTCAACTCGCCGGTGGTGGGCATGGTGCCGTCCAGGCGGCCGCGCACCTTCGGGCCCGCACCCGCAAGCCCCAGCAGTCTCTCCTCGAGGAACGGATAGCCGTCTTCCAGCACGAGGATTTCCCCGCGGCCTTCCATAAAATTGCGGATGAGCGTGGGCGAGACGGGGTAGAAACTTATTTTAAGGAAATCGGCGCGCAGTCCCAGCGCGTCGAACGCCTCCATGAGATAGTTGTAGCCCGTGCCGCAGGCGATGATGCCTTTTTTGCGCGTTGCGGCGTCCTTGTAGCGCGTAACGTAATTCCACTCCGCCGCGCCCTGTTTTTCGGCCATGACCGCGCGTTTTTTGAGCAGTTCGGGAAACCGCTTGCGCGCCACGCCGGGCAGCAGCACCCAGCCGAGGCTGTCCTGCGGCGGCAGGCTGATTTCCGGGCGGGGGGAATCGGGAGTGAACACGTTCACCGGCGCGCGGCTGTGGGCTATGCGCGTAACCAGCCGCAGCAACACCGGCAGGCCGTGCTCCTCGGAAAACTTAAACGCCTCGCGCGCCATGTTGTAGCATTCCTGCTGGTTTGCCGGCTCGAAACAGGGAACGCGCGCGAACTCGGCGTAATAGCGGGCGTCCTGCTCGTTCTGGGAAGAATGCATGCCGGGGTCGTCTGCGATAGCCGCGACGAGCCCGCCGTTTACGCCCGTGATGGCCGAGCAGATGAACGGGTCCGCCGCCACGTTGAGCCCCACGCTTTTCATGGTCACGATGGCGCGCTTGCCGGCGTAGGACATGCCCAGCGCCTCCTCGAACGCCACTTTCTCGTTGGCGGCCCACAGCGCGGGAAACGCCTTGGTTTTGCGGGAATGCTCCTGCAAGTACTCGAAAATCTCGGTGGAGGGCGTGCCGGGATAGCCGAACGCGCCGCCCAGCTGCGCGTCTATGGCGGCGCGGCCCACGGCCTCGTCGCCCATCAAAAGCAGTTTTTCCATCGTTTCAGTTTCCATTAGCGAACCTCTCAAGCCCGGCCCTGCGCGCGAACGCCAGGCATTCTTTTTTGCCGATTATTCCCGCGCCGAGCGATTTGCAATCCGACGCGGCTGCGCCCAGCGCGAGGAGGACGCTTTCCCGCCTGTTTTTGCCGGAGACGAAGCCGAAAAGCAGTCCGGCCATGAACGAATCGCCGGCGCCGACGGCGGAGACGAGATTCACCGGCGGCGGATAAAAACGCCACAGATTTTGCGGCGTCGCGGCCCAGCCGGGATTTGGCCCGTCGGTAACCACCACGTATTCCGTGCCGAGCGGGCGGACTTTGCGGAAAAACCGGCCTATCGCCCCGGCATCGGGCTTTTCACCGGCAGCTTCCGAAAATTCGTCGCGGTTCATCTTGAAAAGCGAGGGCCCCGCCTTAACCGCCGCTTTGAGCGGCTTGCCGCTGGTGTCCAGCGCGGTTACGACGCCGCGCTTTTTCGCCAGCGCTATGAGCCGCGCGAAAAAATCATCGGGGAGCCCCGGCGAAATCCTGCCGGAAAAAGCGGCGACGGAGCAGCCGGAAAGGGAGGCCTCAAACACTTTCAGAAAACGTTTTACCGCCGCCGTCGGCACTTCGCAGCCCTCCTCGTTGAAATCGGTGGAAACGCCGTCGCCGGAGTCCACGACGGACAGGCAAACCCTGCTCTCGCCGGGACAAAAGGGAACGCACACGCTTTCCAGCCCCTCCCGCCGCAACGCGCCCTCAATCCAGCGCCCGTTATGTCCGGCGGTGAAGCCTGTCAGGCGGGAACGCACGCCCAGCGTTTTGAGCGCGCGCGCGACGTTCACGCCTTTTCCGCCCGCAAGCGTTTTCACGTCCGCAAGCCTGTATATGAGGCCTTTGCCGAGCCCGCGCACGACGGCGGTCTTGTCCACCGCGAGATTGAGATTAACCACCAGTATCTTTCGCTTCATCGCATTTCCAATTTATCATTTTTGGCTTTGAAAAGGCACCCGCGGCGCTCAATTTCCCGCATATTTTTGCTACACTTTTGTTGAATCCACGCAAACAGGGTGATATCTCCATGAACACGTTGAAACGCGCAGCCAGTGCTCTTGCATTCGCAGTAATCTTTTCATTTTCGGCGCAGGCGGGAAATCCGCCCGCGCCCGATGCCGTCTACGGCAAGTTATTCAATGACGTGCAGCTTTCCGGCATTTTCGGGGACAGCAAAGCGTTCCCCGATTGCGTTCCCGTAAAATCGCCGGCGCTTATCGTTAAAGACTACGAGAAAGCGCGCAAAACTCCCGGGTTTTCGCTGGGAAACTTCGTCGCGGATAATTTCACCTTCCCCGTGGGACCGGCGGCGGGCGCGGTGGCCGTCAGCACCGGCGCCGATGCGCGGGAACATGTAATATCCCTCTGGCCCCTGCTGGAACGGCCCAAAGATACGCATCATGAAGGAAGCTCGCTGCTTGCGCTGCCGTATCCTTATATAGTCCCCGGCGGACGGTTTCGCGAGATTTATTACTGGGACTCATACTTCACCATGCTGGGCCTGCTGCAAAGCGGCAAGATTGACACGATGGAGAGCACGGTGAAAAATTTCGCCTACCTTATAAACACCTACGGGCATATTCCCAACGGCAACCGCAGCTATTACCTCAGCCGCTCGCAGCCGCCGTATTTCACGCTCATGGTGAAGCTGCTGCAAAAAGCGAAGGGGGAAAACTCAGGCGTAGTCGCCGAATATCTGCCCGCGATTGAGAAGGAGTACGAATTCTGGATGGCTGATTCCGGCAAACTCAAAAAAACCGGCGACGCCACGCGGCGCACGGTTAAATACGGCTCCGCTATTTTAAACCGCTACTGGGACGACAATCCGGTTCCCCGGCAGGAGTCATATAAGGAAGACATTGAAACCGCAAAAAGCTCCGCGCGCCGCGCGCCGGAAGTGTACCGCGACATCCGCGCGGCGGCGGAAAGCGGCATGGATTTTTCCAGCCGCTGGTTTGCCGACGGCAAAAATCTCGCGTCCATAGAAACCGTCGCTATAATACCGGTGGACCTCAACTGCCTGCTATACGACGTGGAAATGACTCTCGCGGACGCTTACAAAACCGGCGGCAAAAAAAAGGCGGGGGTTTATGCGGAACGCGCCGCGCGGCGCAAGGATGCCGTCAACAAACTTATGTATGACCCCGCGGCGCGGTTTTACACCGACTTCGATTTCAAAAAAAGCGCGCGCACCGGCAGGCTCACGCTCGCCGGCATGTATCCGTTCTTTTTGAATGCCGCGCCGCAGGACCGCATTGCCGGCGCGGCCAAAACGCTGGCGGACAGTTTTCTCAAAGACGGCGGCGTCGTTACCACTCTCGCGCAAACCGGACAGCAGTGGGACAGCCCCAACGGCTGGCCGCCGCTGCAATGGATAACCGTGACCGGACTGCTCAACTACGGCCAAAAGGACCTTGCGCTCGACATCGCGCGCCGCTGGACGAGCCTCAACGAGAAAGTCTACAAGCGCACCGGCAAGATGATGGAGAAATACAACGTCGTTGACACCTCCCTGGAAGCCGGCGGCGGCGAATACCCCGGCCAGGACGGCTTCGGCTGGACCAACGGCGTCTACCTCGCGCTGAAAGCGCTGGCAGAAAAAAACTGACGCACGTTAAACCACGGCAAAGTGTTGTCCATCACATGACGGCTGAAACAACTGAAGTGAAACATATTTCCGATACGGCTGCGGCTGAAAGACGGCGCGGGTTATTTACGGTTATGAATACGAGCGGAAAATGAACTGGCCCATTCCCATGCCCGGGCGAAAGCCGAGCCGCAGGCTGATTGCCGTCGGAGAACTAATCCCCCGTTCTAGTGATATAATGTATATATGCGTAAACTGATTAAAATTGCTGCATGGTGCGCCGCCGGAATTGTCGTGGCGCTGCTGGGCGCGGCGCTGGCGCTGCGGGTTTTCTTTCCGCCGGAAAAACTCAAGGCGCTGGCCCTCAACTGGCTTTCGAAAGAGTACAGGCGCGAATTTCGCATCGAAAGCGTGACCGCCGGACTGTCCGGCCTGACGATAAAAGATTTAGCCGTCTCCGAGGCCGGCGGTTTCGCGAAGGGGGAAATGCTCAGGGCCGGCAAAATTTCCGCCAGCTTCAAGCTCGCCGCGCTTTTGCGCAGGGAATTTCTCGTCAACTCAGTGGAAGCCGACGGCATCGCGCTAAATATTTCCAAATATAAGGATGGGCTGTTCAATTTCTCGGACCTGCTGGCGGCGCAAAAGACGCAGCCCGCGGCCTCCGCGCAGCAAAGCGAGGCCGCAAAAAAACAGCAATACTCGTTCGCGGTTTCGCGCGTGGCGGTCAAAAACGCCGCCGTCTCCTACCGCGACGAAACAGGCACGGCGCTGTCCGTCAAAAACATCTCGATGGCCTCAAGGGATATCGCGCTTTCCCGCCCGTATGACATATCCGCCGAATTTGATTTGGATTATCCCTTCGCCGGCAAAATCATTCCGCTGCGCGTTAAAACCACCGTCACGGCGGATATGACGGCCACGGACCCCGCGAAATATAAGGTTACCGTGCGGGACTTCAAAGCCGCCTGGAACAAGCTGGCGATAACCGTCTCCGGCGAAGCCGGGAATTTCGACATGCCCCGCGGCTCGTTCAAATGCCGCATCGCGCCGATATCCACCACTCAACTGGCGGAGCTTTTCCCTCAGCTGCCGCAGCATCTGCCGCTTCCGCAGACGGACATAAGCGCGGAGTTCGAGTTGCGCCCGAACGAGACTGCGTTTGAGTTAAAGAATCTTTCTGTTACGGGGGGGCCGGTTTCGCTATCCTCAGCCGCACTCACAGCGGGTATCGGCAAAAACAAAAAACTGTTCTGGACTTTCCGGGGCGCTGTCAAAACCAATTTGCCGGAATTTGACACCACCATGCTTGCGCGGCTTGCCCCCGCCGTGCCGCGCGGCTACAAAATTCCCGCCAGCGAGTTCGCGGCAAATGTCGCCGCGGGCGATAACAACGTGTTCGGCCTTACAGGGTGGGAACTCAAAGCGGGTTCGCTTTGGGCAAAAGGCGCGGCGGGCGCCAGTCTCACGGCGCAAGGCTGGTCCGCCAGGGCAACGATAACAAATTTCAAGGTTTCGCTCGCAGACATCGCCGCCATCGCCCCCGCTTACGCGGAATACAAGCCCGCGGGCACCGCCGACGGCCAGTTGAAAGTGTCATGGCAGCAGTCCGGGAAACTGGACTATTCGGGCGCCATTGACGTCTCGCGCGCGGGCGCGGGATGGCAGAAAACCAAAATTTACGATGTCAGCGCATATATACAACTTTCCGCCGCCGGCGTGGAAATTTCTCACATGAGCGGCAAAATAAACGGCTCGGCTTTTTCCGCCGGATTCAATCTGGCGAACACCCCGCAGGTTATGAAGGCGCAGCTTACAGCCTCGGTTGACACGCTGGATATAGCGGCCCTGATGCCGCCGGCGGCAAAAGCCGGCGCGAAACCCGCGGAGCAGTCCGCCAAAACGGCGGCGCTGCCGCCGCTGGACCTGAAGATGGACATCAAAATCGCCAGCCTGGTCCATCCCAATTTCACCGGCAAAAACATGCAGGCGCGCTGCGACCTGACCGGCATCACCCCCGCGCTGGACAGGATAAACGGCAAAGCCTCGCTCGACATCAAAGGCGGGCAGATTAGAGACCTCACGGACTTCGCGTCAGGCAACAAGTTCGCCAAAATATTCCTGACGCCGCTTGCCGCCGTGCAGAAAATCACGAAAGGCGCGAAGCTGCCCTTCCTGCCGGATTTCAGCGATATAACCTACACTTCGATAGAGGGCGCTTATGAATTCAAAAACGGCGTTATGACCGTGGTCAAGTCGGACATGAATTCCAGCGCCGCGCAGGTGTGGACGACAGGCGCCATAAACCTGCCCGCGCAAAGCATGGACATGCGCGTCAAACTAAATCTTTCCGGCGAACTGGGCCGTTACGGCTCCCCCGTTATCACGGCCAGGGGCAATATTTTTTCGCCCTCGGTGAGCGTGGACGCCAAATCGCTGCTGAGCGACCAGGTGAAACAGCAAGCCATAGACGCCGGCAAAAAACTGCTGCAAAACTTATTCCATTGATGAACAAAGCCCGCGCTTTCCTCGCCGTCACGGCCGCGCTTTTGGCGTGCGGCTGCGCCGCCCTGCCGCGCAAAAGCGCTTCTTTCGACCCCTCGATAGAGCGCGCGATGGAACTGCTCTCCAAAACCGCCTCAGGAAAACCGCTGCTCCGCTACGCCGAACGCCGCCCCATCGAGATACGCTACAGCCCGCGGCTCAAAGAGCCCTGGCCGAAATTCGACCCGCAGGGGAATGCGCTGCTGCTGCCGGACAATGCGCGCGGCTCGGACTATGTGGTGGCGCTGCTGCTGGCGCGCGGCCTGGCTTCCTATAAAATATACGCCGAGCGCAACCTGGCGGATATGCTGATAGAGGTGGAGGAACTCGCCGCGCTGGAGCAGGCGCACGCCGCGACGGAACTGGAAATTCACGACGAAGCCGAAGTGGAGGCCTCGCCCGGCGGCAAATACGCGCTGGACGAGCTGTGCGCCTATCTGTCCGAAGGGCGCGGCAAACTGCTGGAAATGACGGGGCGCGGCGCGCTGGACTCTTACCCCGAATACGGACGCCCGCTGGAAACGCTGGACGGCGCGCGGGCCTGGCTCAAAAAAACCCAGCAGGCGCTCGAAGACGGCACTCTGCCGCAGCTTTTATACCAGCACGACCTGGCGCGCGTCAAAAGAGGCACGCTCACCCAGTCCGAGGCCTCGGAAAACCTGCTGCAACTGCGCACGGCGAATTCCGACGGCATCTGGCGGGGACAGCGGGAATACTATTTCAACGCCAACAAAATACTCAGCAACATGGCGCTGTTTAAGGAACGCGCCCTGCTCGCCGACGATGAATGGCGCAGGAATAACGCCGGGCTTATTTCCCGGCGGCTCGCCGAAACGAACCGCTGCCAGTCCCACCCGCAGTAAACCTTTCGCAAAAGCAGTCGCATAGGTCCAAAGGGCACATCAAATTGGGTCTTTAGGCACTTGAGGCTTGGCTTGGCTTGGCTTATAATATTCTTGAACGCGCTGAAGCGTTTCCAAAAAGAAACCGATTGCTGTTGCATCCACAGGAGAAAACTATGAAGAGGACGCTTATGAGTTTGTTGGTAATCACCGTGCTTGGGGGTGTTTCTTTTGCCGGCAGGGAAGAAGACCAGAGAGAACAGAGCGGGGGCAGATTCGCGCAGGCAGTCGAGAAAGGCGCAAGCGATTCCGGTAACGCCACACCA
>JAQTYB010000137.1 GCA_028688475.1 Elusimicrobiales bacterium
CCCGATGTAGTTGCATGGTTTTCGCTCTTTTGCCGACGTGGCGTCGACGAGAATATTATATTTTATGCGCGGCTATTTGGGGAATAGCTGTTTTTAAGGAATTTTCAGACGTTTCGCAACAGGCTCATACGAAATGCGGCCAGTTGCGGCAGGCGCTTACAATGGTATAATGTGGGCAAGGTGTTTATCCAAGCGGACGCGGAAGATATTTCGCTCGTTCGCAACAAGGGGAATCGCATGAAAAAAACCGCACTCGCTCTGGCGCTGGGGCTTGTCGCCTCCTGCGCCATGGCGGCGACAAAAATAGTCGTTTTCAAAAACGGCACCACCGCGCAGCAGCGCAAAAGCCAGGTGGAGGCCCTCGGCGGCAAGCTTGTGGCCGACTACGAATACATCAACGAATCGCTGGCCGATTTCGGCGATATGCCGGCGCGGTCGCTGAACCTGGATAAGGCGCGCAGCGCGCCCGACGCCACCGTCATAGACGAAAACCCGACTCGCGACTGGCTCCAGAGCGGGATTTATCCGCCGTTGGCGCCGGTGTCCGGCATAGTTTCGCAGGCTCGCATGGCCAGCGACTCGGAGCCGCCCGCCCCCGTCGCGGAGGCCGCGTCTTCCGGCGTCATGGCGGACGCGAAATACAGGCTGCCCTGGGGCGTGGAGCGCGTCAACGCCGCAGGCGCGTGGAAAAAGGGCCTCGACGGCTCCGGCGTGAAAGTCGCCGTTATCGATACCGGCATAGATTTCAACCATCCCGACCTCGCGCCCAACATCGCCGGCAATTACAACGCGCTCAACCACGACGCCGCCGCCAGGGACGACCACGGCCACGGCACCCATGTCGCCGGCACGGTGGCGGGCGTGGGAGACAACGACGTGTTCGGCGTCGCGCCGAAAGCGAAAATATACGCGGTCAAAGTGCTCAACGCCAGAGGCCGCGGCGACACCGCCGGCATCGTGGACGGAATCAACTGGACGATAGGCCAGCATGTCAACGTCATCAACATGAGCCTCGGAGACAAAGTCGGCGGCGAAGATGATGTTCCCGCCTTCCGCCAGGCAGTGAAGGCCGCGCACGACGCTGGCATAGCGGTGGTCTGCGCCGCGGGCAACGACTATGGCGGCGCGGTCAACATTCCGGCTGCGTATCCCGACGCCATAGCCGTATCGGCGTCCACCTACTCCAACGATCTGGCGGGATTCTCCAACAAAGGCCCGCAGATAAAGTTCATCGCTCCCGGCTCCAGCATACATTCCGCCAAAGCGGGCGGCGGCTATACCTTCATGGATGGCACCTCCATGTCCTCGCCGCACGTGGCGGGACTGGCCGCCCTGGCCTACCAGGCCGGCGCCGCCGGCCCCGACCAGGCGATGGAAATGCTCAGGGCCGCGGCGCTCAAACTGCACTCGCTCAAGGACAACGAGCAGGGTTTCGGCCTTGTGAACGCGGAAAAAATAGGCAAGTAACCGCGCCGTTCGCGCAAAAAGCCGTCCGGCTGCAAACCGGACGGCTTTTTTGCGCAAGAGCCTAAAGGGCAATCAAAATGTACCCTTTTGGTGTGCCCCTTTGGTCCCGCCGCGGCGTGCCAATTTTGTTATAATCTTGCTGTCCGCTGCTTGAATTTACAGAGGAGCGTTGAATGAAAAGACTCGTTTCCGCCGACGAAGCCGTTTCCGGCATAAAAGACGGCGCGTCCGTCATGCTGGGCGGGTTCATGTGCTGCGGCCAGCCCTTCGGCCTGATAGACGCGCTGCTAAGAACAGGCGCAAAAAACCTAACCGTCATTTCAAACGACGGGGGAACACCCTGCACCGGCGTGGCGAAACTTATCGAGCAGCAGCGGGTGGCGCGCCTTATCGCCTCGCATATCGGCCTCAACCCCGAGGCGGGCCGCCAGATGAACGCCGGAACGCTGGAGGTGGATTTGGTGCCGCAAGGCACGCTCGCCGAGCGCATACGCGCCGCCGGCGCGGGCCTCGGCGGGGTGGTAACCCCCACCGGAATCGGCACCGAGGTGGAAAAGGGCAAGCAGAAGATTTCGGTGGACGGGCGGGAGTACCTGCTGGAAAAACCGCTGCGCGCCGAGTTCGCCTTCATCCGCGCCGACATAGCCGACAAATTCGGCAACATTTTTATCGCCAAAGCGCAGAAAAATTTCAACCCCGTCATGGCGATGGCCGCGCAGACGACGATAGTCGAGGCCGAAAAAATAGTGGAACTGGGCGGACTGGACCCCGACGATGTGACGCTGCCCGGAGTTTTCGTCCATACCATCGTGGAGGCCGGAAAATGACCAGCGCCGCCGACCCAAAAGCCGTAAAGCGCGAAAGAATAGCCAGGCGCATCGCCCGCGAACTGCCGGAAAACGGGCTTGTGAACCTCGGCATCGGGCTGCCGACGCTGGTGGCCGACTACCTGCCGAAGGACAAGACAATCTTCCTCCACTCCGAAAACGGCTTCACCGGCCTGGGCCCCGCGCCGAGGCCCGGCAAAGAGGATTGCAGGATAGTCAACGCCGGCGGCAAACCCGTGACAATACTGCCCGGCGGGGCGTTCTTCGATTCCGCCATGTCGTTTGCCATCTGCCGGGGCGGGCATCTCGACGTCACCGTGCTGGGCGCGCTGGAGGTGGACGAAGAGGGCAACCTCGCCAACTACATGATTCCGGGCAAAATGGTGCACGGCATGGGCGGCGCGATGGATCTGGTGGTGGGCGCGAAAAAAGTCATCGTGGCTATGGAGCATGTCAACAAAAACGGCGCGCCGAAAATACTCAAACGCTGCACGCTGCCGCTCACCGCGCGCAGGGAAGTGGACATCATAGTAACCGAGATGGCTTTCATCCGCGTGACGCCTAAAGGGCTTTACCTTGAGGAAATCGCGGAGGACGCGACCGTCGAAGCCGTCATGCAGGCGACACAGGCCAAACTCATCATCCCGTCTTCCGTGGGGAGGTTCTGATTATGGACAAAATGATAATCACCTGCGCCGTCACCGGCGCGGAAACGACGAGGGCGCAAAACCCCAGCCTGCCCGTGACGCCGCAGGAAATAGCGGACGCCGCCGCCGAGGCGCGCAAGGCGGGCGCGGCGATTTTGCACCTGCACGTGCGCGACGAAAAGGGCAGGCCCACTCAGGACCTTAAAGTTTTCAGAGAAACAATTTCGCTTATCCGCAAAAAGTGCGACATCGTGGTGGAGGTGACGACCGGCGGCGCTGTCGGCATGACGCCGGAGGAACGGCTTCAGCCCGTCACGCTCGGCCCCGATATGGCTTCGCTCGACTGCGGCACTGTCAACTTCGGCAACGATTATATCATCAACACGCTGCCCGTGATGCGCGAATTCGCCGCCGCTTTCGCAAAGCACAGGGTGCAGCCGACGCTGGAATGCTTCG
>JAQTYB010000068.1 GCA_028688475.1 Elusimicrobiales bacterium
GAATCGGCGAAGTTGTTATTGACGCTTATACATCGCTGGTTACCGTTGATGAAACGACCGCGCCTGACGTCGTGGAAGCCCGCTTGCTTGGCCGAAACGAACCGGAAGCGCAAGCGCAAACCGCAAGCCGCAATTCTATTTCTCTTGTCCGCAATACCGTTGTTCTGGGAGACAGCGAGTCTGCTTTATTGGACATGCCTTCTCAATCCGTAGATTTAATATTCACATCACCTCCCTATTACAACGCGCGCCCCGAATATGAGGACTATCTTTCTTATGACAGCTATCTGCTCAAAATGCGCCGAATTATCCACAATTGCCATCAGGTTTTGAAAGAAGGCCGCTTTTTTGTGATGAATGTTTCGCCGATACTTATTCGGCGAGCCAGCCGCAGCGAAGCTTCCACCCGCATCGCCGTTCCTTTCGACATGCATAGGATTTTCATTGAAGAAGGATTTGATTTTATTGACGATATTCATTGGGTGAAACCGGAGGGCGCAGGCTGGGCTACCGGCCGCGGACGGCGTTTTGCCGCAGACCGGCAGCCACTCCAATACAAAGCCGTGCCGGTTACGGAATATGTTTTAGTCTACCGCAAACATACCGATAAGCTGATAGATTGGAATATCAGAAATCACGAAGATCAGCAATCCGTGAAAGACTCCAGGATACTGGGAGAGTATGACACAACGAATCTGTGGCGCATCCACCCCGCTTTTCATTCGCAACATCCGGCGGTGTTTCCTGTGGAACTGGCTAAACGAGTTATCAGATACTACTCGTTCAAAAACGATGTCGTTCTGGACCCGTTCGCCGGCACGGGAACGGTCGGACGCGCCGCGATAGCGCAGTCCCGGCGTTTTGTGCTAATGGAAAATGAACCCAAATACATGAATATCATTCGCAGGGAAATGCCAGATTGGCTGGGCATATCCGCGAAGGATGTCCTTTTCATAGGCAGCCAGCCTCCGGATACCTCCTCGCTTTTACTGTAATGAAAACAAACACCGTTGCTTTAGCCGATTTATTGCCGCGAAACTTCGACGCTTTGCTTGAAAGCAAAGGCGTCTCGTTCATAAAACGAGCCGGAGAGGCGGAGGTCCGGCAAGTTGTCATTGACGTGCTTTGCGGCAACAACTTGCGGGCCTCCACTGAACACCTGACTCGTCTGCGGCTCGGCAAATTGAATGCCGCCACATTCCTGATATATTTGTCCGGCCTGCAAGCAGCTAAAAATTTCGGGCGCGCAATTCCCAATTTGGCATTAAAAAGCATAACCGGACAAGCTTCAAAATCCGAAAAAGAACTTTCAAAATGGATGTTAGGATTAACCGGAAAGGGCGTTCAAAACATTCTTCGCGACGACAGGAAACAACTCGCCAAATATACGAGAACTTTCGCGGGCAACTTGAAGCGCCTCGCGGCGGACACCGAAAAAGAGTCGGGCAAATTGCAATGCCGCGTTGAATTTGCCGACGGAAAGAATGCAGTTTTGGACTGGCACGACATGTTGAGTTTATTCTGCACAATCGGCAGTCAGACTTTGGCGATACGCGGCTCGGAAAAGAGCACGTACGGGAAATTATTTGAGCGGCTGGTTTTGGGCAGCGTTATGTCGGCCTTGGGATTTAAGCAGACCACCTATCCGCCAAGTAAAACTTCCAATGTTTTCTGGCTTTCAAGCAAGCTGGGGGAGCGCGAGGCGGACGCTACGCTTTTGGTCGCTCCTGGGCAGGCTGTCCGTTTCGATTTGGGTTTTATAGGACGCGGGAACCCGGAAATTACAAAAGACAAGGTTTCCCGCTTCGAGCGCAATCTGGAAATAAACAAGCAGACATACCACTCCGCGACTTGTATTATCGTTGACCGCGTGGGGGAGGGGTCGGGATTGGAGGAACAGGCAAAGCACGCAGGCGCGATAGTGATTCAGATGAGCATGAGTTACTGGCCCATCGAACTGGCGCAATGGATTTCAGCCAAATTCGGCTATAAATCCGCTATTGCCGTCTGCAAACCGGAACAATTGCCCGCTTTACTGAATAAGAAACTTGCTGCAGTTCCCTTCGAGAATTTTGTGCAGGGACTCGCGGTATCCGATGCTGAAGACGACTGACAGTTTTATTTCAAAAGCTGAAACAGGATATCGAGCGTTTTGACGCGGAATTTCTGCTTGATTTCTTTTCCGAAGAGGTCAGGCCGTACTCTCCTGAAAACTGAATGATTTGAACGGCTTAATATACCAGCTTGAGCACCCCACCAAGTTCAGAATCGGCACCCTCGTTCCGCTATATATGGGTGGAGTATAACTATCCGGCATACAATCTCCAAAATCACAATTCCGGTTATTGCCTAGCGGCGTCTTAAGAGATACAATTTGATTAAGGGGAAATCTCGGGACGGGGATATAAACGCCATGAAAATAGCCATAGCCTGCGACCACGCCGGTTTTTTATTAAAGGAAACGGTAACAGCCCAAATCAAAAAGCATGAATCCGAAATCATGGATTTCGGCACCGATAACGCCGCTACTCCCGTTGATTATCCCGACTACGCCGCCAAGCTGGCGCAGGCCGTGGCTTCGGGCAAGGCCGACCGCGGCATCATGCTCTGCGGCAGCGGCATCGGCGCGTGCATAACCGCCAACAAATTCAAAGGCGTCCGAGCCGCCGCCTGCCACGACACCTATTCCGCCGCGCAGGGCGTCGCGCATGACGACATGAACGTCCTCTGCATGGGCGCGCGCGTAATCGGCTCGTCGCTGGCCTGCTCGCTGGTGGACGCGTTCCTGACCACTTCGTTCACCAAAGAGCCGCGCCACATGCGGCGTCTTGAAAAGCTCAAAGCCATCGAAAACGCTAACATGAAATAGGAGCCGCCCACGATGCCAGTTTCAACCAGATTCACGCAATGCCTCAATATCTCCGCCGGAGCGCAGAAGTATCTCGAAACCGGCGCGAAAGAGCTTAAAGCCTCTTCGTTCGCCGCGCGGCTGTGGGCCAGGGACGCCGCCCTCTGGAAATCCGAGCCGGAGCACCGCGCCATAATAGCCAACTCGCTGGGCTGGCTTTCGGTGCCGCGGCTCATGCTGGACCGCGCGGACGAACTGGCGCGATTCGCCGACGAGGCGCGCCTGGAGTTCACGCATGTCATGGTTTTGGGAATGGGCGGCTCCAGCCTCGCGCCGGAGGTTTTTTCAAAACTGTTTCCGTCCAGGCCCGGATATCCGAAACTCTCCGTTTTAGACAGCACCGACCCCGGCTGGGTGGCGAGAATGGCGGCGGAGATTGATGTCAAAAAGACGCTTTTCATCTTTTCCAGCAAGTCCGGCGGCACGGTGGAGCCGAACTCGTTTTTCAAGTATTTCTACGAGCAGGCGGAGCGGGCCTGCGAATCGCCCGCCAAAAATTTCGTCGCCATAACGGACCCGGGCACCTCGCTGGAAAAATTCGCGTCGGGGCTCAATTTCCGCAGGATTTTTCTGAACCCGTCCGATATCGGCGGGCGTTTTTCGGCGCTTTCGCTTTTCGGGCTCGTCCCGGCGGCGGTTTCCGGGATAGACGTGAAAACCGTGCTTTCCCGCGCCGTCGAAATGGGCGAAGCCTGCCGCGCCGAAACAGACCTCACTTATCAAAACCCCGGCGTCTGGCTGGGCGCGGTCATGGGCGCGGCGGCCAAAGCGGGAAAAGACAAGCTGACCCTCCTGTGCGCGCCGGAAATGCAGTCCTTCGGACTCTGGGTGGAACAGCTTGTGGCGGAAAGCACCGGAAAAGAAGGCCTCGGCATTGTGCCGATAGCGGGCGAGGAGCACTCCGCGAATTACGGGCCGGACAGGATTTTCGTCCACATAAAAACCCCGTTTCTGGCCGACAAAAGCGCGGCGGCGCTGGCGAGCAGGCTCTCCGCCCAGGGCCGGCCCGTGATAACGGTGGAAATGCCCGAAGCGGCCGATTTGGGCGCGCAGTATTTCCTTTGGGAAACCGCCACCGCCGCGGCGGGCGCGCTGCTGCGCATAGACCCCTTCGACCAGCCTAACGTGCAGGAAGCCAAAGCGCTGGCGCAAAGCGCCCTCAAAGAGCTGGCCAATAACAAGGAGGCGCCTTTTGCCGCGGAGATGAGCATAACTCCCTCGCGCGCCGCCTGCGAAACGCTTTGCGGAGCCAACATCCCGCCGGACGAATTGGTTAGGTTTTTCACCTCCCTCATCAAGCCCGGCGATTACGCGGGAATACTGGCGTATCTCGACGGCAGCCCGGAAGCGGACGCCGCGCTGGCGCGGCTGCGCGGGGTTATCGGGAAAAAATCCGGAGCCGCCACGCTGTTCGGCTACGGCCCGCGCTACCTGCACTCCACGGGGCAGTTGCACAAGGGCGGAGCCAATAACGGCGTCTTCCTGATTTTCACCGCCGCCCCCAAAAAAGATATCCCGGTGCCCACGGCTTCATACACTTTCGCCCAACTGGAGTACGCGCAGGCGGAGGGGGATTTCAAGGCGCTTGACGAAAAAGGCCGCCGCGCGCTGCGCGTGCATCTGGGCGCGGAGCCGGCAAAAGTTTTATCTGAGATAGCAAAGCAGTAACGGTCCGCCCGCGCCGGTATGCGGCGGACTGGCAAAAGGAGGAAGCATGGCAAGAACCGCGACAAAAAGGACGGCTAAATCCGCCTCGGCCCAGGCCGCCAGGCAAACAACCGCCCCAGCCACCGAACAGGCGGCGAAGGCTTATATAGTCATAGACCATCCGAAGAACAACGAAGTTTTCGGCAAGGGTCATTACGCCTTCAGAATCGGCGCCAGCAAATGCGACAAGGTGGAAATTTCCATAGACGACCAGCCGTGGCATTCCTGCCGCCACACCGTAGGCTACTGGTGGTTCGACTGGAGCTGCCATGCCGCCGGGACTCATCAGGCCGTGGCGCGGCTGCATAACGCGGGCGAAATGCTTGTTTCCCGCAGAAGAAGATTCAAAATAAGCTGACGCGCAAACCGGCGTTATCGCCGCGACGCGAATAATCCGCAGGGGGGGACCGCGCGGACGGGGAGTTTTTTCTTGAAAAAAATATTCGTGCGCTCTTTCGGCTGCCAGATGAACGAGGCGGACTCCCAGGAAATGCTGGCGGCGCTGCTGGCGCGCGGCTACGCCAAAACAACTTCGCTCAAAGAGGCGGACGCGGTGCTTGTAAACACCTGCACAGTCCGCGACCACGCGGAGCACCGCGCAATATCCTATATAGGAAGCCTCGTCGGCTGGAAAAAAGCCGCCAAATCCCCCAGAACGATAATCGTCGCCGGCTGCGCCGCCGAGCGCCTCGGCGGCGCGCTGAAAAAGCGCTTCGCGCACGTGGACCTGGCGGCTGGCGCCAAATCCATAGAGATATTTCCGCGCCTGCTCGACGAAAGCGGCATAGCCGCCGGCGCCGCCGGCGCGCCGAACGCTCAAAGCGCAATCTGCTCCTATCTCACGATAATGCGCGGCTGCAACTGTTCCTGCGCCTACTGCATAGTGCCTGCGGTGCGCGGCCCTGCTAAATTCCGCAACCCTGAGGATATCGTCAGGGAGGCGGAGCTGAAAGTCCGCTCCGGCGCGCGCGAACTGACGCTGCTCGGCCAGACGGTGAACAGCTACCGCGCGGGGGACTGCGATTTTGCGCGGCTGCTGCGCCGCGTGCACGCGGTGGAGGGCCTTCTACGGCTGCGGTTTATGAGCCCGCATCCCGCCTTCGTGACGGACTCGCTCATTGAAGCTTTTGGCTCGCTTCCCAAACTGGTCCGCCACATCCACCTGCCCGCGCAGTCGGGGTCTGACAGGATTCTGGCGCTAATGCACAGAGGTTATGACCGCAGGCGTTTTCTGGAGACGGTGTCGAAACTGCGCAGCGCCGTGCCCGGCATTGCCATTTCAACCGATTTTATAGTAGGATTTCCGACAGAGACGGCGGAGGATTTCGCGCAAACGCTCTCTCTGGCCGACGAAGCCGAGGTGATGAACGCCTATTGCTTCAAGTTCTCGCCCCGGCAGGGCACCGCGGCAGCCGATATGGCCGGACAGGCGCCTTGCGAGGTAACCGAGTCCCGGCTGAACACGCTGCTTGAAAAGATAAAGTCCCGCGCGCGGAGATATGCGGAGTCGCTCAGGGGCAGTACCGTGGAAGTGCTTCTCGAATCCGGGGAAGCGGGCCGCACGCCGGAGAATATGTGGGCCTCTGTGAAAGGGGCGGGCAGTCCGGGCGAACTTGCCCTGGCCGAGGTCAAGAGCGTGCGAGACTGCACGATTTCATGTGAAATTAAGGGAGGGGTGCCATCATGACGGGAAAGGAAAGTTTTCAGGAAAGACGCAAACACGCCAGACTGCCCATAATCCACGGCGTCGTGGAGCCCGTGGACCTCGTTTACGATGACCCCTCCGGCCCGGGCAAGAGCGTCACGCAGCCCGCCATACTGTCGAACCTGTCCGCCGGCGGCATGCGCCTTATGACTTTCATCGAGCCTCCCAAAGGCAAAATCCTGGAAATGTGCCTCGACATGCCCGGCCTCGGCAAGGTGCCGGTGAAAGGCAGCATTTCCTGGATACGCGGCAAAGGCGGCGTGTTCCTTACCGGCATAGCCTTCACCGAAATCAGCAAGCACGCCTCCCACAAAATCACGCACATGGCGGAGGACTACGAGGACTGCGAAACCAGAATCTCGCTCAAGCTGCCGGAAGTCTGCGTGCCCAACTGCCGGTGCCAGTATCTCTGCAACAAGCCGCACAAGGACGATACGCTTTTCAAAACCGAAAAGGCGCTGAAATAGCCCGCGCCCGAACGGAGGCCGGGAAATATGCGACGCCGCCCCCGTTCCTGGGCGGCGTTTTCGCAAATCCGCGGTTTACCGAGCAACTTATGGAAGACTCCCCAAAAAAACCGATTGTGATAATGGGCCCGACGGCGTCGGGCAAAACGGCACTCGCGCTTGAGCTGTCCAAAGCGGCGGGGGGGGAGATTATCTCCGTGGATTCCAGGCAGATTTACACCCGCCTCTCCGCCGGCACCGCAAAACCCGAAGGCCTGTGGCAGGAATCCGGCGGGACACGGCTTTATCTCGTGGAAGGCGTCCCCTGCCATCTCGTTGATTTCATGGACCCGCGCATCTCTTACGACGCGGGCTCGTTCGTCGCGGCGGCGCTGGCCGCCGAAGCTCAAATCCGCGCCCGCGGACGCAGGCCTATTTTCGCCGGCGGGACCGGCATGTACATACAGGCTTACTGGAACGGCATGGACTCGCTGCCCAAAGGCGACCCGGAACTGCGCAAAAGCCTCAGCCGTGCGGCAGAGCAGTTGGGGCCCGCCGCGCTGCACGCGCGGCTGCGCGTCGCCGACCCCGAAGCCGCCGAGAAAATACCGCAGGGCAATGTCCAGCGCATCATCCGCGCCCTTGAAGTGCGCGAGCTTACGGGCATACCCATCTCGCGCCTGTGGACGCGGCAGTTTTACGGCACGCTCCCCGCGCACAAGGCGGCATTCTGCGTGCTCAACTGGGCCCGCCCGCTGCTGCGCGAGCGCATAGCCGCGCGCACCCGCGCCATTTTCGACGCGATGGCCGCCGAAACCGACGCGCTTTTGAAAGCCGGCTATCCCGAGGACTGCCCCGCGCTCAAAAGCCTCGGCTATCCCCAGATGCTCGATTATCTGCGTTCCAGGATTTCCAAAACCGACGCCATGCACCGCATCATCACGCTCACACAGGCCTACGCCAAGCGCCAGATGACCTGGCTGCGCCGCTACCGCAACGCCGCCTGGATAGACATCGCCTCCGAGGCGGATTGGCAGCCCCGCGCCATCGCGCGCGACATTCTCAGCGGCAAGCTCGCCGCGGCGGACGCCCGATGACGGCGAAAAAGGAAAAAGCGCTGATAGTCGGCGCCGCGCTCAAGCGTCCGCATCGCGGGGAGCCGGACGGTTCTCCGCCCGCGCGCCGCGTTCAGCCGCGCGACGGCGAGCAGGCCGAGGCCTCTCTCGACGAATTGCGCCGCCTCTGCGAAACCGCCGGAGCCGCGGTGGAGGCCGCCTATTCGGTCAGATTGCAGAATTTCAATCCGGCGACGCTGATAGGCAAAGGCAAGGCCGAGGAACTGGCCGGCGAGGTCCGCAGAACCGGCGCTTCCACCGTGGTGTTCGACGAGGAGCTTTCGCCCGCCCAGCAGCGAAACCTTGAAGAGATAATACCCGCCAAAATAATAGACCGCACCCGGCTTATTCTCGACATTTTCGCCGCCCGCGCGCGCACCCGCGAGGGGGAACTGCAAGTGGAGCTGGCGCAGTTGAATTACCTCCTGCCCCGCCTCACCGGGCGCGGCGCCGCCATGATGCAGCAGACCGGCGGCATCGGCACGCGCGGCCCCGGCGAACGCAAGATAGAGTACGACCGCCGCCGGCTGCGCGATTACATAGTCCAGCTTGAGCGCAAAATAGAAACCGTCCGCAGCGAGCGCCGCGTCCGCCGCGAACGCCGGGAACGCATCCCGCTGGCGCAAATCGCGATAGTGGGCTACACCAACGCCGGAAAGTCCACGCTTTTGAACACCCT
The DNA here is from genome assembly GCA_028688475.1 of Elusimicrobiales bacterium. Lineage (GTDB taxonomy): Bacteria > Elusimicrobiota > Elusimicrobia > Elusimicrobiales > Elusimicrobiaceae > JAQTYB01. Next base: position 8,561 of record JAQTYB010000068.1, read on the forward strand.
CTCCGGCAAAGCCGGCGACGTTTACGCCGACGACAAGCTGTTCGCCACCCTGGACCCCACCACGCGGCGCATCCGCCTCAAAAACGGCGGCTTCGCGCTGTTCACCGACACGGTGGGCTTCATCCAGAAACTGCCGCACACGCTGGTGGCGGCTTTCCGCGCCACTTTGGAGGAAATCACGCTGGCAGACTGCGTGGTGCACGTGCGCGATGCCGCCTCGCCGATGCTCCGCGAGCAGAAAAAAACCGTGCTGGCCACGCTCGCCGGGCTGGACGCCGCCGCAATACCGGTCATCGAGGCGCTCAACAAGGTGGATTTGCTCGACGAAAAGCGCAGGGCCGCGCTGCTGCGCGAAAATCCGCATGCGGTCCGCATCTCGGCGCTCAAAGGCGAAGGCATGGACGAGTTGCTGGGCAAGGTGTGGGAAACGCTGTCGGCGATATGGAAACCGCGCGCGATAACAGTGCCGCCGCAGGACGGCGAGCTGCTCCATGAAATTTACGAAACCTGCATGGTCGTTTCCCGCGCTGAGACCGCAGCCGGAACGCGCCTCGAAGCCCTCGCCACCGACGGCAACTGGGAGCGCATAACCGCCAGGCTGGCGGGAGAGCAGGCGGCTTGAGCGCGGGGATGAACATAACGGAATAATTTTGCGGGAGTGCGACGTAAATTTATATCGCAAGGAGAAAGCATGAAAACCACCTTTTTCGCCTGCCTGCTTCTGGCGGCGGCTGTTTCGGCATTCGCAGGGAAAATCCCGGAAGCGGGACCCGCGCCGGACCCGGTGCGGAAAGAAGCCTCGCAGTTTCCGCTCAACGTCCCTCCGGCGGACGCAAAGACCTGGCTGGAAAGCGCAACCCCGCCCGTGCTGCTCGACGTGCGCACTCCGGCGGAATTCGCCGCCGGACATCTGGCCGGAGCCGCCAACATGGATTACAAAGCGGCGGATTTCAAAGACCGCATGAGCGCGCTGGACAAGGCGAAGCCATACCTCATCTACTGCCGCACCGGCCACCGCAGCGGGCTGGCGCTGGCCATAATGCGCGATTTGGGTTTTAAGGAATACCACGATATCGCCGGCGGCATAACCGCCTGGACGCAGGCCGGCTATCCGGTTGTCAAATAACCTCAAAACATTCCATACCGCAATGCGCCCGCCCGCAGCGGGCGCATGTTTTTATGCGCGCGGAATTTAATATAATTCCTTCATAACATTATGGACAAAAACATGCTGCTGTTGATGCTGTTCAGCTACCTGATGGGGGGCATTCCGTCCGGCTACCTGATAACCAGATTTCTCAAGGATATAGACATCAGAAAGCACGGCTCCGGCAATCCCGGCGCGGCAAACGTGTACCGCGTAGTCGGCAAATGGGCCGGCTGGGCCACCATGATTCTTGACGCAGCCAAAGGCTTCATCCCGGTGCAGCTCGTTTTCTATTTCTATCCCAACAATCACTGGCTGGCGATAACCTGCGGCTCGCTGGCGATTATCGGGCACATTTGGACGGTTTTCCTGCGGTTCAAGGGCGGCAAGGGCGTCTCCACCTCGCTGGGAGTTTTCGGCGCGATGCTGCCGTTTCCCACGCTGATTGCGTTCACCGTTTTCGCCGCAGCCGTGGCGATAAGCGGGCACATCTCCGTCGGCTCCATCCTCGCCGCCTTCGTGCTGCCCATCGCCAGTTTTTTCGTGACGGACAGGCATTACTCGCAGTTTTTCTCGGTGATGGTGTCTCTGGTCTCCGCGCTGATAATCTACAAGCACATCCCCAACATAAAGCGGCTGCTTTCCAAAAAAGAACTGCCGTTCGCCGACGGCTCCAAACCGGATGACAAAAACCCCTAAGGCAACCGTTTTCGGCGCGGGCGTGTGGGGCAGCGTGCTGGCCCAGCTTTTGGCGAAAAAAGGCTGTCCGGTGACGCTGTGGGAGCATTTTCCGCATCTCCTGCATGAAATAGAAAAGCACGACCGCCACCACCCGCACATCCCGCATTTCCGGCTGGAAGACAGCATAAAACTTACCGCCTCGCTCGAAGAGGCGGCGCAGGGCGTGGAACTGGGCGTCATCGTGATTTCCTCGAAGGCGATGCGCCCCTTCGCCGTCTCGCTGGGCAAACATTTCAGCGGCGCGGCGGTTCCGCTGGTATGCGCCTCGAAAGGCCTTGAGGAAAACAGCGGCCTCACCATGTGCGAGGTTATCGAAAGCGAGCTGCCCACTTTTAAAAACATGGTCATGGCGCTTTCCGGCCCCAGCTTCGCCATCGAAATAGCGCGCGCGGTCCCCTCAATGCTGGTGCTTGCGGGCCAGGACGCGCAACTGACGGAGCAGGTCCGCTCCGTATTGGACGGATTTCCGCTGCGCGTGGAATCGTCGGCTGACAGGCGCGGCGTGGAATGGGGGGGGGCGACAAAAAATGTGCTGGCAATCGCCTGCGGAATAGTGGATGGGCTCAACCTCGGCATGAACACCAAGGCCGCGCTGATAACGCAGGCCGTGCGCGAGATGCGCGACATCATCGCCGCCGCCGGCGGCAAACCGGAGACGGTTTACGGGCTCGCGGCGCTGGGCGATTTCATACTCACCGGCACAAGCGAACTCTCGCGCAACCACAAGCTGGGCATGAAACTGGCGCAGGGCAAAGCCGTCAGCCAGGCCCGCAGCGAGATAAACACGGTAACCGAGGGCGCGGACTCCGCCGACTGCGTATTTAAAATCGTGTCCGCGAAAAACATCAACGCGCCCGTTGTCGCCGCCGTGCGCAAAATCATCAGGGAGGGCGCGCCGCCCGAGACAGCAGTCAAGGCGCTGGGATTCTGACATGGGTGAACTCGCAAAAATTCCCGGAGACAGGGAAGTGCGCATCTACTCGCTGGCGACCACAGCCGCCGACGCGATAGTTTTTCTGGAGGAAGTGGGCGGCTCGCGCCTGCTGCCGATATGGATAGGCCCCGTCGAGGGACAGGCCATCGCCATCAAGTTCTCCGGCATACCGCTGCCGCGGCCGTTCACGCACGATTTGCTGCTGGCGATAATACAGCAGACCGGCTACTCGGTGGAGAAAGTCAGCATAGACGGCGTGCGCGAGAACACGTTCTACGCCACCATACACCTAAAAAACGGCGCGGGGCAAAAAACCATAGACGCCCGCCCGTCGGACGCCATAGCGCTCGCCGTGCGCGCGGGCTCGCCGATGTATGTCTCGGAAGCGGTTTTTTCGCAGTCGCAGGTGCTGAGCAAACCCATCACCGCCGACGACGTGAAGCAATTCAAGGAACAGCTTAAAGACATAAAGCCGAAAGACATTTTCGGCGGAATCCAGCGCAAGCCGGAGACCGGCGCTCCGCCGGAAAAACCGCAGGACACCCCCCCGGGCGAAGTTTAACATGAACCGCAACCATATAGTCCGTGAGGTGGCCCGCTCGCTGGCGGACAGAACGGAAGCCGAGCGCGCCGTGCGGGAAACTTTTTCCGCGATAACCGCCGCGCTCAAAAACGGCGAGAAAGTGGTCATATCGGGATTTGGCACTTTCACCGTCCGGCTGCGCGCAGCGCGCCAGTGCCGCAACCCCAAAACCGGCGAAACCGTCGTGACCGGCCCGCGCCGCACGCTTAGATTCAAGGCCTCGAAAACGCTTTTGCAATGATTCACAAACAGCCCGACCCTGAAAAAAAGTATTACACCATCAGCGAGCTGAGCGCGATTACCGGCGTCGCCCCGCATTCAATCAGGTATTGGGAAAAAGAGTTCGGGCTGCTGCGCCCGATGCGAAAAGAGAGCGGACACCGCCGCTACCTGCGGCGCGATATCGAGATATTAAACGAGATAAAAGATTTGGTCTACCGCAGAAAAATGACTCTGGCGGGCGCGAAAAAAGCGCTGTCCCGCCGCGGCGGCGCGCAGCCGGACGCGCCCGCCCCGGCCCGCGCCGCCGACGAGGAGACGCGCCGCCTGCTGGAGGAGGCGCACAAAGAACTTTCCGCGATAATGAAAGAATGCTAAAATAAAAAACGCAGCAATTTACGACAACACGCGCCGCGTTACCGGGGAGTGGCTCAATGGTAGAGCGCTCGCTTGGGGTGCGAGAGGTTCCGGGTTCAATTCCCGGCTCCCCGATATCGCGGCGCGTTTGTGTTTTTTACAAAGCAATCCATGAACGAAAAATGCAAGTGGTGTGAAGGCGGATTCGCTGGGATAGACGGGCCGGTTCACGAGTATATAGAATCCGCGCCAGGTTGCTGGGCCGTCTATTCCGGGATACTCGCAAAAGAATATGAAAGCTACAACGATATGCAAGACACGCACAGATTGACCGTTGACACATACGCGGTCCAGCACCCCGGCAAACCATCGCGGAAATCCAGACAATCGGTGATGGGACATTTGGTTTCCATGTACTATGTGCTGGAAAAAAACATGAATGGCGCCAGCGCGCGGCAAAAACTAAAAGAATTTATTGAACGCAAACAGAAATTGCGCTGGCTGGAACCGCCGAGTTTCAAAGGCACATTAACCGTTTCAGATGTTGCGCTGGCAAAAAACAGCGAAGAACACAAAATATTGGTAAGAAAATGGGCCGAATCAGTTTGGCAAACATGGTTTAGGAAGTATGAAAAAGAAATCCTGTCGGTTATCATGGAATGATACGCAAAATGCTATGCCTCCCAAAATAGCCATTCTATACGGACACGAACCTTCAGGACACGTTACCACCGCCAGGGCGGTGGGGGAACAACTTGCCTTGCGCGGCGCGGAGGTTTCTTATATTGATTTGTCACGCGATTTTTACCGGCATTCAGGCGAGCTGGTTTCAGGGTTTTATCTTGAGGTGTTGAGCCGCGCGCCGATATTCTGGCGGATAGTGTACGACAATCCTCTGCTCGTCGCGCTTTCGCGCCCGGGAAGGAAACTGTATCTGAAGCTGTCCGGCGATGCGCGCCGCATGGCCGACATGCTTGACGACGGCGGATTCGACGCGGCGGTTTGCACGCATTCGCTGCCCTGCTTCGTGCTTTCGCTTTCATGCAAAAAACCGCTGTTCGGCGTGGTGACGGATTTCAGCGCGCATCACTTCTGGCCGGAAGAAAACGTGGCGGCTTATTTCGTGCACGAGGAAACCGCCCGCGACGACATGATTTCCCGTCAAATCTCGCCGGAGAAAGTCATAGCCTCCGGCATTCCGGTGTCCGCCGCCTACGCAAAACCGGTTCCGCAGGACGCGGCATTGCGCGGTTTCCGGCTGAACCCCAGTATCCCGTGCGCCATGCTTTGCGGCGGCAGCAAAGGAATGGGGGATATGGAAAAATGCTTTAACACGCTGGCTGGAATAGACGGGCTTCAGCTTATAGTAGCCTGCGGCAGCAACAGGCGGCTTTTCATGCAATTGACCCGCCGCGCGGCGGGCATGCCGCGCGTCAGGGTGCTGGCGGAC
>JAQTYB010000069.1 GCA_028688475.1 Elusimicrobiales bacterium
AAAAACGCGCCGAGACAGCTTCAAGACTGTTGATAATCTGATAGAAAGGACAACAGCAAGGAAAACGACAACTACATGACATTTCTAAAAAACGCAAACCATGACATTTCTATAAACTTGCAACAACTGGCAAAAAACGCTTGCCACATCGGAAGTAATTGTATATACATTACTAAGCGAAAGCTGCCGCTATGGGCAAATTACCGGGTTCCGTCTCCGCAATCAAAGGCCTTTTCTCGGGCTCTCAGGAGCTTGTCGGCGTGGATATAGGCAGCCACGCCGTCAAGGTCGTCTGGCTCGCCGCCAACGACAAGACCTGCCATCTCAAGGGCTGGGGGCATTCGCCGCTGCAATTCAAGTCCGACGCCACGCCCGAAGAAAAAAAGTTTGTGACCGCCCAGACGGTCAAGGGGATTTTCGAGCGGCAGAAAATCTCGTGCAGGACCGTGGCCACCTCGGTCTCCGGCAACGCCGTCATCGTGCGCTACATCTCCATCCCTAAAATCGCGAAGAAAGACCTCCCCCTGATGCTCGCCGCCGAGGCGGAGCCGTACATCCCTTTCGACATAAAAGACGTCAATCTCGGCTGCCACATAATAGGCGACGTGCTAGAGGACGGACAGAAGAAGACGCAGCTGGTGCTGGTCGCCGCCAAGCGGGACCTCATAAACGAGAAGCTGGAAATACTCAAAGCCGCCGGCCTGTCGCCGCTGGTGATAGACGTGGACGCCTTCACGCTGGAAACCGTTTTCGAAAGGCTGCCGCAGCCGGAGGGCGGCGCCTGCGTCGCGCTCAACATCGGCAACAAGGTCACGAATCTGGTCATAATCGAAGGCGGCATGACCCGCGTCGCGCGCGACATCCTGATAGCGGGCAACACCTTCACCCGCACGATTTCCAAGACTCTGGGCATAGAGCCGGCGAAAGCCGAGGAATTGAAGCGCCTCGTCGGCATAAGCATGGACGGGACCGCGCCCGCGGGGCCCGGCGCGGCGCCCGGCGGCGCTCCCTCGCAGGAGGAGCAGGCTTGCGGCATAATCACCGGCATAGTGAGGGACCTCGCCGGGGAGGTGCACCGCTCGCTGGATTTCTACCTTTCGCAGGCCAAAGACCGCGCGGTGTCCACGCTATACATAACCGGCGGCTCCGCCAGCCTCAAAAATCTGGCGTCGTTTCTGGCTTCGGAGCTGAAAATAAACGTGGAAGTCGTCACCCCGCTGAGCCTGCTGGGTTCCGCCAGGGGCGAAACGGTGCCGCCGGAGCTGGCGCCCTCGCTCACGGTGGCGACGGGGCTGGCGCTGAGAAAGCTGTGGGATTGGGAATAATCCGATGATACGAGTAAACCTGATTCCGCCCGAATTCCTGGAAAACCAGAGGCAGCGCACCCAAAACATGCGCATAGCGGGCGGAGCGGTCGTCATTCTCGTCGTGTTCACGGGGCTGACTTTCATGCATATCCAAAGCACCGTCGCGATAGAAAAAGACCTCAGGCAGAAGGAATCCGCCTTGCGGGAGCTCGACTCGAAGGTCAGCAAGGTGACGGAGCTGGAGGCGCTGCGCGCCGCCTCCGCCGCGCATCTCGACGCGCTCAACGGGCTCATTTCCTCGCGCTATTATTACCCTGTGTTCCTGTCGGACATCGAAAAAGGCCTGCCCGCCACCGTCTGGATGACCGAACTGCGCACCCAGCTCAGGGAAGACGGAAAAATAGATTTCACGATAACGGCCAGCGCCCGCAACGGCGACGATGTGGCGCTCTGGCTCTCCCGGCTGGAGGACGACGGCAAATTCTCAAACGTCAACCTGGGGCAGGTCAACGTCGGGCCGAACCTGTTCACCTTCCCCATCACCGGATTATACGCGACGAAAAAAATGTGATATATGGCCGACACTGCGGGCAACAGCAAATTGAGCGGAGACCAGTTGAAAACCATCATCGCGGGAGTGATATTCGCCGCGCTGGCGGGGTTTGGTTATTTCAAGTATCTCTGGCAGCCTTATGCCGCGCGCAAGGCCGACGGCCTGGCTAAAATCACGGACATCAACTCGCGAATCGCCAAAGCCAAAGGCACGGCCGGCCGGCTCGATGCGCTTAACAGGGAGCTGAAAGAACTGTCGCTGCGCGAACAGGACGCCGAGAAACGGCTGCCGAAAGGCAAAAAAGTGCCCGACTTGCTGCGGACGGTCATGAACCTCTCCAGGTACAACGCCGTCACGATAAACTCCTTTTCATCCCAGGGCGCCAAAGACTTCGCCTATCACAGCGAGGTGCGCTATATTATGCAGGTTACGGGCAACTATCACGCGCTGGGCCGGTTCCTGGCGGCGCTTGCCACATCGCAGCGGCTGTTCGCGGTGAGGGACCTCAACGTCCGCGGAGTGGATTCGGGCAATTCTTCGGCGAGTTTCGTGCTTATCGCCTATCAGTACAAGGGGTAAGATGAAAGCTGCCATACTGATTTATGCGTTTTCCGCCGCGACGGCCTGGGCGGCGGGCGCGCAGTCACCCTCGTCCGCGGACGAAGGGCGTGAGGTCTCGCTTTCCACCTCCGCGGCCATAACCGCCGAGCAGCTTTACCGCCCTTCGCTCGCGCGGGACCCGTTCAAATCCGTGCCGGTAAGCGCGGCGTCCGCGCGCAAGCGCCCCGCCGCCGAGGCGACACCGGGCAAGCCGCCGGATGTAAAAAACCTCGCGCTCGCCGGAATCGTCACATTTCCCGGAGACAAGCGCGCGATGCTTTACGATTCGCAGACCGGAGCGGCCTACTATCTCGTGAAAGGCAGACTGCTCGACAGGAAGGGCAGGCAGGTTCCCCGGATAAGCGGCGTCATACAGGAAAAAGTCCGCCAGGTCACCCTGATGTCCGAGGACAACGCGGTATTGACTCTGGCGATAGCGTCGGAGAAGAATCCGCGCGCGAAAAAAGGCGAACGCAAATCTAAAACCGCAGACGGGGATGTGGATAAATCAGAGGAGCAATGAAAATGAGGAAAACCATCGCTTTATTGATGTCGGCGCTGCTGCTGCAGCTCCAGTTGGCGCCCGTCTGGGCGGCGGCCGAGGCGTCCGGCGTGGAATCCGTGGAAATGGCGGAAAACGGCGTCGTCATCACCACCGACCAGCCGGTGCAATACGATTCTTTCGCCACCGCCGAACCTCCGCGCGTAATACTGGAGCTCCTCAACGCCAGGATGAAAGGGGAGGAAAAAAAGCTTGAAGGTGCGGGCCTGCTCAAAGCCGTTCGCGCCGAGCAGTATCAGAAAACGCCGCTTAGCATAGTCCGCGTCGTCCTCCAGCTTGGCGCCAAGGCGGAATACAGCGTTTCCAGCTCCGGCAACGCCATAAAAATCCAGCTCAAGCCCGTAGGGGGCGGCGCGGCCCAGCCGCGCACCGGCGCGGACGAGCCTTCCTCCGGCCAGGCAGCCGCCCTTCAACCGGAACACGCCGCCGCGGCTGCCACTGTGCCGCCCGGACCTGATTACGGCCCGCAAAAACGCGCAGCCTACCGCGATATTCTGGCCACCCTGCCCAAGTATCCCGTCACGCTCGATTACGACGACTCCGCCGAGGTGCGCGACGTTCTCGGCGAACTGGCCGCCAGAGCCGGGTTGAATCTGATATTCGCCGACGAGGTTTCCGGCAACGTCGCCGTGCACCTCGTCAAAGTGCCGTTCGACGAGGCCTTCAGCGCCGTGCTTTCGCTGCGGGGGCTGGCAATACAGCAGATAGGCTCCAACATACTGCGCGTCACCACCTCGCAGGCCATAACGGCGGAAAAAACCACCGGCGCGCAGGTTACAAAAGTCTTCCCGCTCAATTTCATAAAAGCCGCGGACGCAAAACTCATGCTGTCCGGCGTCATCACGGCGGAAGGCAGAGCCGGCGCCGTCACGGTGGACCCCGTCAACAACATGCTGATAGTGACCGATATCGCCAGCGGCATAGACACCGCGGGGCGCATACTCAGCCAGATAGACCGCAAGCCGATGCAGGTGCTCATCGAAACCAAAATAGTGGAAGTCAACCTAAACGATTCCTCGGCCTTCGGCATAGACTGGAATTTCACCGGCGTCACGGCGGCAAATTACGGCAGCGCGGCGGGCCTCAACTTTTTCGGCGCGTCAAACGCCACCACGGGCGGGGGCACATACACCTCTCCCGACGGGGTGGTGCATAGCCTGCCGGTGAACACCAACAGCGGCAGCGGTTTCGGCGTGCTCAACCCCACGCCTGCCAACCAGGCCACCAGCGGATTTTTCAACTTCGGGCACATCACCAACGACTATATATTCCGCGTCAGCCTCAACGCCGCGCTGCAAAAGGGCAAGGCGAAGGTGCTCTCCGACCCGAAGGTCACCACGTTCAACAACATGGAAGCCAAGATAAACATCACCACGCAGATTCCCTACGTGAACACGACCATCACCAATGCCACTCCGCCCATCATAAACACCACTGTCAACTGGATAGACACCGGCATAACCCTCAAGGTAACGCCGCAGGTCAACGCGGACGGCAAAATCGCCATGAAGCTCAACCCGTCGGTAAGCCAGGTGGCGTCCACGGTGCCCACGGCCAGCGGCGCGCCGGGCGTTGACACCCGCAGCGCCGACACCACCGTCATGGCCAAAGACGGCGACACCATCGTCATCGGCGGGCTTATTTACGACAACGCCAGCGACACCGTCTACAAAGTGCCCGTGCTGGGCGATATCCCGCTGCTCGGCTGGTTTTTCAAGAAAAAAGCCACCACCCGCCAGCGCGTGGAACTGCTTATTTTCGTGACGCCGCGCATAGTGGAATCCTAATCTTACTGTGTCATAAACACAACAAAGCTACAGGGCTGCGTTTCAGCCACGAAACACACGAAAAATGAGGAGCCTTTTCAACAACAGAACTCAGCCGCAGATGAACGCAGATACTCGCAGATTAAAAACAAAACTGCTTTTGTCTGTCTTTATCCGCGAAAATCTGCGTTCATCTGCGGCTAAAACTCCGTTGTTGGTGTTGTTTGTTCCTCTTTAGTGTATTTCGTGTGTTTCGTGGCTCGTATTCATAAGGAAATAGTTGACACAGTAAGAATAATAGACTTTCTGGATACGGCGGCGCTCCGTGACACGACGCGGGGCGCCGTTTTTTTAAGACATGACATGCGCTAAAATTGCGGACAAAACCGCCATAATCACGATTGCAATCGCGCTGGCGCTCTATCCCTTGCTGCGCGGCGGTCTTGATTTATGGTCTCAAGCGCTTGTGCAATCCGCGCTTTTCGGCGGACTGGCGCTGTGGCTTGCCGCGCGCGCGTTGTTGGGCGAAATGCCGGATTTTTTACGGCTGCCGGCGGTGCCGCTGCTGGCCTGCGGAGCATGGCTGCTGGCGTGGGCGCTCAGCCCCGCGCCGGGCTATTGCCGCGAAGCCGCGCTGAACTGGATTGCCGGAGCGGCGGCGCTTTACGCGGCGGCAATGCTTGATAACCACACACGCAAAAGCATATTCGGCTGGATATTGCTCGCCTCCTGGCTGATGGCGTTATTCGCCATATACCAGCAGCTTCGCGGACAACCCGCCGCGGCGTTGTTTTTCAACCAGAATATGTTCGCGGGCTGGCTGGCGCTGCTGATACCCGCGCTTCTTGCGCGCGGCAAATGGTTTCAATCCGCGTTGTTTTTCGGCGTATTGCTGCTGACAAAATCGCGGGGCGCGGCTTTTGCGCTTTACCTGACTTCCATTATATATCTGGTTTTCCGCGGCGGGGTTGTAAAAAAATCAGCCGCCGTCATGCTGGCGTTCGCAGGAGGGCTGGTTGTGCTGCACATGAACACATTCAGCCTCGCGCAGCGTTATTCGTGGTGGCAGGCCGCCGTGGAACTCATCAAACTGAGGCCGCTTTCCGGTTTCGGCCCCGGCACGTTCGGCTACGCTTACGCGACGGTCCACGTCCCCGGCAGCGCGCGGTTTTCCACAACATTCGCGCATTCCTACTCGTTGCAGCTTGCCGCGGAAACGGGACTGCTAGCCGCTGCGCTCTGGCTCGGCTGGATATTGTACCGCACCGTCAAAACACGCCGCGCCGAAAAATGGTCAATAACCGCCATGCTGTTTATGTCGCTTATGGATTACATACTCGTCACGCCGCCTAATTTCCTGCTCTTCTGCTGGTTCCTCGGCATGACCTGCGAACAGCCGCGGACAGTGCGTATCGAGCAGCGGGGACGCAGGTTTTTGCTGACGGCGGCGATAATTTGCACCGGTCTCGCCGGAATTTACGCCGCGACACTGGACCATAAAGCCGATATCGCAGTATTGCGCGCGAAAGCGTTTTTCGACTCCGGCGACACAATCCGCGCAACAGCGGCTTTGCAGAAAGCCTCCGGCGAGTACCCGCAAAATCCGCGGGCCGCGCTTTTGCTGGCGCAGGCGGATGAATTGCAGGCGGCAACGAACCGCGCGTTTCTCTCAAAGTCCGCCGTTGATTATGAGCGAGCGCTGCGGCTGGACCCGTTCCGCCCGGCAAGCTACGATTCTCTGGCCAAAATTTATGAGCGGCTCGGCAACGCCGCGCTTGCCGCCGGAGTTTATGAAAGGAAAGCGCAATGGATAAAATGGTGGAATCCTCCTCCTCAAAAACCGCGCTGATTGCGCCGGCGGGCATTACGCTCTGGTGGCTGGTCGCTGTCAGCGCCGGCTGGCAGCCGGGCGTCGCGGCGTGGACGGGGCTTTCGCTCGCGTTCTGGCCGCTGGCGTGGCCTGCGCTGCGCCGCGCCGGCATCGCGCCCGCGCACACCCTGACGCTGTTCTGCGGCTGGCTGATTATCGCGCTGCCGTTTTCTGTCGAGCCGCTCAACAGCCTGTGGACGGTTTCGCAGTATCTGGTTTATGTGGCGTTTTACTTCGCTGTTTGCGGAGCGGGAGACCGCGCGAAGGAATGGATAACGCGCATCGCCCATATCGCCGCATACGCGGCCGCGTTATGGATTCTGACCGCGAAATTTTATTCAGGCGAATGGCTGGGAGCGGTATTTCAGGGCACGCGGCTGAACGCCGCCGCCTGTTTCGCGGCGGCGGCTTTCGCCGGTTCGTTCGCGGTCGTTCTCGACGAAACTTATCCGCGCTGGAAACGCGCCGCGTCCGCGCTGCCGGCGATAATCGCATTGTCCGCCGTGGCGGCCACAGGCAGCCGTGGCGGGTTGCTGGCAACCGCCTCCGCCGTTGCGCTTGCGCTGGCATATAGCCGGCGCTGGAAAGCGCTGCTCTGGTGCGCGGCGGCGGTTACAACCGCCGGTCTGCTGGCGCCGCAATCAATTCTTAATGTCGTTTTCAAATCCGGCGATCCGTACGCCCTGGGACGGCTGCATATCTGGAAGGTGGCGCTGGCGGTCATCGCGCATAACCCGCTTTGCGGCGTCGGCGCGGGGTGTTTCGAGCGCGGGTATCTGGCGCTGACCACGGCATATCAAACGGGCCTGTCTTTTTTCGGGCACTATGCGCTAAGCGCGCATTCGCAGCCGCTCAATCTCGCGGCGGAAAGCGGGCTGCCCGCCGCGGTTCTGTTTTTGATTTTCGCTTTGGGCGCGTTTTGGAACGGACGCAAAAATCCCGCCGCGCTGCGGCCATTGCTTATCGCCGGCGCGGTATTCGTCCAATCGCTTGCCGACGGGATTATGTTTTACGCGCCGGTATCGCTCTTGTTTTTCGGAATGCTGGCCTGCGCGCAACCGGAAGCTGAAACCGAGCCGGTTCGCCGGCTGCCACGCGCCGTGCCGGCATTGGCGTTCATTTTTTGCGCCGCCGCCGCGATAATGCAGGCGTATGGACGCGACGCGCTTGAGCGGCTCAATTCACCGTCCGCGCCGGCCGCCCGCGCGGAGGCCGCGCGGCAAGCGCTGACGATTTACACGCAGGACACGGGAATATGGTTTGACGCCGCCCGGCTGGAATTGCAAAACCCCGTTCCTTCTCCGTACGCCGCGCTGGATAAACTAAACCGCGCCGCGGAACTCAGCCCCAAATCCGCGCTTTATCATTATCAGCGCGGCGGAATATACGCCCTGCTTGGGCTTTATCCGAAAGCGGCGGAGGACTTCTCGGCGGCGCTGCGGCTGGAGCCGAATTATACGGCCCCGTACGCCGCGCTGGCGATTCTGGCCGCGCAATCCGGCGACGCGGCTGCGGCTAAAAAACTTGTCGCCGCCGCCGAAAACGTCGCCGCTCTGTGCGCCGCAAGCGCGCGCGGCGGCTATGAAAAAGGCATACTGTGCGTCCCGGCTGACGCCGAACTCGCCGCCGCGCGCGCACTCTTGTCGAAACGACTGTTGAACCGTTAAAGGATCAAAAATGCGGAAAATATATGTCTTCGATATTCCAACCAGCGCCGGCTGTCTCCATGAGGGCACGGAGCTTTCAGCCGGACATTTCCGGCAAAACGGAATAATAAACCGTCTCGCCGCAAAGGCCGGAGTTGAAGTGCACGACCTCGGCGGCGTTCCGCTGCCTCAGGGACGGAGGCACAACGATCACCCGGTAAGGAATTGGCCTCTGCCGGAAACCGCGTGGCGGCAGACCGGCGCATTCATGGAAAAAATAGGCCCCGCGGTCAAAGACAGGCTATGCCTGTGCCTCGGTGGGGATTGCAGCATCATAGTCGGCACAACCGCCGGAATGGCGCAATGGCACGGAAACGACAAGGTGCATGTTATTTCTCTGGACGGGAATGTTGACTCCATCTCGCCGCTTCCTGATACCTGTTGCGGCAGCGCGGGAATGGGGTTATGGATGGCGACGCAGAAATCCGATTACTGGCCCGGCGGCAAACTGCCTACCGCAAGTATCACGGTCATCGGCAATCAGGAAAAACCGGCTAATGACATCGGCATTCCATGCGTTTCGCTCGGCGAGTTGAGGGAGAGAGGCATCGCGAAATCAGTCAAAGCCGCGTTGGCGGCGATTGCGAAGGAGCGCAAGCTGCTGCTTCATTTTGACGTGGACGTGATAGCGGCGGACGCAATGCCCGCGGCGTACATGCCAAGAGAAGCCAGACTGTCGCTTTGCGAAACCGGACAAATTCTTAAACTGCTGCTGCAAGACGATAGGACGGCATTTCTGGAAATCACCGAATTCATGCCTTCAAAAGACCCGCAAGGCCGCCATGCCAAAGCGCTGATTGAACTGCTGTGCGCCGCTTTGGCGAGTTGAATTCAAAACAACCCCGCTTCGTCTTCCGGCGGGGCGCCGGCTATTACTTTGAGGAAGGCCGCGCCGTAGCGCGCCAGTTTTTGCTCGCCCACGCCTTTTAGCTCCAGCAGTTCCTGCGGCGCGCGCGGTTTGTTGACGGACATTTCCACCAGCACGGTGTCGTGAAAAACCACATAGGGCGGCAGCGCCAGTTTTGCCGAGATAAGCCGCCGCAGTTCGCGCAGCCGCTCGAAAAGCTCCCTGTCTTCCGGCGAAACGAGGGCGGCGTTTTTCGCCGAAGCTTTGGCTTTCTTTTTGCCCGCCGCGGGCGCGGCCGGCACGCCAAGCCGCACGGTTCCCTCGTCGCGGCAAAGCGCGCGGCCCGCTTCGGTGATGCGCAAAAGCGGATAGTCGCCGTCCTCTGTTATCTCCAGAAAACCCTGCACGGTGAGCTGGTCAATCCAGGAACGGATGGCGTCTTTGCCCGCGTCTTTGAGGAGGGCGAACACTTTCAGCTTGTCATCCCCGTTGCGGCCCATGCGCTCGTCAAGATGGCCGAACAGAAGATTCACGACATATTCCTTTCCGAAACGGCCCTCGGCGCGCCAGGCCGCGCTCAACACTTTTTTCGCGGTCAGGACCGCTTCGGCTGGCTCAAGGCTTTTTGTCTCGCCGAGGCAGACGTCGCAGGCTTTGCAGCCTTCGGCCCCGTTCGGCTCATAGCGCGCGCCGAAATGCTCTGTAAGAAGGCGGTGCCGGCAGACCGGCGCGACTGCGTAGCGGCCTATATCGCGAAGCTGGCGGTCAAGCACCAGCCGGCGCTCCGGCGCGATATTGCCGTCCAGCAGCGCCAGTTTGCGGTGCATGACAAGGTCCGAGGCGGCAAACAGCAGCACGCATTCGGCGGGCAGCCCGTCGCGGCCCGCGCGGCCCGATTCCTGCTGGTAATGCTCCACCGAGCGCGGCGTGTTGGCGTGGATTACAAAACGCACGTTCGAGCGGTCTATGCCCATGCCGAAGGCGATGGTGGCCGCTATGACATCCAGCCGCTCGTTGACGAAACCTTCCTGCGCGCGCCGCCGCTCGTCGGCGGGAAGCCCCGCGTGATAAGCCGCGCAGGAAACCCCCGCGCGCTGGAGTCCCGCCGCGATACGCTCCACATCCTTGCGCGTCTGCGCGTAAACTATGCCGCCTTCGCCGCCATGCCGGCGGACAACGGCTGAAATCTGCGCCAACTGGTCGCGGCGGGCGAAAGCGCGGTATACGAGATTGGCGCGGTCGGGGTGGCCGACAAGCCGCGCCGGCTCTCGCAGCCCGAGCTGGGCGCAAATATCGTCCTGAACGGCCATCGTCGCGGTCGCGGTGAGCGCCATGCGCGCGGCGTCCGGAAACCGCTCCAGCACTTCGCGCAGACGCCGGTATTCGGGGCGGAACTCGTGGCCCCAGTGCGAGACGCAGTGCGCTTCGTCCAAGGCAAAAAGCATCGGCTTGCCGGCGACGGACTCGAACAGGTCCCCGGCAAAAAGCCGCTCGGGGCTGACATACAGCAGCCGTGTTTTGCCCTCCGCCAGATTGCGGTACGCCGAGCGCCGGCGGGCGGCGTCGAGATTGGAATGAAGCGCGTCCGCCGCCAGCCCGGCCTCGCGCGCCGCCGCCACCTGGTCGTCCATAAGCGCGATAAGCGGCGAGATGACCAGCACAAGCCCGCGCTCCATCGCGGCGGGGAGCTGATAGCAGATGCTCTTGCCTCCGCCCGTCGGCATCACCACGAGCGCATCGCGCCCGGACAGCGCGGTTTCAACCGCTTCGCGCTGCAGCGGGCGGAACGAATCGTAGCCCCAGTGTTTTCGGAGGAATTTTTCCATTATCAGTTTTCGCCGAAGCCTTTGCCGGAAATCGCCTGAAACAGCGTATCCACCCTGAAAGCTGCTTGCAGCGTGTATCCGGCACACAAATTATACGTTTTTCAAGAATCATTCGTAACGCAGCGCCTCTATCGGGTCTAGCAGCGCGGCCCGCAGGGCGGGCCAGAAGCCGAAAGAGACGCCTATCAGGCTGGAAAAAAAGAAAGCGAAAGCCACCGCTGCCGCGCTCCGCGCGGGCTTTACCTTGATGAAGAAGAAAGCTATCCATGATTTGCCCAGCCCGAAACCGATTCCCAGTACGCCGCCTATCAGGCAAAGCACGACGGCTTCAATCATGAACTGGCTCAAAATGTCCGTGTTTTTGGCTCCCAGTGCCTTGCGCAGTCCTATCTCGCGGGTGCGTTCGGTGACGCTCACCAGCATGATGTTCATGATGCCGATGCCGCCCACAAGCAGCGAAATGCCCGCTATGCAGTAAACCACCAGCGACAGGTTGCCCATGAGGTCTTTGAACGCATTTATTCTTCCGGCGAACGTGAACACTTCAAAGTCGTCCTCCTGGCCTTCGCGCGGACTGCGGGTTTTGCGCATCGCCAGCACTATCTGCTTGCGGGCTTCCTGCACATCCTCCACCCTCGCGGTTTTCACATCGATATAATTCAGGCTCGTCCCTCCGAAAACCCGTTTCATGGCCGTGTTAAGCGGCATCAGGACTCCGGGGTCGCGTCCGAACATTCCGGTGGTCTGGTCCTCATCCATCACGCCTGCTACGGTAAAAGTTATGCCCTGTATCCGTATGTCGCCGTTGACCGCCGGAGCGGTTCCGAAAAGCTTTGTCGCGGCGACGCGGTTTATCACCGCCACCCGTTCGCGCTGGCTGTTTTCAAGCCTTGTGAAAAACCGGCCCGTGATTTTATTGTTCTCGAATCTGTTGCCATCCTTCTTCTGCTCCTGGGGAGTGCGGCCCTCATCGGTGAAAATGTTGCCGTTGACGTTTCTTTTCCCTGCCGACACCTTGACGTTGCGTGCGATTATCGGAGTGATTTTATCGGCTAGCGGACAGTAGGTCCTTATAATTTCCACGTCCGCGAGAGTTATTTTGCCGGACGGCTTGAAATAGTTGTGCTTGACGCTGATATAAATCTTTTTCGCGTCGTCTTCGGAAGTATGGCTCAGAATGCTCTTCATAAACCCGTCGCTTATTGTCATCAGCGCGATTATCGCGCCCACCCCGATGAACATGCCCAGCACGGTCAGCGCGCTGCGCAGTTTATGTCCCCAGATGGATTTCAACGCCACCAGCAACTGCTCCCTGAGTTCCGGCAATGTAAAACCCATCCGCGCTTTGGGAAGCGCCGCCTTTTCAAACCGCGCGGGGGGGAGGGAGCCCGCCTTTCTTTCGTCTGAAACTATTTCGCCGTCTTTCATGCGCACCACGC
This sequence comes from Elusimicrobiales bacterium, assembly GCA_028688475.1. Classification (GTDB taxonomy): domain Bacteria; phylum Elusimicrobiota; class Elusimicrobia; order Elusimicrobiales; family Elusimicrobiaceae; genus JAQTYB01. The sequence continues at coordinate 12,477 of JAQTYB010000069.1, forward strand.
GGCGCGTGCGGGCGGCCACTTCGGCGTCGTGCGTAACCAGCACTATGGTAAGGCCTTGCGCGTTCAATTCGTCAAGCAGGCTCATCACCTCCGTGCGTGATTTGGCGTCGAGGTTGCCGGTGGGCTCGTCGGCGAAGATGACCAGCGGGCTGTTCACCAGCGCCCGCGCGATTGCCACGCGCTGGCATTGCCCGCCGGAAAGCTCGTTGGACTTATGGGAAACGCGGTCGGAAAGCCCCACCAGCTTGAGGCATTCCAGCGCCTTTTCCGAACGGCTGGGCAGCCCGCTGTAGACCATGGGCAGCGCGACATTGTCTTTTGCCGTCGCGCGTTTTAGCAGGTGGAACGACTGGAACACGAAACCTACCATGCGGCTGCGTATGGCGGCAAGCTGATTGTCGCCCATGCGCGCGGTGGCGTGTCCGGCGAAATGGTACTCGCCGCCGTCGGGCCGGTCAAAAAAGCCCATTATGTGCAGCAGCGTGGATTTGCCCGACCCCGACGAGCCGATTATGGACGCGAACTCGCCCGGCGCTATCCGCAGCGAAACATTTTTCAGCGCGTGAATTTCGGACGCGCCCGTCTTGTAGGTTTTGGAGATGTTGCGCAGGTCTATGAGAAAATCCATGGCTAATTGGCGGTAAATTGAACGCCGGTCCCCTCGGCCTCCACCGCCGCGGTGGAATAGTAAACCGTATCGGACAGCGACAGGCCTGAGGCGACCTCGATATATTTTTCGTTGGCGTCGCCCACGGACACGTTTTTTTCCAAAACCTTTTTGCCGCCAGCGTCGCGCATTTTCACATAGGTATCCCCGTCGCGGTAGGAAACGGCTTTTTTAGGCAGGTAGACGACGTTATGCCGGCGCTTGGTGGTGATAAGCATATCCGCCGTCATGCCCGAGCGCAGCACGGGGATTGGCCGCGAAGGCAGCACTTTGACGGCGTAAGCGGTAACGCCCTCTTTCTCTGTGGCGTCATGCGCTATGGAGACGACCGAGCCGGCGTACTTGTCCTTCGGAAAAGCGTCAAGATAAAAATCCGCCGTCTGGCCTTCGCGCACAGCGCCGATATCCGTCTCGTCCACCGAGGTTTTCACTATGAGGCGGTCGGCGAGTATGACTATTTCCTTTCCCTGCGCTACCGACTGGCCGGGCTCCGCCGCGCGCTTTATAACCTTCCCGTCTATGGAGGCCACGACCGGAATAAGCTTGTAGGCCTGCTCCACCATTTTACGCTCATCTGGGCTCGCGGTTTTTATGTTGACCGAATCGAGCAGGGCGGTGCGCTCGCTGGAACTGTGCCAGGCCATCACCTGACCCTTCCTGACCATGTCGCCCTCCCTGACCAGCATTTCCTCTATGGTGCCGTTGGCGGAGGGCGCTACCAGCACGCGGTTTTCAGGCTCCACGATGCCGGTGGCCTGCG
>JAQTYB010000138.1 GCA_028688475.1 Elusimicrobiales bacterium
GAGGAGGAGGAACAACAACCCCTTTCCCCCCGGAAAATTCCTTCGTGGATGCGGGCGGAGACGAAAACAAAGTGAGCCTGGAAAATCGCATCCACGGCGGACCATGGATGCCTGGCTCACCTATCTCCAGTCATGCGGCGCTCCCTTTGGGCACCCCTGCGCCGCATCTCGGAGGATCGCCTGCCAGGCAGGTGCGCCCCTGGCGCAGCCAGCCATCTCGTCCGCCTCCGCCTTCGCTAAAGCTACGGCGAGACAAGCCACCAAGCGGCGGCTGGCCGTCCTCCTCGCGGCGACTTCCCGATTTCCCATCGGGATCGGCCAGCGGCGTGTCTTGGCCCGCTGAGGCGGGCACGCACGCCGCTGGCCGAACGTCGCCTTGGCGACACACCGCCGCCATCCCTGGCGGTGCCAGTCTCGCCGCCGATTGCGCTCTGCTCGCCGTGTGCCGCCTGCCGCGGTCATCTCACGGCGGCAGAGCGTCCCGCTGCTGCAGCGGGTCGGCGTCGAGCCTGCGCGGCTACCCTCGCCGCGTGTGTCGCATTGCCCTATCCCCCGCTGTCTACGCGCCAAGCGCTCGCGGGGGGACTATTAGGGCGGTTCGCACCCCCCCGCATTACCCATCGAACAGGGTGCGAACAAAGCAGCACACCAATCAGGCCGGACTTTCCGGCGACAACCTGCCCCACGTCGCGCCCCGCAACAGGGCCGCGCCGTCCTCCCTGAAAGTTGCGCCGCAGAGTGCCGCACCCTGCGGATTTCGGAACATTTACAACTAAAAGGAAAAGCGGTGTTGGTTGGGCCGTCTGGATCGGTAAAGGCATTTGCTTCCTTGATTGGGAGGTAAAAGTTTTGCCCCCGCAAAAAGACAGGGGGCAAAACGGGCAGGCGTTCCCTGCTTGCCCCGAGTTTGTCGAGGGGGGCAGGAAAAGCAGACGACGTGACAGGCCGCTGCGGACTGGCGCGGCGACTGCCGGGCGGGTTCCATCGAGCCGCCGCTTGCGGGGGCGAGCATATTCCGGGATAGGTGCGCCGGGTCTCCGGACGCGGCCGCCGAAGGGTGAGTTTGGGCGCTTCCCCTCTGCTGGCCTGCCTCGCCGCAGCTCTCGCGCAGGCGGGGGTAATGCGGGGGGGTGCGACCGCCCCTGATAGTCCCCCCGCGAGTCCCGCACACCTGCCGGGACGTAGACAGGGGGGATAGGGGCAACCGCGGCACGCGGCGCGGGGAAGCGCCGTCAGGCCCGACTCCGACCCCGCCGAAGTTCCCCCCGTGGACGCAGGCGGGGAACACTCCGCCGCCGTGTCCTCATGCACGGCGGGCGGAGTGGATCGGCGGCGGGACTGTAGTCCCGAGCGCGAAGCGTCGAGGGGCGTTCGTGCCGCATTAAGCAGGCGTCCGACAGAGCCGCTCCGTGGACGCCATAAGCGGCCACTGGAAGGCGATGGCGGAAGGCCCGAGCGAGTAGCGAGGGACGTTGGACGCGGGTAGCGGACAGAGCCTGCGCGACGATGACGGCCGGACTGCGGCGAAAGTGGACTTGTCCGCCGTAGCTTTAGCGAAGGCGGAACGTCAGCCGCTGGCCGGCTGGCGATGGAATCGCCACCCGCGAGGGCGACGAGGAGCCGCGCCGCCAGGGGGGCCATAATGGGAGCGGCGCGGACTGGTTTCCTTGGGAGCCTGCAAACCAACGGGCTCAACGAGGAGGTTTCGAATGTTCGGAAGATTTAGTAAGAGGCTGATTTTTCCACATTTCCGGTCTCAGATATATTTCGTCGATTATATTCGCAGGAGAGAAAAAACACCTAACAAATGAAGACTTAAAAAATCGATAGGACGGAAGCGCGACCTCTACCGACTTTATGGGCGCATGGACAACCTGAACGAGAACAAAATACGCACAGAAATAAATAGCCAAGCACGCCACCGAAAAAACAATAATTCGGAAAATCCGTCGTTTCATGTTATTGGTTGGACCAACTCTTTCCATCCCATGAATAGTTTCTCGGTACGGGTTGCTGCTTCACAGTCCACTTATTATTCTCACAAGATAACCAGCGCACAACGACTCTCGTCATATACGGACCACCAAGAGGCACACCACTTTGAGTTCCGGTGTACGTCCTCATATTACATGCAGTTTTGTTTATGCATTCCGGGATGTACAGAGCTGTGTTGTCTGATCGCAAGCATGTACCCCAAAGCACAGCGAGATCTTTCCAGCAACCTTTCATCTGAATATCAGCCTCAAAATGAAGCGTCCATTGAACAAGCGTGCTCCCTTCGGCTCCCTTAACATCTCCGGCCTTTGTCGCCGGAGGATCAATACGCTTGATCGTAGCTGTGCCCGGTCCGACCTTCCCCGCACTACAAGGTTTACCTTCATCTGCGGGATGCAAAAACCAGTTAGGGGGAAGAAACAAGGTGGCCCCAGTAGTATCTTTTTTCGACGGCAAATCCTTCGAAGGAGGGGGAGGCAATCTTGGATCATCCGGCCTATTCGCTGGCGGCCAAGTGGCTGATTCTCGTCCTAAAACATCAATATACAGGATCGGGTCGTTGCGGCAAAAAGCATAAAGGTTTAATGAACCAGCTTCTTCAAGAGGTTCGCGACTTGTCCACCGACCTGTCGATGGATTATAATATCGTTCCCCCCAATAACCGAGACCGGTTTCAGGGTCGAAATATTTTGAACTGAAGCGAACGCAATTCGCCTTGGCCATGATGCCGCTACCTCTGATCAATTCCCCCGCTGGCGAGTATTCATATTTCGCGGTGGCACGTCCTGTCTTGGCATCGACAAGAGCGGCGACATTGCCGTTGCCGTCCATCGAAAAGAAATGACTCCCACGCGCGGGCGTATCAATCGCTAATATCCCACCAACCCCACCGGCCCCGCTCATCGTCCCAGACGCATCAAGCCCCCACAGATAGGTGGTCGCCTCCGGCTTCCAGTGTTTGCGCATGAAGTCTTCCAACTTCCCGCAACGGCCTTTCCATTCGGGCTGCTCGAATTCGGCAATGAGATTCCATCCGTCGTTAATAAATACGCGGGTGGTTTTCCTCTCAAATCCACAAGCATGATGGCCCCACGTCTGGGTTATGGTCTTGGAGATTCTGCGGCCCTGCCAGTCATAGGCAAACTCTATTTTCCGTTTCGGATGGCCGGGCTTGACGGCCAATTCTTCCACGGCATTCATGCGGTTTTCCGCATCCCAACTGTATTTCCAGCGTCCATCCTGAATCAAATTGCCATCCAAATCATGGACAAATTTCTCAGGAGTTTGCGGCACAAACACGCATCCATTTTCCTCGTCGCCCCATCCAGACCATCCAT